>CALDYQ010000048.1 GCA_937944385.1 uncultured Burkholderiales bacterium | reverse complement strand
CGCCGGGCTCTTCGATCTCGACCGGCACCTCGGGCTCGTCCACGGGTTCGTGCACACACCGGCGGACATCGATGCCTATGTGAGCGCCCACCATGCGCGCGCATCTCGCGGTGGCGACTCAGGGAGCGGCGGTGACAACGCGCTTGCCGATGCCGATGGCAGCGACGGCGGAGGCGATGGCGGCGGAGGCGATGGCGGCGGGTGCGGGGGCGCCTGAAAGCCTCTGCCGGCCGCCGAGCCGAGGGTGGCCGCCCTGAGTTGCCGACGGCGCAGGTCAGTGGGAACATGCGCCGGTGGCCAAGCACACCGTTCAAGTGGACCTGTTCTCTCCTGCCCCGCACGATACGGCAGGCCGAGGACACGCGTCCGACGCGGCCGCGCCGGGGACGGAAGCACGCCGCAAGGCAGCGCGGGTGCTGCCGGCCCCCATCGCACCGGACGTTGCCGCGCTGGCAACCCGCATTCCGCCGCGGATCCACCTCGGCACTTCTTCGTGGAGTTTTCCCGGCTGGGCTGGGCTCGTTTACGGCGAGGCGCGAACCGAGACCGATCTCGCACGCTACGGACTTGCTGCCTACGCGGCGCATCCGCTGTTCGGCGCGGTCGGCATCGACCGGACCTTCTATGCCCCGATCAGCAAGGACGCCTTCGCTGCCTATGCGCGACAGGTTACCGCCACGCAATCCGACTTCCGCTTTCTCGTGAAAGCGCCGATGCTCACGACCGGCCCGCGTCTTCGTGACGATGCCGGGCGATGGAGCGACAACCCGGCGTTCCTCGACCCGGCACTCGCGGCGACGCAATTCGTGGAGCCGGCGCGCGCCGGGCTCGGCGCGCACTGCGGCCCGCTCGTTTTCCAGTTCCCGCCGCTCGGCCCGCGCTTCACGAGGAACCCTCTCGCCTTTGCCGATCGGCTGGCCGAGTTCCTGCTCGCCCTGCCACCGCTCGATCCAACACGACCGTTGGCTGGCTACGCGATCGAAGTGCGCGACCCGGAGCTCCTGACCGATGACTACCTGGCTGCGCTCTGCGCCGGTGGCGCGACCCATTGCGCAGCCATCCACGCGCGCATGCCGCCTCTGTCCGAACAACTGCGCTTCTGGCGCGAGGCCGGAGCGCACCCGCTCGTCATTCGCTGGAGTCTGCATCCGGGACTGAAGTACGAAGAAGCGAAGGAACGCCACGCCCCGTTCGACCGTCTGTGCGACGAGGATCCGGTCAGCCGCGCAGCCATCGCCGCGGCGCTCCTCGAGGCAGCAGGACTTGGCCGCGAGGCGGTCGTCATCGTCAACAACAAGGCTGAGGGTTCGGCCCCGCTGTCGATCGTCAAGCTCGCCGAACTGCTCGCGCGGGCGGCCACACGATCATCTGCCCCTTGGCGCAGGGCGGGCCGAGCACGCTGACCGGGGCACCTACAATCCGGCGCAGTCACGCATTCACCGGGGGATGTTCTTGTTCGGCCGCCTGCTCCCGAGGGAGCGCGAATACTTTCGTCTGTTCGATGCCCACGCCGCCGAGATCGTCAACGGCGCGCGTGCGCTCGCGGCACTGATGAAAGGCTTGGGCGAAGGCGCGTCCGATCTGCGGGAACTCGCATCCTCCATCGATGCGATCGAGAAGCGTGCCGATGGCATCACCCGACAGACGGTGCAGCTTCTGCACCGGAGCTTCGTCACACCGCTCGACCGCGAAGAGATCCACAAGCTGATCTCGGCGATGGATGATTGCCTCGATCTCATCCAGGATTGCGCCGAGTCCGTCTCGCTCTATGACGTCAAACGCGTACCCGCCGAGGCTGCACTGTTGGCCGAAATCTGCGTGGGCTGCGCCGAGCGTGTGCAGCAGGCCGTGGCGCATCTGGCCAACGCGGAGCGCAATGGCGACACCATCATGCGCCTGTGCGAGGAGATCGATCGCCTCGAGACGGACGCCGACCGCGTGATGAGAAGCGCCATGTCCCGGCTCTTTCGCACCGAGCGGGACGCGATCCACTTGATCAAGATGAAGGCGATCTACGAATTGCTGGAGACGGTCACCGACCGCTGCGAGGATGTGGCGCACATCCTCGAAGGCATCGTGATCGACGTCGCCTGAGGCACCGAGTTTGGCCGAGGGTATCGCCGTTGCCTGGGCCCTCGTGGGGGTCGCCACGCTTGCGCTCGTCTATGGCTTCGTGAACGGCTATCAGAACGCAGCCACGCTGGTCGCACCGATTGTTTCGACCGGGGTGCTGCGGCCTGCGAGCGCCGTGGCCTGGACGTCGCTCTTGACCGCGGTCGGCGGCGTCACCTACGGCCTCCAGGTCGCCTGGATGCTGGCCTTCGGGCTGGTTCAACCCGGCGTGTCGGTCTTCCTGCTGCTCATCGCCGCACTCGTGGGCGCGCTCATCTGGCTTACCTTCGCCCGCGTCGCCCACCTGCCGAGTTCGGCGTCCCATGCCCTGATGGGCGGTATGATCGGCGCCACGCTCGCCCAGGGTGGGACGGTCGAATTCTGGGGTGCGCTCAAGGTGCTCGCCTGGGTGATCGTCGGTCCGCTCCTCGCCTTCACCCTGTCAGTTGGGCTCACGATCGCACTCGCGTGGTCGCTGCGCACGGTCCGGCCGTCGCGCGTCGATCGCTGGATGCGGCCCGGGCAATTGGCAAGCTGCGCGCTCACCGCCTTGGGCCACGGCGGGAACGATGCGCAGAAGGTCGTGGCCGTCATCTGGCTGGCAATTACATCGGCCGGCGCGGCCGGGGTGACGGGCAGCCAGCTACCGACATGGGTTCCTTATGCGGCGGCGGCATCCCTCGCCGTGGGCTGCGCACTCGGCGGCATACGGCTCATTTCGAGAAAGGGCGAGAAGATCGCGCGCCTGAGACCGGCGGACGGTTGGTCAGCCGAGTCCGCCGCCGGCCTCACCCTGGCCGTGGCCTGCGCCGCAGGCGCGCCTGTCTCGAGCACCCACGTGATCATGGCGGGCGTCCTCGGCGCGGATGCCATGCGGGCGGATCGGAGTTTGCGACGCAACATCCGCGGCGTGATTCTCTGGGCCTGGGCGGTGACCGCCCCGGCGTCCGGCATGCTGGCGGCGCTCGCGAGCGTTTTCTGGGCCGGGGCACGCTGAGGACTCGGGCAGGGATCCGCCGTACTCAATCCGCAGGAGGCTGGATGTTGGTCGGCCGGACCGCTGCCCTATACTTTTTTGGCCTGAGCCAGCGACTCTGAGTCTCCATGTTCACCATCCTCATCGCGACGTCCAAAGGCGGTGCCGGCAAGACCACGATCGCGACCAATCTGGCCGCTTGTCTGGCCGGCAAGCGTCAACGGGTGGCGTTGCTCGATCTCGATCGACAGCAGTCTGCCGCGCGCTGGCTCGCCCGGCGCCCGCAGGGCTTTCCGCAGATCGTCGCGGCAGAGCTTGGGGCCGATACCAAGACGCTGCGCGCGGCGGGGATTCAGTGGTTGGTCATCGATTCGCCCGCCGGATTGCATGGTGACGCCCTGACAGAGCGCGTGCGGCAGGCCGACGCGATTCTGGTGCCCGTGGCGCCTTCGAGCTTCGATTTCGAGGCGACCGCGGATCTGCTGGCCGAACTCGAGCGCCTGAAGCCAGTGCGCGAAGGGCGACGCCCCGTGGCGCTGATCGGCTCCAGGGTCGATGGGCGTACTGTGGCGGCCAGCGATCTCGATGAATTCCTCGCACCTCTGTCGCTCGATGTGTTGACCCACATCCGGGACGCGCAAGCCTATGTTCATGCGGCGCGCGCGGGGTTATCGGTGTTTGATCTGCCGCGCTCGCGCGGTGAGGAGCTCTGGGAGGACTGGCCGCCAGTTGTCGATTGGCTGCAGTCACTCGCGAGCGCCAGAAAGTAGGTTCCCGATGTTCACGATCCTTGTCGCCAATCCCAAAGGGGGGGCGGGCAAATCCACCCTGACGACGAATCTGGCCGGCATGCTCGCCGCACTCAAGCAGCGTGTGGTGATCATGGACCTCGACAAGCAGCAGTCGGCCACGAACTGGCTCGCGCGACGCCCCGAGGCTTTGCCGAAGATCATGTCCTTGACAGAAGACACAGATCTATCCGAGTTGCGTGCTTTCTCACCACAGTGGATGGTGATCGACACGCACGCACGTCTGCGTCGGCCGGATCGCACCTACTTGCTTTCGCGTTCCAATGTCGTGCTGGTCCCCGTCAATCCTTCGGTGTTCGATATCGAGGCCACAGCCAAGTTTCTGCTCAAGCTCCATCAGGATCCGAACGTCCAATCGGGCCGGGTATCCATTGGCCTCGTGGGGAGCCGAACCGACAGTCGCACGCGCATGGCGCAGGAGCTGGCCAGCTTCTTCCAGCGCAGCGGTCTGCCGGTGGTCATGTTCGTGCCCGACAGCGTCGTCTATCCCCAGTGCGCACGCGACGGTTTCTCCATCTACGACCTGCCCCGCGCACGAACAGAGCAGCAACTGGATGCCTGGCAACCCCTCGTGGTCTGGCTGCGCGAGCAGCTCGCGAAGAGTCGCCAACAGGTGAAACCCGCAACCGACGAGGCGGTCAATCCGCCAGAGCACGGCGTCGTGCCGGTGGCCTGACCAGGAAGGCAACTCAACTGTTGCGGGTTCGCGGGCGGCGTTGACTTCCAGTGCCCCGCAGTCGGAGTGATCGAGAAGATCGGCAACGGCTAGGGTTTCGAGCCAGCGGCTTGACCCCTTCGATCTGCGCTCTAGACGCGCCGGAAACGCTGGTGAGCCGCCTCGACCTGGCGAGCAGAAACATGCGCCTGAATCGCGCCGTATCACGGCGAGAGAACGTATCGCGTCAGGCCAGGTTGGCCGCGAGACGGTGATTCGCAACGAAGGGGCCGTGTGCCATCATACGCTCGGCAACGGCAGTGAGCAGCGAACAGCCCCTGCTCGATTGACCTTTCGTTCGGTCGCGCATCTCCCGTCTCGTGGCGCGTCAATCCCAGCTCAACGCCCCGCCCGTCTGATACTCGATCACGCGGGTCTCGAAGAAGTTCTTTTCCTTCTTGAGGTCCATCACTTCGCTCATCCACGGGAAGGGGTTCTCGGCCCTTTCGAAGAGCGGATCGAGGCCGATCTGCTGGCAGCGGCGGTTTGCGATGAAGCGCAGGTACTCCTTGAACATCGGCGCATTCAGGCCGAGCACGCCGCGAGGCATCGTGTCCTCGGCATAGGCGTATTCGAGCTCGACGCCCCGCTTGAACAGGCCGCGCAGTTCCTCCTTGAAGGACTCGGTCCACAGATGCGGGTTCTCGAGCTTGATCGTGTTGACGAGGTCGATACCGAAGTTGCAGTGCATCGACTCATCCCGCAGGATGTACTGATACTGCTCGGCCGCACCGGTCATCTTGTTCTGCCGTCCGAGCGCGAGGATCTGCACGAAGCCGACGTAGAAGAACAGCCCCTCCATGATGCAGGCGAAGACAATCAGGCTCTTCAGGAGCGCCTGATCGGTCTCGAAGGTGCCCGTGCGGAAGTTCGGGTTGGTCAGCACATCGATGAACGGGATCAAGAACTCGTCCTTGTCCCGAATGCACTTGATCTCGTGATAGGCGTTGAAGATCTCCGCCTCGTCGAGCCCAAGGGACTGGACGATGTACTGGTAGGCGTGCGTGTGGATTGCCTCCTCGAACGCCTGCCGGAGCAGATACTGTCGGCACTCCGGTGCGGTGATGTGGCGGTAGGTGCCGAGCACGATGTTGTTGGCCGCCAGACTGTCAGCAGTCACGAAGAAGCCCAAGTTGCGCTTGACGATCAGCCGCTCGTCCTCGGTCAGTCCATCGGGACGCTTCCAGAGCTCGATGTCGCGCTGCATGTTGATCTCCTGCGGCATCCAGTGGTTGGCGCAGCCGCCGAGATACTTGTCCCACGCCCAGGTGTACTTGAACGGCACGAGCTGATTGACGTCGGCGCCACCATTTATGACGCGCTTGTCCTCCGCACGCACGCGACGCCAGCGCTGGTCGAACTCAGGATTGCCGACCTTGGACATGCGCTCCTCCGACGCAGGCGCAGGCTGCTCATGCATCTGCGCACGGTAGCCCGCAACATGGGCCGGGCCGGGTGCAGCAGCAGCCGTTGCCGGCGCCGTGGCTGGTGCACTGGTGACTTCTTCGTCATCGAAACTGAGCATGTCTTCTACATCCTGTTGTTGTTGGGTGAGGGTGTGGGCTTGAGAGCGATCCCGGGGCATGTGCCACGTCCTAGGTCATCATTGCTCGGTCCTTCGTCATACCGTCCTTCATTGCACCGTCTCGAGCTTGCCATAGAGATAGGTGGGTGAGATGTCGACCCCTCCCCGATCCCAAGACAAGGTCGCGAGTCCTTCGTTCAGTTGCAGCTCGGCGAACGTGGCCGGGTCGCGTAAGGGCGCCAGATCGTCGCCCCAGAGATCATCCGACAGATCGACCACGCCGTGTCGACCATCACTGAACTCGAGCCAGAGCTGGTAGTCGCCCATGTGGCGCGCACCGACCAGCAGGGGCTGGGTTTCGAGGAATTCAGACACGCAAGCTCCGGTGTATGCAGGACATTCAATGGACCATCAATTCGGCCTAGGCTTCGGCTTTTCGTGGCCGACCGAACGCTTCGCTCCGATCAGCCCTGAAAAGCCCCGCCTCCCGAGATCGATGCCGAAGTCGCCTTCGCATCGCTCATCCCCGGCTTCAGCTCATGCCGAGCCGGATCGGAGGAGGGTTCGAGTTTCGCGCGGGTGGGTACCCGTGGCGACGGTCAATATCGCGGCTCAGCCTGCAGCGTGATTCATTGCCTGTGACACGCTGCACTCCCACCGCAAATCCGTCCGTCGACCTGCTATGCGCCGGTGTAACCGTTCAGGCGTGCGTTTTCCTTGCAATCCTTCGGTGTCACATAGCCCTGTGATGAGGCACCGATGATGTTGCCGTTCGACGCAATCCGGCGCCAGCGGTGCTTGCCAGCCTTGTCTTGGTAGAACTCCCACTTGTGCTCTTTGGTTGCCACAGGATCACCTCCTTTCGCGTCAGGCACACACACTCGTCAGCATGAGACCGTGTCTTGTGCGAAATGCAGCGCCAGCATCGCGCGAACAGTGCTGGCCGCTGCCCCAGGTGCGGCAGACGCTCGCGCCGTTCGCTCCGGCGGTGCCTGTCGCGAGAACGCAACCGACACATGAACTGTCTGCTGCGGTCATCGGCTCGCGGGGGTTACCGGGGGTGATCCAGCACGAGCACGCTGACCGCAGCCCTCTCACGCGCCCCGCCATTGGGAGCAGACGCGCAAGAGGTCGAGCCTGATCAGAGCGGCGGAATGCGCAGCTTCTGGCCCGGGTAGATCTTGTCGGGGTGCGACAGCATGGGCTTGTTCGCCTCGAAGATGGCCGGATACTTGTTGCCATCGCCGTAGAACTTCTTCGCGATGGCCCAGAGCGTGTCGCCACGCACCACGTCGTGATACTGCGCCTCCGGCTCGGACTGGTCGACCGACATGTGATCGTTGACCGAAGCCACACCTTCGACATTCCCGGCACAGAGTAGCGCCTTTTCCTTGGTGGCCTGATCCTTGGCCACCCCGAAAATCGAGACGGTGGATGTCGTGGCATCGAACGTGACCGTCAGGCCAGTGATCGCGAGACCCTGTTGCTCGATGTAGACCTGGATGGCGTCACCCGCCTGACGGTTGGCGGCCTCGAGCGCAGCCTGGGCATCAGCGCTCGCCTGGGCACGTGCTGCAGCCGCGGCTTCCTCGGCCTTCTTGCTGCCGAAGAGCTTTTCTCCGGCTTCCTTGATGAAACTAAACAGACCCATGTTGACTCACCCTCGATAGATGGGTTGGAGGTTGAACGGAAGCCCGACTATACGTAGCGTCGATGACCGGGCTCGGACTCAGATAACTCTTCTTCACCGAGCTGCGGCTCACTGACAGGCCTCGCAGCCCGGATCGTCGATCGCGCAGAACTTGATGTCGGTCGCAGGCAACTCGCCCGACGCCAGAGCCGCGCCCGAAGCCATCGCGGTTGCGCTGGTCGCGGCATGACCCGTGCCGCCGGGGACGATTCGAAGCGCTGATGCACCCGCGCCCGCCGCGCCGCCCGCGCTCGGCACTGCATTCAACTCACCTCCCTTGCCGGTCGACTTCTCGGCACTCGTCGCCGCGAGCGTGCGCAGGTAGTAGGTCGTCTTCAGGCCGCGCTTCCACGCCAGTTTGTAGAGCTCGTCGAGCTTCTTACCCGAGGCGCCGGCCATGTAGATGTTGAGCGACTGGGCCTGATCGATCCACTTCTGTCGCCGGGCGGCCGCCTCGACGAGCCAGATCGGATCCATCTCGAAGGCGGTCGCATAGATCGCCTTGAGGTCATCCGGAATGCGGTCGATCTTGCCGAGCGCGCCGTCGAAGTACTTGAGGTCGGAAATCATGACCTCGTCCCAAAGTCCGCGCGCCTTCAGGTCGTCGACCAGGTGCTCGTTGATGACGGTGAACTCACCCGAGAGATTGGACTTGACGAACAGGTTTTCGTAGTTCGGCTCGATCGATGCGGCCACACCGACGATATTCGAGATCGTCGCGGTGGGCGCGATCGCGACACAGTTGGAGTTGCGCATGCCATGCTGACGGATACGTTCACGCAGCGCGGCCCAGTCCATGGTTTCGGATAGATCCACCTCGACGTGCCCGCCACGCTCCTCGGTCAGAAGACGCAGCGTATCCTGCGGCAGGATGCCCTGATCCCAGAGCGAGCCCTTGAACGTGCTGTAGCGCCCGCGCTCCTCGGCGAGTTCGGTCGAAGCCCAGTAGGCGTAGTAGCAGATGGCCTCCATCGAGCGGTCGGCAAACTCGATCGCTTCTTGTGAGGCATAGGGCACACGGAGCATGTGCAGCGCGTCCTGAAAGCCCATGATGCCTAAGCCGACTGGCCGATGCTTCAGATTTGAGGTCCGCGCTTTCTTGACGGCGTAGTAATTGATGTCGATGACGTTGTCGAGCATGCGCATGGCCGTGCGCACGGTCTTCTTGAGCTTGTCATGATCGAGCTCGAAGCGGTCACCCCGCTTGACCATGTGGTTGACGAGATTGACAGAGCCAAGATTGCAGACGGCGATCTCGGTGTCGCTCGTATTGAGCGTGATCTCGGTACACAGGTTTGAGCTGTGCACGACGCCCACGTGCTGCTGGGGCGAGCGGATGTTGCATGGATCCTTGAAGGTGATCCACGGATGCCCGGTCTCGAAGAGCATCGTGAGCATCTTGCGCCAAAGCGCCGTGGCCTGCACGGTCTTGAAGAGCTTCAATTCTCCGCGTGCCGCCTTTTGCTCGTACTCGACATAGCGAGCCTCGAATTTTTTGCCATAGAGATCGTGCAGATCGGGCACGTCGGAAGGCGAGAAGAGCGTCCAGGTGCCGTTCTCCATCACGCGCTTCATGAACAAGTCGGGAATCCAGTTCGCAGTGTTCATGTCGTGCGTGCGGCGACGGTCGTCCCCGGTGTTTTTGCGCAGTTCGAGGAATTCCTCGATGTCGAGATGCCAGGTCTCGAGGTAGGTGCAGACCGCCCCTTTGCGCTTTCCGCCTTGGTTGACTGCGACAGCGGTGTCGTTGACCACCTTGAGGAACGGCACCACCCCCTGGGATTCACCGTTCGTGCCCTTGATGTGCGAGCCCATGGCCCGCACCGGCGTCCAGTCGTTGCCCAGGCCACCGGCGAACTTGGAGAGCAGCGCGTTCTCCTTGATCGCCTCGTAGATACCTTCCAGATCGTCGGCCACCGTCGTGAGATAGCACGAGGAGAGCTGCGACCGGTGCGTACCCGAGTTGAACAGCGTCGGAGTCGAGCTCATGAAATCGAAGGACGACAGAAGCTCGTAGAACTCGATCGCACGGGACTCGCGATCGGCCTCGTTCAGCGCAAGCCCCATCGCGACCCGCATGAAGAACGCCTGCGGCAGCTCGAAACGCCGGTCACGCTCGCCCGGCCGGGTTGCCCGATCGATCAAGAAGTACCGATCGTAGAGCGTTTGCAGGCCGAGGAAACCAAACTTGAGGTCGCGATCATGGTTGATCGCCGCACCGAGACGCTCGAGATCGAAGTGGGCGAGCTCGGGGTTGAGCAGCCCGATCTTGATGCCGTGTTTGATGAAGCCCGGAAAATACTCTGCGTACTGTGTGGCCATGTCGGCGTGCGAGGCCTCGACGCCGAGCACCTCGTGCCGGATCGCGTCGAGCAGGAGCCGCGCAGTCACGAAGCTGTAGGCCGGGTCTTTCTCGATGTACTGGCGCGCCGCAAGGATCACGCACTTGCGTACCTCGTTGGCCGAGACACCGTCATAGAGGTCCTTGAGCGTGGCCTTGAGAATCAGGTCGGCATCCGCAGCCCCATCGAGCCCGGCGCAAGAGGCCTTGATCAGCTCGCGCAGCCGCAAGAGGTCGAGCGGCTTCCTCACGCCGTCCTCGACCACATGGAGAATCGACTCCTGATCGGCCTCGCGCGACTTGGCCTGTGCTGCACGTTCCTGAGCGCGGCGCTCGCGGTAGAGCACGTAGGCGCGGGCCACCTCATGCTCGCCTGCGCGCATCAGGGCCAGTTCCACCTGATCCTGGATCTCCTCGATATGAATCGCACCACCCTCGGGCTTACGCCGAATGAGTGCCTGGATCACCACGTCGGTCAACGACTGGGTGATCTCTCGTACGCGTGCCGAGGCGGCGCTCTGCGCGCCGTGGGTCGCCAGATAGGCCTTGGTCATCGCCACTGTGATCTTGTGCGGCTCGAACGCCACGACCGAGCCGTTGCGGCGGATCGTCTTGTAGCGTGAGAGAACATCGGCGCTGCCCGAGGCCGCTCCAACCCCGGATGAAGCGTGTTCCCCCAAGCCACCGCGGGGGACAGCACCTTGGGCTCCCGAAAGCTGTGCGACTACGGGCGTGGACTCGAGCATCGAATGGACTCCTGAATCGTGTGTGTTACTGCATGAACACCTGCGGGCAGCTGCCTGAGCGCGCGGGGAACACCCAATCGCCCCCCCAATCGTGCCAATCGCGCCAATCGCGCCAATCGCGCAAGGCATGGCCAACCCACCGCATCGTCATGACGAAAAGCGTTGACGCGTCACGGATTCGGCCGTGGCCACGGGCCCCGCATCCGGTCGGTGTCGCGTTGGATGGCTGAACATGAAGCCGCCCCTGATGAAGCCGCCCCCATTTCGACCTTCGAATTGAACGCGTATGAACGGGCGTGAACCAGCGAGAACGAGGGAGCGGAGCCACCGGGACGACTGCGCGACGACCGCTTGCGATCGCTCCCCGAGTCCCTTGCCACTTGCCGCTCCCCCACTCGCGCCACGCTGCGCCGCCCTATCAAAGACTTGCCCTGACGGACACGGCCTGCCAGCGTTTTCAGCGCTTCATGTCAAAGACAGATTGTAGGATAAGAGCAACAATATCTTGTGGTCAAGCGCTGTCGTCGACACAAGATGTTGGGGTTTTCGCGCAGAGACGGGTCTGCAGCGGGACTGCCGCACAGGGAGCCGGCCGCAAAGCCGCATCCGGTGGTGCATTCGCGTGCGCGGCAGGATGCCGCCCCCAATGCATCCTCAGTCCCTTCACGGGTTTTCACGCTTCTGCGCACAGGGTTGCCCACAGGACGGTCGAAACGACCAACGAGCCAGACGCTCCGGCGGCAGTGCGATTCAGCCCAGCCGGCGCGATGCAGCGACGTATCGCACGAGCTTCCGTCCCACCACCAGAATGACTTCATCGTCCGGAGCGGGATCGATCTGAAACGTTCCCGTCAGCGCCCCGAACGCGGGCAGCACGAGCGATGGCCCGCGCCGCCAGAAGCAGGGCAGCGTCAACCGCTCGTTGCGTCCATGCAACGCAACCGCCGGATGCAGATGCCCGCTGAGACTGGGCCCGGCCACACGCCCGGACGGTGGCTCGTGCCAGCAGGCGATGCCGTCGAGCATGCCCCCCTCGGCGCAAACACGAAAGCCCCAGCGCTCGCCCTCGGCGCGGGCCTGCCGATCGTGGTTGCCGAGCACGAGGACACACTCCACACTCGCGTGCGCTTCGCGAAACCGCTGGAGCGCGCGATCCAACTGCGCCGTCAAACTCGTCGGACCGTGCACCCAGTCGCCGAGAATCACGAACCGCGCTGCCGCATGCGCCCCGAGCAACCTGCTGATGCGATCGAGGTCGGTCTCGTTCGCGCCGATCGGCAGTGCTCGGCCCGTGGCGCGCAGGCTTTCCGCCTTGCCGAGATGGACATCCGCAACGAACAGCGTTCGCGTGCGCGGCCACCAGAGCGCGCGTTCGGCAAGCGCAAAGAACGACTCGGCGCCCAGCGTGATTTCGGTCATCGAAAACAGTGATTCCTCCGCTTCCTAGAATAGCCCGAGACCTTGCCTCGCCATTTTTTCCGTCGCCATGTCCATCAAATCCGACCGCTGGATTCGCCGTATGGCTGAATCCCACCGAATGATCGAGCCCTTCGTGGCGGATCAGGTTCGCCACATGGATGGCCACAAGATCGTCTCTTACGGCACCTCGAGCTATGGCTACGACATCCGCTGCGCGGACGAATTCAAGATCTTCACCAACATCAACTCCACGATCGTCGATCCGAAAGCGTTCGACGAGAAGTCGTTCGTGGACTTCAAGGGCGAGGTCTGCATCATCCCGCCCAACTCGTTCGCGCTCGCAAGAACGGTCGAATACTTCCGCATCCCGCGCAACGTGCTCACGATCTGCGTCGGCAAGAGCACCTACGCCCGCTGCGGCATCATCGTGAACGTCACCCCCTTCGAGCCCGAGTGGGAAGGCTACGTGACGCTCGAGTTCTCCAACACCACCCCGCTGCCCGCAAAAATCTACGCGGGCGAGGGCTGCGCGCAGGTGCTCTTCTTCGAGAGCGACGAAGTCTGCGAGACCTCCTACCGTGACCGCGGCGGAAAGTACCAAGGCCAGAGGGGCGTGACGCTCCCCAAGACGTGAGCGCAGACGCCGCAGGGGCTGGAGCGCGCATCGTCGCGCTCGTGCTGGCCGCCGGACACGGACGGAGGTTCGCCGCCGCGACCGGCGACGACAAGCTGCTCGCCCCCCTCGCCGACGGCCGGTCGGTCCTCGAAGGCGCGCTGGCGCCTTTCACATCGCTCGCCCTGCCCACGCTCGTCGTCATGACGCAGTCGCGCGCCGCATACCTTGCCGCGCGCGAGCGCTCAAACCCGCTCACGGGCGCTGAAATCCTCATGCTGGGCGTGCCCAGCCCAGGCCTAGGCGAAAGCCTCGCTTTCGGTGCGTGCGAGATCTCGCGCCGGTACAGCCAAGCCGAATGGCTCGCGATCTCGCTGGGTGATCTCCCCCACCTGTCCGCAATGACCGTCGCAGCCCTCCTCAAACACGCCGCCGACGCACCCGCCAAGGTTCTCGCCCTGCGCCCGACCTACCACGATCAGCCGGGGCACCCGGTGTTCTTTCGGCGTGCGCTCTGGCCAGAACTCACGACCCTGCGCGGTGAGCACGGGGCACGCGACCTGTGGGGAGCGCTGCGCGCGGCACATCAGGCGCGGATCGCTGTTGATGACTCGGGCATCCTCGCCGATGTCGACACACCCGAGGACCTGGCCGCGCAAACGGATGCCCCGCATTGAACCGCTGCAACTCCGCCGCACGCTTCGCTCGCCTCTCGGTTTGGCGCCTTCTGGCCGTGCTCTGGGTTCTGCCGCTGTCTCTGTGCGCCCTGCCGCTCGTGCCGCTTGCGCTCTGGCGCGGGCGGATGCGCTGGCATGAGGGCGCGCTCGAATGTCACGGGCCGGGTGTGGCTTGGTTCCTCGGCGGACCCTGGTTCCGCGCCCTGACCGGCGGCGCGGGCTAC
>CALDYQ010000047.1 GCA_937944385.1 uncultured Burkholderiales bacterium | reverse complement strand
CCGTAGCGACGCTCAAGCGCATCTTCGCGATCCTGCTCTACCTGCTCGCCTTCAAGATGCTGCACACAGTGCTGACCGCCTGATCGAACGCGCCGGGCGAAAGACCGCACGATCGTCATACAGCGCAGCATCCTCGCTCTCAGCAAACCATCCGGGCACGCCGATCACGGGCAGGGGTAGACGGCGCTCCTCCGCGTAGAGGGCTGTTCCAGCCCGGATCGATCGAGCGAGCGCGCTGTCGATGTCGGCAAGCGGCGCAGCCGGCTCACCGTCGAGCCAGAGCGCCTTGAGCGTGAGGTCGCGCTGGATCAAGGGGGCGTCGTGTCGAGCGAAGCTCTTTGCCATCTGCTCGAGCGCACCATGGCCAAAGACGATCGGCCGGATCGTGGCGTGCCAGCGCGCCCGGCCGACGACGAAGAGCGCATGCCAGTCGTGCCGCGCGTTCGCCGCGGCGAGCGCCTCGGCTTCGGGCGAGACGAGCAGGAGCCCCGCCTCGTCGAAGAGCGTGAGCACATCGCGTCCGCGCGGCCGCCCGCTGGGCGACTTCGGGTCGTGACCGAGATCGACGTGCCACGCACTGATCGCACGCTTGGCGGCCGGAAAGGTGCGCCATACGACGGCATTCAAAGCATCGTGCAGGTTGCCCGGCCGCACGTGCAGTTCATCCCGCTCGACGATTGCCCGCTCGAAGGCGAGCGCGCCCGGGCTCCCCCGGGGCGCCGGTACGAGTCGCGGCGAGCCGGTGGCCTCCGGCGGCCAAGCGCTGCGATAGGGCGCGAAGATTGGATGATCGAGAAAACGCCCGGGCAAGTCGACGGCGCAGGATGCCAGCGCCGGCGTCATCGTCCCATGATGGCAAGCAGAATGAATGCGAGCACGATGGCACCGAGGGTCGCCAATGTGATCTTGACCCAGCTCTTCGGATACTCGCCGTCGATCTTGCCGGTCACCGCGTTGATGATGACCTGAAAGTCACGTCCGTTGTAGACGTAGCTCATGAGCCAGACGGGTGCCAGGATGTGCTTGAAGGTCTGTCGGGAGAACGTGGCCTCGACCTGCAGGTTGCGATGGGTGTCGCCCGGCACCTGCTGCGCGCAGAGCACCCGGGTGTCGGCCAGCATGCGTTCACGCGAGAGTTTCGCCGCCTGGATCAAGTCGATCTGGTAGCGCTCGACGGTCCAGCCAGCGACGTAAGCCGGGTCATACGGCCGGAGGGCGCCGACCCCGCGCTCGGTCGTCGGAAAGGGCTCGATCGAGCGCAGGAGCCCCGCATGAACGCCCTTCGAGCCGCAGACGAGGGTGTCGTCGAAGAAGTGGTTCAACTGTCCCTGCGCGTATTGCCAGCGGATGCGCTGCACCGGCCGGCTCTTCATCTGCCCGCGGTCCCAATAAGTCTCTGTCTCGGTGTAGTAGTAGCCGGCCTCGGCCTGCCAGCGCGCATTGACGAAGGCGTCGAAAGTCCAGTAGGGGAGATAGACGCCCTTGGCCGTATCGGTGAGTGCGCGCTTCTTGAGGGCGTTGGGCGCCCACCAGAGCTTGCCGTACCAGGCGCGGATGATCTCTCGCGCGCGGGGTTCGGCGATCTGGATCGGCAGCACGGCCTCGGGCCGGATCACGTCCTCGTCGCTGTCGTAATCGACCACCGAGGCCGAGCCGCAGAAGTCGCAGCGCTGCGCCTGCTTCTCCGCCGAGAACACGCTGATCGCGCGGCACTGCCGACACTGGATCATGCGTGACGTGCGCGCCCAGCCGCGCTTTTCCCCCTGCATGTTGCGCAGCGCCGCAGCGAGGTCGTGCTCGACGATGTCGGTCGACTGCAGCCCGGGCGGTGCCGCCTCGTGAAGCGGCATCGGTGCCTCGGTGCCGCAGAATGCACAGACGAGTTTCTGCTTGCCGGGGTTCCAGATGGCCTCGCCCCCGCAGGCGACACAGCTGTACTTGCTGCGCGCAGCCTTCTCGGGCGCGGTGGCGGCGCCGTGCGTGGCGCTGCCGGGCGTGCCAGGGGCGGGCATGGCGAGCGGCGGGAATCAGCCTTTCAGGAAGGCATCCACGGCTTCACGCGTCACCCGCCACTGGGTGCCGATCTTGCGGCCCTTCAAGTTGCCGGCCTCCAACTCGGCGAGCACATCGGCCTCACCCACGCCCAGCATCTGCGCCACCTGCGCAGGATTCATGAGGTCGACCGGCGCGGCAGCGGCTGCGGCGGCGGGTGCTGCGGCCTGTGCAGCCGCCGTGACGCCCATCGCGCCGGGCACCATGCCCTTCGGCGCTGCAGGATTCGCGCCCACGGCCCCGCCGGGCTGGTTGATCATCTGCTGGCCGAGCGCCATGGCCGCAGCGAACTCGGCACCAAAGCCCATCGTGCCGGCCTTGCCCTCGCCCACGGCATTCGCCATGTTGTAGCGGATGTACTCGCCCATGTCGCCGATCGTGGTCATCGCCCCGCGCTTGTCGATGGCCTGCTCGACCTCGGGCGGCAGGGAGACGTTCTCGATGTTGAACGAGGTGATCTCGATGCCGTACTTGGACGTGGTGACCGGGTTGATGCCGGGCAGGAGCGCGTTGCCGATCTCGCTGTAGCGGCCCGCCACGTCGAGCACCGGCACCTTGGCGTTGGCGATCGCCTCGGTGAAGACAGTGACGATCTTCGAGCGCATGACGTCGATGAACTCGTCGAGACGGAAGTGGTGATCGGTGCCGGCGACTTCCTTCAGGAAGAGCGGCGGATTGACGATCTTGAAGTCGTACTGGCCGTAGGCCCGGACCCGCACGACGCCGAAGTCCGGGTCACGCAGCATGATCGGATTGGCCGTGCCCCACTTGTTGCCGGGGAAGACGCGGGTGACGACGTAGTAGACATCCGCCTTGAACGGGGTCTCGAAGCCGTACTTCCAGCCGAGCAGCGTGGAGAGGATCGGGATGTTGTCGGTCTTGAGCGTGTGCTTGCCCGGGCCGAGCGTATCGGCGTACTGCCCGAGATAGACGAACTGGGCGACCTGGCTTTCGCGCACGATCAGCTGCGCGTTGTTCTTGATCTGCTTGTCCTGATCCGGCCAGCGGTAGGCGAGCGTGTCGCGTGAGTCATCGGTCCACTCGATGATCTCGATCAGTTCCTTGCGGATGAAGTCCATCAGGGCCATGGCAGTCTCCTTTCGGGAAAAGACGTGTCGCGCGACGAATTCACGCCGTCACTTCGTGGATGCGCCGGCGGGTTGTCGAACCTTGGCCTGAGCGGCGTTCAAGGCGGCTTCGATCCGGTCCTTCGGCAGCGCTCCGGCCACCATGCGGCCATCGGCGAGGAAGAAGGTCGGCGTGGCGCGGACACCGAGCTTCTGGCCGAGCTCCACCGTGCGGTCGACCGGGTTGTCGCAATCGCCCTTCGCGTTCGGGTCGAACTTGCGCCGCAGCACGGCGTCTTGCCAGGCGGCCAGGCGATCTTTGGCGCACCAGATGGCCTTTTGCTTTGCCCGCGCAGCCGGATGCAGGCTGTCGATCGGGTACATGAAGATGTAGACCGTGATGTTGTCGATGTCCTGCAACGTGGTTTCGAGCCGGGTGCAGAACGGGCAGTCGACATCCGAAAAGAGGTACATGACCCGCTCGCCATTGCCGCGTACGAACTTGATCGCATCGTCGAGCGGCAGCTGCTTGACGTCGATCGCCTTCAGCTCGGCCGCCCGCTCTTCGGTCAGGTTCTTCATCGTGGCGGCCTCGACGAGATTGCCGACGATGAAGTGATTGACTTTGGCATCGAAGTAGATGAGGTCGTCGCCAATCATCGCCTCATACACACCGGGAAAAACCGATGCGCGCAAGCCCTTGACCGGTGCGCCGCGAAAGCGCTCGGTCAGTGCCTTCTCGATCGCGGCCAGCTCGCCGGAGGACACTGGCGCAGCCGCAGCCTGGGCGGCGGGTCGTTGAGCCGCGCTGCGGGCGGGCTGCTGCGCCTCGCAGGCCGTACTGGCCAGCACGACGGCCGCGGCAAAGGGCAGGAGAAAGTGAGCGGGGCGAAGCATGGACGAATTCCTCGATGAGCGCGGCAACTACACGGCAATCTGGACTGCCGCGCCAGCCAGTCGATGACGAAATGCGGGCAGGGACGACAGGGCGCGCATTGCACGCCCCGAAAGCTCTGCAAGCGGGGCTGGCGCCCGATTGTAGAGACGCCACAGACCGTCGATCGTGGCCTGCATCGCGAGCACCGGGCCCTGCCGACGACGCCGGTGGCGCGACAAGAGCAAGGCGTGCCCGGCATCACATCCCACCGCGCGCGCTTCAGCGAGCACTGCCTGCCACACGCGCGCATCGGCCAGACCGAGGTTCACGCCCTGTCCAGCGAGCGGATGCACCGCGTGCGCGGCATCTCCGGCAAGCAGGAGGCGTTCACCGACCGGATCCGCCACGCGGGCGAGCGTGAGCGGAAATGCAACAGGCGCCGAGATGCACTCGGCGAGACCGACGGCGCGACCAGCCACCTCTCGTACAGCCTCGGTGAGCGCCTTTGGCCCCAGAGCAAGAAGCGCCTCGCCCCGCTCGGTTGCGCATGACCAGACCAAGGACACGCAGGAGTTGCCCGGCGAGCCATCCTGCGGCGCTTGCGGGTCGGCCAGGGGCAGAAGCGCGAGGATCGAGCCATCGGGCAGAAACCACTGCCGCGCCGCGCCCCCGTCCCGGCGACCGAGCCGGAAATGCGCGACCACGCCCACCTGCCCATAGTCGCGCTCGAGCCGTTCGAAGCCCGCGCGTTTGGCGAGCGCGCCGTGCCGACCATCGGCCAGCACCACGAGTCGCGCCGCCTCGAGCGCGCCGTCCGCTGTCTCGACCCAGCGCACGCCATCGAGCATCGTGAGCGCCTCGACCCGAACCGCGTGCTGGGTCACGCCAAGCGTCCGCGCGTGACTCGCGATTGCGGCGGTCAACGCATCATGCTCGATCGTGAGGCCCAGGCGCTCGGCAGCCGCATCCGACGCATCGATCATGAGCTGTGCGCGTCCGTCGGTCGCGAGCACTTCGATGCGTGAGACCTCGGCACTCCGGGTCGAAGGCAGACACACGCCGGAGGCCGCGAGCCAGCGCAGATGCCCCTCGGCGACGAGATAGACCCGCGCGCCCAAGGGGGCCTGATCAGCTGGTGCCTGCGGCCGCTGCGGGTCACAGACGATGATGCGGGCCTCGGCACCGAGGGCGTGCCGGCTCGCAAGCGCGAAGGCCCAGCCGACCGGGCCGCCGCCGACGATGGCCACGTCCGCCGGCCGTGTCGGCCACGCCGATGCGGTCGAGGAAAACCCCGCGTTTACCAACTGAGCTCCTCGATCGTGTGCTGCTGGTTCGTGTAGATACAGATCTCCCCTGCCACTTTGAGAGACTCCGCCACGATCTCTCGCGCGGAGAGGGCCGTGTGCGAGGCGAGGGCTCGCGCCGCCGCCAGCGCAAAGCCGCCGCCGGAGCCGATGGCGACGATGCCGTGCTCCGGCTCGAGCACGTCGCCGTTGCCGGTGATCACGAGCGAGGCCGTGGCATCGGCCACGGCGAGCATCGCCTCGAGCCGGCGCAGCATGCGATCCTGCCGCCAGTCCTTGGCGAGTTCCACCGCGGCGCGCGTGAGCTGGCCCTGATGCTTGTCGAGCTTGGCCTCGAAGCGTTCGAAGAGCGTGAAGGCATCCGCCGTTGCGCCGGCAAAGCCCGCGAGCACGCGGCCTTCGTGCAGCCGTCGCACCTTGCGCGCGGTGGCCTTGATGATCTGGTTGCCGAGCGTGACCTGGCCATCACCGCCCAGGGCGACCGCGTTGCCGCGCCGCACCGCCACGATCGTGGTGCCGTGGAATCCGTTCATCGGAATTCGCCGTCAGCGTTTGGGATTGACGCGCGTGAACAAGTGCGCCGGTGTTCCCGTGAGTTGCAGAAGCGCCTGAATGATCGGCGAGACATTGACGAGCTTCACGTCGATCGCCTGCGCCATGAGTCGCCGCACCGCATTGGCGAGCGCACCGGCGCAGACGAAGTCCACGCGCTGAACCCGCGACATGTCGATCATCACCGGATTGGTTTCTACCTTACTCGGATCGATCAGCCGCAGACTCACGTCATTCGCACCGCGCAGTTCGCCCAGGAACCGGATCCATTCGTCGCCGGATGCAGCATCGGTCGATGCGTCCTCGGGGGTCTCCGGCGTCGCCGCGATCACTGCACGCTGGGCCGCAGAGAGCGCTTCCCAAGAAGGCGGCGAGAGACCGAAGGTCACGGCAAACTCGACCGCCAAGTCTTCGAAGGCATTCTGCCGATCCGCCCACTGCATGAGTTCGAGTGTCAGATACCACACGCCGCGCGGGCACGTGGCCTTGTGCTCCTCCACATGCTGCGCGAGCCGGTTGACCGCCGGATGGAGCCCCCGGAAGACGATGTGCGCGCCCTTGCGCCGCAAGGCGGCCAGCGCACCGGCCACGAGCGTACCGCAGACGTCGCTTGCAGAGCGCAACTCGGCGATGTCGAGGTCAAGGCGTTGCGGCAGATCGGGCGGCTTGCGCCGGGATGTCTCGGTGAGTGTGGCGATCGCCGGGGAATGCGTGTCCGTCAGGTCCCCGCGCAGCAGGATCCTGCCTTTGGGCGCGTTCGCGCCCGGCTGCCCGGCCGCGTTGGCCTCGCCCCCGCCGGGCCGGGTCATGTCGTCCCATGCTGGCGCGGAGCGTTCGAACTGCACGACGTAGCGGAGCGCGAGGTCATCGAAGGTCGCGCGATCGCCCGCGCGGGCGAGCAAGTCGAACAGGCAAAGCCAGACGAACGCCTGCTTGCCTTCGGGCGAATCGATCGCGTGGCGCAGCGCCGCGGTGGCGGCGCTCGCATTGCCGTGCGCGAACATGAGGGCGGCGTTCTCGAGCGAAGGGCTGGAGAAGGATTCCTCGACGACTTCGATCACGCCGACCTGCGGGTTCCAGGTCTCGCTTTCGGCGAACGTGTTGGTGCTCGGCCCCACGAGACCGATGGTGCACGTGGTCGAGCCGCTCCTGCGCAGCGAACGGGTCGACGGGCCGTTTGCGCCGGCCGTGTTGGCTGCATCGGGCATGGCACGCCGGTCAGCCGGCTTGCTGTTCTTTCCGTCCTTCTGGAAAAGATGGAACGCCATCGTGCGTGCTGCCTGTGATCCGGCCGTCGTTCAGTGTCGGCGTGGCGTCAATGCCGAACCGGCTCGGCGTCGACGAGACGATAGTAAAGCCCGGCCGGGTCGTCCCGCAATATCTGGATGCGACCGGAGAGCGCGACCGCATCGATCGTGTAACGAATCGCATCCTTCGCACGCACCTCGATCATCGAATCCGGCCCGGCGGGAAGGCAGAACGCGCAATGCGGCGGCGCGGCAGTGAGCAGGAAGCGGCGCTGACGATCCCCAATGTCGAGCGGCATCATGAAACCCTGCATGCGCACGGTCTTGCCATCGAGCTGAATGATCTCGGGTGCGAACTGGGGCACCATGCGGTTGTTCTGGCGGGCGAGCGTGACCTGGCTCAACGTTTTCCACGACATGAAGCCCGGCCGCTCGGGAAGAAATTGGTAGGGCTGGAGCAATGTTCCGGGTGCAGGCAGCGCGCCCGACGGCGGCACCGGAGTGACTGCCCACGCGCAGGCGGCGAGACCCAATGCGCTCAGGATGGTGAAGCTTTGAATACGTAGGGGAAAGCGCATGATGAGGATCAATGACCCGTGAGCTGTTGCGCCACGTCCACCCGACCGGCCCGGATCACAACGGGCAGCCCGGCCAGAAGCGCGACGAGCGCGGTCACGGATAGGACGACACCGAACCAGCATACACCTGTCCAAAGGCGCCAGGGAAGCGCGACACCGACCCAGGCGGTCGCCACGGCAGGCAACCCAAGCACGATCGCGAGTGCAATGGCCGCTGCGGCAAGCACGACGACGGCCAGTTCGACCAGCAGCAGGAGTGCAAGTCGCATTGGCCGTGCACCGATCGCCGAGAGCATCGCGAAGTCGGGCTCGCGTCGTGCCGCGGCCTGCATGAGCGCGCCGAAGAGGCTCGCGACCGCGGCAGCCACCATCGTCCAGGCGAACGCCTGTACGAGGGCGACCACCCAGCCGAAGACGGTGAGCAGGCGGGCCGACTCGAGCGCCGGGACGGCCGCTTGGAGCGCTGGTCGCGCATTGAGCGCCCGCGGCAGGGTGGCCATCGCGGCAGGCCCCTTGACCGTGACGAGCGCGAAGGTGACCTCGGGTTCGGTCGCAGCCGTGTGCCCCTCGTGCACGAGCCAGACACTCTCGAGCGCAGTGACCACGAGCTGATCGATGATCCGTCCTGTCGGGGCGAGGATGCCGGTGACGAGATAGGGATGACTGTCATGCTCTTCGCCGCCCTCGGCCAGACCGTGTGTACCGACGAAATGGTCGCCTACCCGCAGTCCGGTTCGGCGAGCGACCTCGGCGCCGAGCAACGCCCCCATCGGCGCGATCGCGTCGCTGCCCAGCGCTGCGCGGGCCTCGTAGAGCGTAAGAAATTCCGCAGTCGTACCGACGATGCGCGCGCCCCCCACCGAATCGCCGAGCGCGATCGGTACCGCCCGCGCCACGTCGGGGCGTGCGGCAATCGCCTCGACCTCGGCGAGTGGGATGTTGCCGTTGGGCACATCGACGTGATAGACCGCCGCGAGCACGTTCTGAAGCGCCGAGCCCTTGGCCCCGACGACGATGTCGATACCTTCGGCCTGCCGGGCGGCGTGCGTCTCGAGCGTGTCGCGCAGCCAGAGCACCGCCGTAGCCGACGCCATGCCGAGGGCAGCCAGCACGACCGCGAGCAGGAAGTGGCTTGGCCGCTCACGCAGAAAAGCGCCGATCAGGCGCAGGCGAAGCTGCAGTCGCAGACCCAGCATGATCAGCCTCCGCCGGAGAGCTCGATCATCCGCGTCGCACCGGGCGCGGCACGTTCGAGCACGGCTGCCCAGGCCGCATCGTGTGTGGCGATCACGGCGCCGCCCCCAGCCGAGAGGTGCTCGGCGATCGCCTCGGCCACGCGCTCGGCGTTCTCCGCATCGAGCGCGGCGGTCGGTTCGTCGGCCAAGAGCAGCGGCGGCCGAAGCAGGAGCGCCCGCGCGAGATTGATCCGCGCCGCCTGACCGACCGAGGCTTCGCGGCCGCGTTGGCGCATCGCCTGCGTGAGCCCGAGGCAATCGAGCGCGTGGGTGGCACGGGCGTGCAGATCGTCAGGCAGCGTCACCGTGCTGAAGAGCGTCGGCAGGAGCAGGTTGTCGAGGAGCGTAAGCCCGGCCTGAAGGATGGGGCGCTGCGGAACCCAGCCTACGCGGTCGGGGCGAAGTGCCTGACGTTGCCGCGCGGACGCATTGAGCAGGTCGATCTCACCGACGCGCAGTCGGGCCCTGCAAGTCGCAGCGGAGAACTCGCCCGGCACCGTGCGGGGTGCGAGCACCCCGGCGAGCAGGTTGAGCAGCGTCGATTTTCCCGCCCCGCTCGGTCCGCGCAAAAGCACCACCTCGCCGCGCTCGAGCACGAGGTCCGGAAACGCAAGCGTGACGCCGCCGGGGAAACAGTGCGTCAGTGCCACCCCTTCGACGAGTGGCGCATGAGCGGGCTTCAAGGGCGGCGCGGAAGGCGACCTCGAGGGGCTTCCTGCGTCGCTGCGGGTCGGGCTCGGCGGAAATACCACTCAGCTTGCGAGGTTCTTCTCGGCAAAGTCCCAATTCATCAACCTGTCGATGAGCGTCTCGACGTACTTGAGGCGCAGGTTCTGATAGTCGAGGTAGTAGGCATGCTCCCAAACGTCGATCGTCAGGAGCGCCTTTTTGCCTTGCGTCATGGGCAGCTCCGCGTTGCCCGTCTTCGTTACGGCCAGCTTGTCGCCATCCTTGACGAGCCAGGCCCAGCCCGAGCCGAACTGGGTCATCGCCGCATTGGCGAATTCCTTTCGG
This sequence comes from uncultured Burkholderiales bacterium, assembly GCA_937944385.1. Taxonomy (GTDB): domain Bacteria; phylum Pseudomonadota; class Gammaproteobacteria; order Burkholderiales; family Casimicrobiaceae; genus Casimicrobium. Next base: position 115,073 of record CALDYQ010000047.1, on the reverse strand, counting down.
AAGGTGTCATAGTCACCGAAGGACGCATCGATCATGGCGCCGAGCGTGCCGCCCGGCTTGCCGCCGCCGCCTGGCTTGAGGCTGTTCCAGTAGAACGTGTGGTTCCAGACCTGCGCGGCGTTGTTGAACACGCCGGTCATGTCGGGCTTGCCCACGGAGGCGCGGATCACCTCTTCGAGCGACATCTGCGCGAGGTCTTTGCCTTCGACGAGCTTGTTGAGATTGTCGAGATACGCCTTGTGATGCTTGCCGTAGTGAAAGCCGATGGTATTGGCCGAGATCAGCGGATCGAGCGCATTGTCGGCATAGGGCAGCGGGGGCAGGCTGAAGGGGGCACTCATGAAACGGACTCCTTTGTCAGACACATCATGCCGCCCGGGCTGGGCGACAACCTCAATTCGCGACCAATGACAGCCGAGCGGTGGATCAGTCCCCGTAGAGCTTCCGCCGCCGCTCGCGCCGCTCCTGCGCTTCGATCGACAGCGTCGCCGTCGGTCGCGCAAGCAACCGCGCGATGCCGATTGGCTCGCCGGTCTCCTCGCACCAGCCGAAGCTGCCGTCATCGATCATACGCAGCGCCTTTTCGACCTTTTTGAGCAGCTTGCGTTCGCGGTCGCGCGTGCGCAGCTCGAGCGTGTATTCCTCTTCCTGCGTCGCCCGGTCCGACGGATCGGTCGCCACCTCGACGTCACGGAGGTGCTCCCCGGTGTCGCTCGCGTTGGCGATGATGTGCTGGTACAGTTCGGTCAGCTTGGCCCGGAAGAACTCGAGCTGATCCTTGTTCATGTAGGCCGACTCGGGCATCGCGAGGATCTCCGCCTCGGTCAGCGGCCCGTAGCGCTTGTGCGGATCCACGGTCAGCGGCAGCGGCGTGGCGGCTGAGGTAGCGGGCGCTGCAGCCGATGCCGACTTCGCCGCCGTCGCCGTCGCTGGCTTGGCCGCCGGTGCCGACTTGGGCGTTCCAGCGGCGGGTGCTGCAACGGTTGACTTGCTCTTCGTCGCGGCGACCACCCCTGTCGCCGGTTTCGTCTTGCTGCTCGTGGCCATTGTGGTGTCTGCTCCTTCCGAGCCGACGGCGCTCGCAGATGGAGGGGGAAACCTCGTCGCCGTGAACTGCCGCCGTTTCCTCGCCCGCGCACCGACCGGCAAATCACGCAATCGGCGGGGCGTACCGTACTCCCGTGACCGCGCCCCACCCATCGGTGCGGGCTGTCTGCACAGGGCCGCGGATTATAGACACAGGCCCCGCAGCCGAGGCTGTGGCCCGCGGCGAACGCCCGCCCCATTCCACGTGAGACGGGCGCCGCGGTGTCAGGGCGCGCTCACAGCCACAGCCTGATGCGCGCCCAGGTGGCTACCCTAAACTCCGGTGACCATGCCAACACCGCGCGCGCTCACCCTCACCCGCCCCGACGATTTCCATCTCCACCTGCGGGATGGGCCGGCGATGGCCTCGGTCGTCCCGCACACCGCTGCACAGTTCGGCCGGGCGCTCGTGATGCCAAACCTGAAGCCGCCGGTGACGACGGTCGCGCAGGCGCTCGCCTACCGCGAACGGATCCTCGCGGCCCTCGAGCAGCGTGCGCCCGAGGGCGCGGATTCGGCCTTCGCCCCACTCATGACGCTCTATCTCACCGACAACACGCCGCTCGACGAGGTGGCGCGCGTGGCCGAAACCCCCGAGGTCATCGCCTTCAAGTACTACCCGGCCGGAGCAACCACGAACTCGGACTCGGGCGTGACTGCCCTCGAGCGCGTCTACCGGGTGCTCGCCGCGATGGAGCAGCAGGGGGTGGTGCTTTGCCTGCACGGCGAGGTGACCTCGCCGGAAGTCGATGTCTTCGATCGCGAGGCGCGCTTCGTCGAGGGTCCGCTCGCGCAGATCGCGCGGGACTTCCCAGCGCTCCGGATGGTCGTCGAGCACATCACCACGCGCGAGGCGGCCGACTGGGTGGAGGCGGCCCCCGCGCACGTCGGCGCGACGATCACACCGCAGCACCTGCTCTACAGCCGGAACGCCCTCTTCACGGGCGGCATCCGGCCGCATTTCTATTGTCTCCCGGTGTTGAAGCGCGAGTCGCATCGCCAGCGGCTGATCGAAGCGGCGACCTCGGGCAACCCGAAGTTTTTCTTGGGCACCGACAGCGCGCCTCACGCGAAAAACAGCAAGGAATCCTGCTGCGGCGCCGCGGGCTGCTACAGCGCCCATGCCGCGCTCGAGCTCTACGCCGAAGCCTTCGAGGCGGCCGACGCCCTCGACCGGCTCGACGATTTCGCAAGCCGCTTTGGTGCGGCCTTCTACGGCCTGCCGCGCAACACGGGCACGGTCACGCTCGCGCGCGAGACCTGGTCGCCGCCCGATGCGTTTGCGTTTGGCGAGGAGACGGTCGTGCCGCTCACGCTGGGTCGCGCGCTGGCCTGGCGGCTTCGTGCGCCGATGGGTTCGGGCGGCCGGGAGTAAGCCACCCTGCGCGCGAAAGCCGGCGCGAGTCACAATCTCTCTTCGTCGCTCGTCGCGATGCCTCTTCGAGACCAACCCGAGACCGACCGCATGCCGCTGCCACCGTTCCATCTCGCCTTCCCGACCCACGACCTCGCGGCGGCACGGGACTTCTATCTCGGCAAGCTCGGCTGCCGCGAGGGCCGATCGAGCGAGCACTGGGTCGACTTCGACTTCTACGGCCACCAGCTCGTCGCCCACCTCGCGCCCGAGGAGTGTTCGATGGCCAAGACGAGTGACGTCGATGGCGATGCCGTCCCCTGCCGCCACTTCGGCGTGGTGCTCCCGATGTCCGAGTGGCGGGCGCTTGCCGAACGGCTCCGGGCCCAAGGCACCGAGTTCATCATCGAGCCGCACCTCCGCTTCAAGGGCGAGCCGGGCGAGCAGGCCACGATGTTCCTGCTCGATCCCTCGGGCAACGCCCTCGAGTTCAAGGCGTTCGAGAACATCGGGCAACTGTTCGCCAAGTGACAGCCACCCACCCGATGTCCTTCCCGCCAGCCACGACCGACCACGCCCCCGGGCTTCCGCTCACCTTTGCCGATGTCACCGCGGCGGCCGAGCGGCTACGCGGCGTCGCGCACCGCACGCCGATCCTCACGAGCCGCACGCTCGACCGCCTGTTCGGCTGCGAGCTCCTGCTCAAGGCCGAGAATTTCCAGCGCAGCGGGGCGTTCAAGTTCCGCGGCGCCTACAACGCGATCGCGATGCTGACGCCCGCCGAGCGGGCGCAGGGCATCGTGGCGTTCTCCTCGGGCAACCATGCGCAAGCGGTCGCGCTCGCGGCCCAGCTCTTGGGCACCCGCGCGGTGATCGTCATGCCAGAGGATGCACCCGCGCTCAAGATCGAGGCCACGCGCGGCTATGGCGCCGAGGTGGTGCTCTACGACCGTTATCGCGACGACCGTGCAGCGATCGCCGAGCGCATCCAGCACGAACGCGGCGGGCAGTTGATTCCCCCATTCGATCATCTGGGGGTGATGGCCGGCCAGGGCACCTGCGGGCTCGAGATCGCACTCGATGGCGGCCGCGTGGATGCGCTCGTGGTCTGCGCGAGCGGCGGCGGCCTGCTCTCCGGCTGTGCCGTTGCAATCAAGCAGCTCCTGCCCGACTGCGAAGTCTTCGGCGCCGAGCCCGAAGCCGGCAACGACATCCAGCAGTCGCTCGCGATGGGCGAGATCGTGGCGATCGACGTGCCGCGCACGATCTGCGACGGCCTGCAGACCCAAGCCGTGGGCGTGCGGCCGTGGCAGATCATCTCGCGCGAGGTCGCGGGCATACTCACCACGAGTGACGCCAACGTGCTCGAGATGATGCGGCTCCTGTTCGAGCGGCTCAAGATCGTGGTCGAGCCCTCGGGAGCGGCCGCGCTCGCCGCGGTGTGGACGCATCGCGAGCGTTTTGCCGGCCGACGGGTGGCCGTCACGCTCTCGGGCGGCAACATCGGTGTAGCGCGCTTCCTCGAACTCATGCGCTGACGCAGTCTCCGCGCAAGTTCGGCCAATTCCGATCTTGCTGCGCGCGCCGGGCACGCTAGCATGGCGCGACAAGGCCGCGACGCCGTGAGAGGAACAGGGCTCGCATCGAGGCTACACCGCCCACCGCCAGCACTCACCACATACCATGTTCACCGCCGCCTCCGCGCGCGTCGAGGGCTACGACGCGCTCGACATGCCGACCGCCCTCGCGCTCGACTACGTGCGCGATCAGCAGAGTCCGTCGACCCTGCCTGGCGTCAGCGACCGCCCGGATGCCGAGGCCTGCCGTCGCACGGTCATCGTGGTCGACAGCGCATGCGACATGCCGCAGTCGTGGCTCGACTATCACCACATCGTGGTGGCACCGCGGCGGATTCCTGCAGCGGGCGGCGAACTGGCCGAGACGCGCGAGCCGAGCGCACTCACGCGACAGCTGGAGCGGCTGCTCCCGACCTTAGCCACGACCGCGCAATCCTTACCCTCGTCACCCGTGGTGCTGCGGGACACGATCCAGCGTCACCTTCGTCGCGGCACGACGGGGGTCATCGTCATCACCGCGTCGGCGCGCCGCAGCAAGGTCTACAGCTACGCGATCGCCGCCGTGCAGTCGCTGGTCCTGATCCACACCAAAGTCCGTCGCTCGCTCGACCCGAGCGCGCCTCCCCTACGTGGGTGGGTGGTCGACGCGACCAACGCCCTGACCGGCTGCGGCGTCCTGCTCGCCGAGGCCGTGCGTCTGCGCGAGAGCAATGCGCCGGCCGCGACGATCGCCCAGTCGCTCAACGAGTTCCGCGCCCATGTGCACACGCTCGCCATGCCGGGACGATTCGACTTCATCGCCCGTGCGGCGCGGAGAGTGGAAAGGCGGCCAATCCCGCTCTGGAAGCAACACCTGGGTGAGATGTTTTCGCTCGTGCCCATGCTCCACATGCAGGCGGATCGAATCCGGGTCGCCGAGCGCGTCCGGCGCGGCCCTCGCGGGCTGGGCACCGTCCTGGGCCGCTGCCTGCGCGCGCTCGAGAGCGGAACCCTCGCCAACCCGCTGATCGCGGTGAGCTACGCCGGACCGCTCGATGCGCTCGAGGCGCTGCCGCAGTTTGCCGAACTGCGGACGCAGTGCACACGCCAGCAGGTCACCCTGAGCGTGGCCCCGATGAGCATGACCGGCGCCTTGATGCTCGGCCCGGGCGCGCTGTCGGTGAGCTTTGCCAGTCGGACCTTCCGCGCGTAGCTTGCGGGTGCGAAAAGCCGACAGCACGGGTCTGCCTAGAATCCCTGGATGCTGGCGGCGCCCACTGCATCTCCGATCCGTCTGATTGGTGTGCCCACCGACGTCGGCGCCGGTGCGCGCGGGGCCTCGATGGGCCCCGAGGCGCTCCGGGTGGCGGGTCTCGCCGAGGCGCTCAGCGCGCGCGGACGCGTCGTCCATGACGACGGCAATCTGAGCGGGCCGCCCAACCCCTGGCTGCCGCCGGTCGAAGGCTACCGGCATTTGCCGGAGGTGCTCGCCTGGAACGTCGCGGTGCGGGACGCCATGAGCCACGCACTGCGTGCCGGTGAACTGCCGATCCTCATGGGCGGCGATCACTGCCTCGCGATCGGCTCGATCGCCGCGGTCGCGGCGCATTGCCGACGCACCGGACGACGCCTGCGCGTGCTCTGGTTCGATGCCCATGCCGACTTCAACACGAGCGTGATCACGCCCTCGGGCAACATCCACGGCATGCCGGTGGCCACCCTCTTCGGCCATGGCGCCGACGCCCTCGTCCATCTGTCCGACCAGGTCCCCGCGATCACTACAGCCGAGATCGTGCAGATCGGCATCCGCAGCGTCGACCCGGAGGAGAAGCGCTTCGTGCACGAGCAGGGGCTCGAGGTGTACGACATGCGATCGATCGACGAACTCGGCATGCGCACGGTCATGGAATCCGCGCTCGCCGGCGTCGACGAGACCACGCATCTGCACGTGAGCTTCGACGTCGATTTCCTCGACCCCGAGATCGCGCCCGGGGTGGGCACGACCGTGCCGGGCGGGCCGACCTATCGCGAAGCCCAGCTTTGCATGGAGATGATCGCCGACACCGGGCGCCTCGGCTCGCTCGACGTGATGGAACTCAACCCGGCCTTCGACGTGAAGAACCGCACCGCGCGGCTTGCGGTCGACCTGATCGAGAGCCTGTTCGGCAAGTCCACCCTGATGCGGCGCGGCGTGCGCTGAGCCCGCGCCGCTGCGCTCTGGCGCGCTCGCCGAGGGGACGACAGCTGTGCATAATCACAGCATGCGGGACAATCAATCCCAGGTGATCAAGGGCCGCGGCGCGACGGCGAATCTCTCCGGCCGCTTCGAGTCGGTGCGCCGCGAAGCCTTCGACGATGGCTGGGTGATCGCCGAGGACGATGAAGCGCCGCCTTCACCCCGAACGGCGATCCACATCGAAGAGGCGCGCTCGATCCTCTCGCACAACGACTCGCCCGATGTGCGCTTCACGCGGTCGATCAACCCGTACCGGGGCTGCGAGCACGGCTGCATCTACTGCTACGCGCGGCCGACCCATGCTTATGTGAACCTCTCGCCGGGGCTCGACTTCGAGACCCAGCTCTTCGCCAAGCGCAATGCGGCCGCGCTCCTCCGGGCCGAACTCGCGCGCCCCGGCTACCGGGTGACGACGATCAACCTCGGTGCCGCGACCGATCCGTATCAACCGATCGAGAAGACCGAACGGATCACGCGCAGCGTGCTCGAGGTGCTGGCCGAATGCCAGCATCCGCTGACGCTCGTGACGAAGGGCGCGCTCATCACGCGCGACCTCGACCTGCTCGGCGCGATGGCGCGCGATCGCCTCGTGCACGTGTTCATCTCGATCTCCCAGCTCGAGCGGCGTCTCACACGCATTCTCGAGCCGCGGGCAGCCTCGCCCGAGCGGCGCCTCGACGCCGTGCGCGCGCTCGCCGAGGCGGGCGTGCCTGTGAGCGTGCTCGTCGCGCCGATCATTCCGTTTCTGAACGACGCCTTCCTCGAAGCCGTGCTCGAGCGCGCGGCTCGGGCGGGTGCGGTCGGGGCGGGCTACACGATCCTGCGGCTGCCGTGGGAAGTGCGCCCGCTCTGGCTTGCGTGGCTCGAAGAACACTTCCCCGACCGGGCGGCGCACGTGATGGCGCGCATCCGCGAGCTGCGCGGCGGCGCCGAGAACGTGAGCACCTTCGGCGAGCGCATGAAGGGCCAGGGCCCGTGGGCGGATCTGATCCGGCAGCGCTTTCGTCTCGCCTGCACGCGCTACGGCCTCGCCACCGGAGAGGCACTTGCCGCACGCTATCCGCTCGATCCGACGCAGTTCGACCCGGGGCGGCTCGCGGGACAGGCGGCACTGTTCTAGCCTGCTGCCAGACGCGTGCTGCCTGAGACACCGACCAAGGAACGATCGGCCGGCCCGCTATCGTTCCGGACGATGCAGGTGACACCTTCCTTCGCCCTGCCGCCCCGAGGCTTCGTGTTCTGGCTGTCGGTCGGGCAGCTCGTGAGCTGGGGGACGCTCTACTACAGCTTCTCGCTTTTTCTCGTCCACTTCGAGCGCGATCTCGGGCTCTCGCGAGTCGATGCCGCGGCCGCCTTCTCGCTCGCGCTCGTGGTCGAGGGCCTGCTCGCCTTCCCGGCAGGGCGATGGATCGAGCGTGGTGGCGCCCGCGCCCTGATGAGCGCCGGCTCGCTGCTTGCCGGCGCCGGATTGCTCGTGGTCTCGCACGCCACGACACAGACGACGCTTTACTTCGGCTTCATGCTCATCGGCGCCGCGATGGCCGGCACGCTCTACGCACCGGCCTTTGCCGTACTGATCCGCCGCTATCCCGAGGGCTACCGTCGCGCAATCATCACGCTCACCTTTCTCGGCGGACTCGCGAGCACCGTGTTCATTCCGCTCTGCGCCGAGCTTATTTCGCGACTCGGCTGGCGACACGCCCTTGCGGTGATGGCCGGGCTGCATTGGCTGTGCGTTTTGCCAATTCATGCCACGCTGCTCCGCGGCGAGCGCTTGCCTTCACCTGCGCCAGGGACGCGCGGCGATCTCTCGCCCCATCTGCGTACGCTGCCGTTTTGGGGCATCGCCTGCTTTTTCGTGATCTTTGGCGGCGTGACCACGGCCGTGGCGGCACATCTCGTGCCCATGCTCACCGAGGCCAGACTGCCGGCCGTCTGGGTGGTGGCGATCCCGGCTGCGATCGGCGCGCTGCAGACACTCGGCAGGCTCGTCCTCTATGTCGCCGAGCGCCGCTGGGACGTGCACCGCACGAACCGCTGGGTGCCCGTGCTGCTTCCGTTTGCGCTCGTGTTGCTGCTCGTGGCCACGCAGCGCCCCGCCGTCGCGCTCGCCGCCGCGCTGGGCTTCGGACTGTGCTTCGGGCTCGCCAACGGCATGAACACGATCGTCAAGGCCACCGCCATGGCGCAGTACGTCTCGCAGGCGTACGCCGGGTCGCTCAACGGCTTGATCGGTCTCCCCGCCTCGCTTGCCCGTGCCGCGGGGCCGTCCATGGTCGCCGCTCTCTGGCTCTTCGATGCGGGCTACCGGCTTGCTCTGGTCGCCCTGATCCTCCTCGCGTCGGCCGCTGCGGCGGCGTTTTGGCTGGCCCAACGACGTGCGCTCGCGGCATCGGCCCGGCTCAGCGCTTGAGCGCGGCAAAGGCTCGCGCCATCGCAGTCTCGGCGGGCGGCGTGGCGGCCCGACGGCGCTGCGACGGCGCCGGGCCGGTGCGGATGTCCACACGCTCGCCCTGGGCGCCCGCGTTCGACCGCATCTCGGCATCGAGCCGCATCGACAGTGCGATGCGCTTGCGCGCGAGATCGACCTCGAGCACCTTCACGCGCACGATCTGACCCGGCTTGACGACCTCTTGCGGGTCACGCACGAAGCGGTTGGCAAGCTGCGAAACATGCACGAGCCCGTCCTGATGCACGCCGATGTCCACGAAGGCGCCGAAGGCGGCCACATTGGTCACCGTGCCCTCGAGAATCATGCCCTCGCGCAGATCGGCAAGATCGCTCACCCCGTCGTTGAAGCGCGCGACCCGGAACTCGCCGCGCGGGTCACGCCCCGGCTTTTCGAGCTCGGCGAGCACATCGCGCACCGTGGCCTCGCCGAAGCCGAGCGCGGTGAGCTCGGCCGCGGGCAGCGCCTTCAGGGCACCACTGCGGCCGAGGATCTCGGCGAGCGGCCGCTTGACGCGGGCGAGGATCGCTTCGACCAGCGGATAACTCTCGGGATGCACGGCAGAGGCATCGAGCGGGTTGGCTCCGTCACGGATGCGCAGAAAGCCCGCGCACTGCTCGAACGTCTTGGGCCCGAGCCCCGGCACTTCGAGCAGGGCCCGACGGTCGGCGAATGCACCCCGTTCGTCCCGATGCCGCACGATCGCCCGGGCGAGCGAGGGGGTGAGCCCAGCCACACGGGTGAGCAGCGGCACGCTGGCGAGGTTCACATCGACCCCGACCGCGTTCACGCAATCCTCGACCACGGCGTCGAGCTTCCGCGCGAGCGCGCTCTGGTTCACGTCGTGCTGATACTGGCCGACACCGATCGACTTCGGATCGATCTTCACGAGTTCGGCGAGCGGATCCTGCAGCCGTCGCGCGATCGATACCGCCCCGCGCAGCGAGACGTCGAGCGTCGGCAGTTCCTCGCTTGCGTATTCGCTCGCCGAGTAGACCGAGGCACCGGCCTCGGAAATGACCGCCCTGGTGACCCCGCCGCCGAGTCGCTTGACGAGTTCGGCGGCGAGCTGGTCGGTCTCGCGGCTTGCGGTGCCGTTGCCGATCGCGATCAGCGCCACGGCATGGGTACGGCAGAGCCGCTCGAGCGTGGCGAGCGCCCCTTGCCAATCGCGACGCGGCTCGTGTGGGTAGACCGTGTCGGTGGCCACCACCTTTCCGGTCGCATCGACCACCGCGACCTTGACCCCCGTTCGAATCGCCGGGTCGAGCCCCATGACTGGCCTTGCCCCGGCGGGCGGCGCAAGGAGCAGTTCGCGCAGGTTCTCGCCGAAGATGCGGATGGCCACCGCCTCGGCCGCCTCCCGCAGCCGGGCGAAGAGATCGCGTTCGGCGGCCGGTGCGAGCTTCACCCGCCAGCACCAGCCAATCACACGCCGGATCCAGTCATCCGCCGGTCGGCCCTGGTGCGTCCAGCCGAGATGCGCGGCGATCCTCGCCTCGGCGGGTGTCATCGCGCCGGCGGGTGCACCCTCGACCGCAGGCTGCTCGAGCTTGACCGTAAGCACCTCGGCGAGCCAGCCGCGAAACACGGCGAGCGCGCGATGCGATGGCACGCGGGCGATCGGCTCGGCGTAGTCGAAGTAGTCACGGAACTTCGCGGCGGCTTCGGTCGCCTCCTTGCCCTCGGCTGCGCGACTCGTGAAGAGCCCGTTTTGCCAAAGCCACTCGCGCAGCGGCCCGACGAGCGCGGCATCCTCGGCCCAGCGTTCAGCGAGCAGGTCGCGCGCGCCATCGAGCGCCGCCTGGGGCTCGGCGAAGCCCGCCTCGGCATTCACGTAGGCCGCAGCGAGCGTGAGCGGTGGCTGCGTCGGATCGGCGAGCAGTCGGTCTGCGAGCGGCTCGAGACCCGCCTCGCGCGCAATCTGCGCCTTGGTGCGGCGTTTCTGCTTGTAGGGCGCGTAGAGATCCTCGATCTTCTGCCTGGTCTCGGCTGCATCGAGCGCGCGGGCGAGTGCATCGGTCAGCTTGCCCTGCGCGCGGATCGCCTCGATCACGCTTTCCCGGCGCCGGTCGAGCTCGCGCAGGTCATCGAGCCGTTCGGCGAGCAGGCGCAACTGCGCATCGTCGAGGCCTTGTGTGGCTTCTTTGCGGTAGCGGGCGATGAAAGGCACGGTCGCGCCCTCGTCGAGCAGGCGCACGGCGGCCTCGACCTGGGCAGGCAAAACGTTCACTTCCCGCGCAAGGCGGGTGATCAGGGGCTCAGGCATGTCAGGACTCGGAGGAGAGGGAAGCGGAGGTCGCCACGGGTGCGGCAGACGCGGTGGCGGCAACCTGATGGATGACGCGCTGCGGAAAAGGAATCTCGACTCCATGCGCGCGGAAGGCGGCGAGGATTGCGCGGTTCACGTCGGAGCGCACGTTGAGCTGGCCATTCTCGGGGTCGTCGATCCAAAAGCCGAGCGTGAACTCGAGCCCGTCCGCGCCGAAATTCGACAGCATCGCCCGCGGCGCAGGATCGGCGAGCACGCGGGGCTGGGCGCGCGCCGCGTCCTCGAGCAGGCGGGTCACGAGGTCGATGTCGCTGCCGTAGGCCACGCCCACCACGGTGGTGAGGGCGATGCGCCGATCGGCGAAGGAGAGGCTCTCGATCCGCTGCGTCATGAGCGACTCATTGGGCACGATCGACTCACGCCCCGTGGGCGAACGAACGACGGTGTAGCGGCTCCGGATGTCGGTGATCTGGCCTTCGAAGGCGTTGTCGATGCGGACCACATCCCCCACGCGAAACGAGCGCTCGAGCAGGATCGCGAAGCCGCTCACGTAATTCGCTGCGATGCGCTGGAGGCCGAGGCCCAGCCCCACACCGAGCGCGCCGCCGAACACCGACAGCACCGTGAGATCGATGCCGGCCGCAGAGAGCGCCACGAGCAGTGCGACCACGAAGAGCAGTGCGCGCAATGCCCGCGAAAAGACGAGCCGGAGACTCGTATCCAGATCGAGCGCGAGCAGGCGGCTTTCGAGAAAGGCGGAGATCCAGAGCGCGGCCACCACCGTGAGGCAGACCATCGCGAAGCCCTGCAGGAGCGCGAGCACCGACACGCTCGCCTTGCCGAGCGGAAGCACGACCTGATCGAGATCCTCGGCGAGCGGCCCGAGCAGACCGAGGGCATTGAGCACGATGCCGAGCCAGACCGCGACACTCGCCCAGTTGATGAGCATGCGGATGTTGGCCGAATCCGGGAACAACCGCCTGAGGAGCTGCGCGACGAGCCGCAGGACGGTGAGCGAGCCGAAGATCGTGAGCGCAAGCAGGATGAGCGTGGGCAGCCTGCGGCCGCCCAGCACGTACCCCCCGGCGGCGAGCACCACGGTCGCGATCGCCGGGAAGATGACGCCATAGAGCAGCGCCTCGACGAACGGCGCATGGGCGATTTCGGTCCCGGCTCTCGCACGCCGTCGGGTCGTCACCCAGGCGAGCACGAGTCCAACCGCGACGGCGAAGACGACGAGCCCGATCTGGAGCGATTCCGCCCGGTCGATCTCGGCGAATTCTTGGAGGAGCTTCTGGAGCGGTGACATCATTGCCCACATTATCCGCGGCACCGGAAACACGACTTCCGCGCCGGCTTCCCCGCGCTCGTGCGCTCGCTGCACGAGCGCTGTCGCAGAGCGTTCCTACAATCGCGCCTTCATCCTTGCCGACCGGCTCCGCGCCTGCCCGCCATGAAGTTCCGCTTTCCGATCGTGATCATCGACGAAGACTGGCGCGCGGAGTCCTCCTCGGGCCTGGGCATCCGCGCGCTCGCCCGCGCGCTCGAGGAACAGGGCATGGAGGTCGTGGGCGGCTTCACCTACACCGATGTCGGCATGGTGGCCAACCAGTCGGCCCGCGCGAGCGCCTTCATCGTCTCGATCGACGACGAGGAAGTGAGCGAAGACGGCGCGCAGAGCCAGGCGATCGAGGATCTGCGCAAGTTCATCGAGGCCACCCGCAAGAGGAATGCCGACGTGCCGATCTTCCTCTTCGGCGAGACGCGGACCTCGCAGCACATCCCGAACGACATCCTCAAGGAGCTGCACGGCTTCATCCACATGTTCGAGGACACGCCGGAGTTCGTCGCGCGCAACATCATCCGCGAAGCCACGAAATACCTGAGCGCACTGCCGCCGCCGTTCTTCAAGGCGCTCGTCGACTACGCGCGCGACGGCTCCTACAGTTGGCACTGCCCAGGGCACTCGGGCGGAGTTGCGTTCCTCAAGAGCCCGGTCGGGCAGATGTTCCACCAGTTCTTCGGCGAGAACATGCTCCGGGCCGACGTCTGCAACGCGGTCGATGAGCTCGGGCAGCTGCTCGACCACACGGGCCCGGTCGCGGCGAGCGAGCGCAACGCCGCGCGCATCTTCGGCGCGGATCACCTGTTCTTCGTCACCAACGGCACCTCGACCTCGAACAAGATCGTCTGGCATGCGAACGTCGCGCGCGACGACGTGGTGCTCGTCGACCGCAACTGCCACAAGAGCGTGCTGCACTCGATCGTGATGACCGGCACCGTGCCGATCTTCCTCACGCCGACGCGCAACCACTACGGCATCATCGGCCCGATCCCGAAGAAGGCGTTCTCGAAGACCTCGATCCAGAATCAGATCGATGCGCACCCGTTGGTCAAGAACAAATCCTCGCGGCCCCGCGTGATGACCATCACCCAGAGCACCTACGACGGCGTGCTCTACAACGTGGAGACGATCAAGAGCGCGCTCGCCGGCTACGTGGAAAACCTGCACTTCGACGAGGCGTGGCTGCCGCACGCGGCCTTCCATCCGTTCTATCAGGACATGCACGCGATCGGTCCGGGCAGGAAGCCCTGCCGCGACTCGATGGTCTACGCCACCCAGAGCACGCACAAGCTGCTCGCGGGGTTGTCGCAGGCCTCGCAGATCCTGGTCCAGGATGCGGAGAAGCTCAAGCTCGACACCATGCGCTTCAACGAGGCCTACCTCATGCACGTGTCGACCTCGCCGCAGTACGCGATCATCGCAAGCTGCGACGTCGCCGCGGCGATGATGGAGCAACCCGGCGGCGGCGCGCTGGTCGAGGAATCGATCTCGGAAGCGCTCGACTTCCGGCGCGCGATGGCGAAGGTCGATCGCGAATTCGGCCGCGATTGGTGGTTCAAGGTCTGGGGGCCGTCGAAGTTCGAGCACGAAGGCGTAGGCAAGCGCGAGGACTGGTTCCTGAAGCCCGCCGACAAGTGGCATGGATTCACGGGCATCGAGCCCGGCTTCAACATGCTCGACCCGATCAAGGCCACGATCGTCACACCGGGGCTCGACATCTCAGGCAGGTTCGCCGCGCAGGGGATCCCGGCTGCGCTCGTCACCAAGTACCTCGCCGAGCACGGCGTGGTGGTCGAAAAAACCGGGCTGTACAGCTTCTTCGTGATGTTCACGATCGGCATCACACGCGGCCGCTGGAACTCGCTCGTCACCGAGCTCCAGCAGTTCAAGATGGACTACGACCAGAACCAGCCGCTCTGGCGCGTGATGCCCGAATTCGCGCAGCAGCACCCCGAATACGAACGCGTGGGCCTCAAGGACCTCGCCCAGCGCATTCACGAGGCCTACCGCAAGCACGACATCGCCCGCGTCACCACCGAGATGTATCTCTCGCCGATGGAGCCGGCGATGCGGCCTTCCGACGCCTTCGAGCAGCTCGCGCACCGCAAGGTCGATCGCGTGCCGATCGACGACTTGGTCGGCCGCATCACCGCGATGCTCGTCACGCCCTACCCGCCGGGCATTCCGCTCCTGATCCCGGGCGAGCGTTTCAACGAGGCGATCGTGCGCTACCTGCGCTTCGCGCGCGAATTCAATGGCCAGCTGCCCGGCTTCGACACCGACGTGCATGGCCTGGTCACCGAGACGAGCCGCGGCGAAACGCGCTACTTCGTGGATTGCGTGCGGGTAGGGTGAGGAGCTGCCGGAATCAATCCCGTTTGAAGAACACCTGCCGCGCTGCCCAGGCAAGCACACCCAGGTCATCGAGCCAGCCGAGCGGGCCGAGCAGCGCCTCGGGCAGCAGGTCGAGCGGCGAGAGGATGTAGAACACCGCGAGCAGCGCGATCACCACGCGCTTCCACGTTGCCTGCCGCTTGAGCGGCTCGGCGCGGCCGGTGGCGGCATCGATGGTCACGGGTTTGCTGTCGATCATGGCGGTGAGCTCCGAGAAAGAATGACCCGAGCGCGCTCATAACGCACGAGCATGATGCCGGTGGACAACGCCGCGGCCCTGTTCGTCGCGCGCTTCCCCGTGGAGACGGGCCGATTCGGACGCGGCGATTCGGACGCGGCGATTCGGACGGCTCGATCGGATCAGACGCGCAGCGCTTCGCCCATGCGTTCGCGATACCACTCGTGGAAATGCTGCATGCCGTCCTCCATCGGGCTCTGGTAGGGGCCGACCTCGACCTTGCCCTGTTCGAAGAGTGCGCGTCGTCCAGCGTCCATGCGGATCGCGATCTCATCGTCTTCAGCGCAAGTTTCCATGTAGGCCGCCTGCTCGGCCTCGATGAACTCGGGCTCGAAGAGCGCGACTTCCTCCGTGTAGTAGAACTCGACCACGTTCAACGTCTCGGTGGGGCTCTTGGGCCAGAGCGAGGACACGACGAGGGTGTGCGGATACCACTCGAGCATGATGTTCGGGTAATAGGTGAGCCAGATCGCGCCGTGCTCGGGCGGGACGCCCTGGCGGAAGCGCATGACCTGCTCATGCCAGCGCTCGTAGACCTTGGAGCCCGGCTGCGCGAGCGCCCGGTGGACGCCCACGGTCTGCACCGAGAATTCGCCGCCGAACTCCCAGCGCAGGTCGTCGCAGGTGACGAACTGGCCGAGTCCCGGGTGGAACGGCCCGACGTGGTAATCCTCGAGGTAGACCTCGATGAAGGTCTTCCAGTTGTAGGCACAGTGATGCGCCACCGCCTTGTGGAAGACGTAGCCTGTGAAGTCGAGCGCGCCGCGGGTCTCGGCCGACATCGCCGCGAGATCGACGACCGGGTCGCGCGGGCCGTCGAAGAGCATGCCGTTCCAAGCCTTCAAGCCACGGTTTTCGAGCGAGAGCGCCGGGTTGCACGGAAAATGCGGTGCGCCGATCAGTTCACCCTCGCCGGAATACGTCCAGCGATGCAGCGGGCAGACGATGTTGCCGCCGTTTTGCGCGAGCGAGCCGCGGCCGTCGAGCATGATCGCCTGCCGGTGGCGGCAGACGTTGGAGACGAGATGGACCCCGCGCTCGGTGCGGGTGAGCGCACACGCGTTGCCGCGGCTTTCGAGCACCATGTAGTCGGCCAGCTCGGGCACCATGAGCTCGTGTCCGACATAGCCCGGCCCCTGCGCGAACAGGCGTTCGCGCTCTCGCGCGAGAAGCTCGGTATCGAAGTAGACCGAAGGCGGCAATTGCGAAGTCGGCGCAGCAAGTTCTGCAGCCGAAAGGAGGCGTGACATGGTCAAACCCTTTCCCGGAAACAGAGGTGGCGCAGTCACTGCGCCGCGGGCACGAGCCCCGTGAACCCAACACAATCGCGGTGCAATGATGCGCCAATGCGCACGGGCTGCACCCAACCGTTGCCAAGTCGCCCTCTGCCCGGACTGGCCGCGCCGGGTTAAGTACTGAAAGTCTCTCGAGAGACTTGGTTCCGGAACCGGGCGCCGCTGGCGGGAGGCCGCGTCATCGAGGCCATGATTATCTCACCCGGGCAAAGGTTCCACCTGATGCACATCAAAGGCACGGCCTCGGCCAAAATCCAAGTCATGAACGCAGCCCTGACCGGTTTCACCTGGCTCCTCGTCCTGCAGTTGGCCGGTGAGGCCGTAGTGCGCCTCACCGGGGTACCGCTGCCGGGGCCGATCGTGGGCTTCGTACTCGCGCTCGGCGCGCTCGGGCTCGCCCCGCCGCTCCGGGCACCGCTTCGCGCCGCGGCGGATGCGCTCTTGCCGCATCTGTCGCTGCTGTTCATCCCGGCGGGCGTCGGCGTGGTGATGTATCTGTCCGCCATCCGCGAGGATGCGCTCGCGATCGCCGCTGCGCTCGTCGTCTCCACGCTCGGCGGGCTCGCCGCCACGGCCTGGGTCGCCGAGCGCGTGGCGCGCTGGCAGGACGGGCGAAGCCGCGCTCGGGCTGAGGATCCGCAGTGAGCGTGGACCTGTTCCGACTCTGGGTCTACCTTGCGGCGACACCGCTGCTCGGGCTCACGCTGACCTTCGTCGCCTACCAGCTCGGGCTCTGGCTTGCAGCGCGCGCGGGCGGACATCCTCTGGTCAACCCCGTCCTCATTGCGATGCTGGCGATCGCAGGCCTGCTCGCCGCGACCGGTACGCCCTACCGACAATATTTCGAAGGCGCTCAGTTCGTGCACTTTCTGCTCGGCACGGCAACGGTTGCGCTGGCGGTGCCTTTCTTCGACCGCCTGGCGGCGCTCCGTAAGCGAGCACTTGCGCTCACTGCGGGGCTCGTCGCTGGAAACGTGGTCGCCCTGGGCTCGGTCGTCCTCCTGATGACGACGCTCGGGGCGCGCGAAGCGACCCTGCGCTCGATGGTGCCCAAGAACGTGACCGCGCCCATCGCGATGGGTATCAGTGAATCGATCGGCGGCATTCCCACGCTGTCGGCGGTGTTCTGCGTGCTGACCGGGGTGCTGGGTGCTGCAACCGGCAAGCTCGTCTTCGATGCCATCGGCGTACGCGACCTCTCGATCCGTGGATTTGCGCTCGGGGCGCAGGCCCACGGCATCGGCACCGCGCGGGCGTTCTACGTCTCGCCGGAAGCGGGCGCTTACGCCGGACTCGCTCTCGGGCTCAACGGCATCGTCTCGGCGCTCGTGCTGCCGCCCCTCGTGAGTGTGCTGCGCTGAGCAAGGTCAACCCTAGAATCAGCGGCACCGCGACGTCCGTCCCCCCGCGATCCATGGCCAAGGCCGCTGCAAAACCCGACGCCCCCGCCAGCCCCGCGACGTTCGAGGCCGCACTCGCGGAACTCGAGGCCCTCGTCGGGCAACTCGAGCGCGGGGAGCTGCCGCTCGCCGAATCGCTCGCCGCCTACAAGCGCGGTGCCGAGCTGATCAAGTACGCGCAAGGCGAGCTCGCCCAGGTCGAGCAACAGGTGCGCGTGCTCGAGGGGGAGATGCTCGCGCCCTTGCCCGGGAACAGCGGCGGAGCGGGCTGATGGAGGCGCGCTCCGATGCCGAATTGATTTCGGCCATCGGCCGCGGCGATGAGCGCGCGCTCACGGCGCTGCACGACCGTCACGCCACGGCGGTGTTTCGCTTCGTCCATCGCATGCTCGACGAGGTCGGCGAGGCCGAGGACGTGGTCGTGGAGACGTTCTACGACGTCTGGCGGCTGGCGGCGCGCTTCGAGGGCCGCGCGAGCGTGCGCACCTGGCTCTTCGGTATCGCCCGCCACAAGGCGCTCGACAGGCTGCGGGCCCGCGGCCGGCTCGGCACCGATCCGCTCGACGCAGAGGACAGCGCCGAGTTGGCCGACGAAACGACACCGAATCCATTCGAGCGGCTGCTCGCCCGCGAGACCTCCGAGCGCCTGTCCGACTGTGTGGACGCACTGCCCGACCCGCAGCGTGATGCCTTCTGGCTGCACGTGGTCGATGGGCTCAAGCTGCGCGAGGTGGCCGAAGTGCTTGCAATCCCCGAGAACACCGCCGCCACGCGCGTTCATCACGCCAAGCGGCGGCTTCGGGATTGCCTCGAGCGCAGCGCGTGAAGAAACGGCGGCCATCATCCGACAGAGCAAACATGAACGAGCGCTCCACTCTCCCAGACCGTGACGACGCCTGGCATGCCCGCGCCGCCGAGATGCTGCGGGCCGCGAGTCCGCCTTTCGATCCCGCGCGCTCGCAGGCGCGACTCGAGGCGCGCATCCGTGCTGAACGCGAGTGGGCAGCCGCAACGCGACGCACCGACGCACCGGCAGCCCGCGGGCGCCGCACAAGCTGGTTCGTCGGCGGCTGGGGCTTCGCGCTCGGGGCCGCGGCCGCGCTCGCGGTGATCGGCCTCACGCCGCGCGGCTTCTGGTCCGACGCGGGCGAGCCCTCGCTCGAGGCGCTGTCGGGCCGACCCGGCGTCTCGGTACCGGCCGAGCGCAGCATCCTCACGCTCGCCTTTCGGCCCGGCGTGCCGCTCGCCGAGGCGGGTCGGCTCGTCATGGAGGCAGGCGGCGAGTTCGTCGGCGGGCCGAGCGCACTCGGGCTCTGGCGTGTGAGCGTGCCCCGGACGGACCGCGAGGCGGCGCTCGCCCGCCTGCGCGCGTCGCCCCTCGTCGAGGCGGTCTCGGTCGAGCCGTGAGATGCGCGCTCGTCGGACTGCGGCACTCGCTGCCCTGCTCGGCCTGAGCCTCGCCATCGCAAGCCCGGGCGGACTGGCGCAAGGCAAACCGGATGCACCTCGCCCGTCAGCGCCCCCGCGCGCCGGCGTCGGTGTCACGCTCGACCTCGGGATTCTCTTTCGTCTGCTCGCGCCAGGACTGGGCGGCGCACAGACCGACCCCGGCGGGCCCCACGTCCCCGGCCGCGTGATCATGCTGAGGGAGGGTGCCAACGCCACGGTCGAGACGACTCGGGTGCCCGAGGCCCGCGAGGCGGCCCGATTCCGGCTCGAGGCGCTGGATCTCACGCTCGTCGAATTCGCGGTCGAACCCGGAGCCGAATCGGCGGTGGTCGACGCGCTCGCACGGGCGCTGCCGGATGCGGTCGTGGATCGTATGGCCTGGCTCGACCCGCAGCAGGGCTTGCCCGCGCGGCTCTACGCCGCAGCCGCGATCCGGTTGCCGACGCCGATGCCCTCGCCCCAGAGCGGACGGCCACGGCTTGGCGTGATCGATGCCGCGCCGAGCCAGGACCTGCCGCTGGCCGGGACGCTGCGCATCGAGCGCTTCGATGGCGATGCACCAGGTCACGAGCATGCCGACGCCGTGCTCTGCCTGCTCGCCTGCCGCGCGGATGCGGGAAGCGGCTTCCGCGGTCTGCTGCCCGAGGCAGACATCACGCTGATCGCGATTCTCGGGCGCGCCCCCGGCGATCGTCTGCGCGGCTCCACGCTTGGGCTGGCCCAGGCGCTCGACCGGCTGCTGGCTTTGCGTGTTCCGGTGGTGAATCTCTCGCTTGGCGGGGCGGGGGATACCGTGCAAAGGGCGATCGTCGAGCGCGCGCTCGCCCGCGGGCTCGTGCTCGTCGCTGCTGCAGGCAACGCAGGGCCAGAAGCGCCACCGGTCTACCCGGCGGCATGGCCCGGCGTCATAGCGGTGGCCGCCCATGATGCGGCCGACCGGCCGTACGACCGGGGCAACCGGGGCGACTACATCGCGCTCGCCGCCCCGGGGGTGGAACTCTGGCTTCCGCTCGACGGGGGGCGGTATGTGAGCGGCACCTCCTTCGCCGCCCCCATCGTGGCCGCACGCCTCGCCTGGGCCGCCGCCCGCGGCGAACCCGTCGCGCTGGGTGCGCTCTGCGCTCGCGCTCGGGATCTCGGGCCTCCAGGGCGCGACCCGGTGTTCGGCTGCGGTGCACTCCTCTGGTGAGGCGTTATCGCTGACTTTTCCCGACGAGGCGTGAAGAAACCGCTCGCCGCGAACGACAAAGCAGCACACGGGCAGCGGTGACCGCCGCCCGCGCCTCACCGAAAGGAACCGCCATGAATTCGCGCAGCCGCCTTACCCTGACCCTCGCCTTCTCCGCGTTCGCCCTGTCGGCCGCCGCCGATGCCGCAGGAATCAACACCTCGCGTTCCAACGCGAGGAACAGCGGTGCCACAGCCACCGACTGCCCCCGGCCCTCCACACGCGCCGCCGACTTCTTTCTGCAGATCGAGGACGAGAAGCCTGCGCCAGGGGCAAGTCGCAGGCAAGGGTCGAACCGCGGCTACGTGGTCGGAGCTGGGGGTACCGCTCGCAGCACTGACATCACGGTCAACGAGGAAGGCCTCGAAGGCGGCGCTGCCCCAGGCAGCGGATGTCCGGCGGGTGCGCCGTCAAGCAGCCGCGACCCAGCCTCGGGACTTGCCACCGGCCGGCGCCAGTCTCCCTAGAATCAGGGGACCATCGCCCACCGTCGTCCCCGCCGGCCACGTGCCGCGCGGGGATTTGTTTTGCGCTTGACGTCCTGCACAGATTCGCCGTCCGACTTCGCCGCCTGGTGCGACGCGCATCGCGCCCGCGTCGAGTCCGCCCTCGTCCGGGCCCTGCCCGCAGGTGAGCTGTTTGCCGGGCGGCTGCTCGAAGCCATGCGCTACGGCGCACTGGGTGGCGGCAAGCGGCTTCGGGCCCTGCTCGCTTACGCAAGCGCCGAGGCCGTGGGGGCGAGCGCCGAAGTGGCCGATCACGCTGCCGTCGCGGTGGAGCTGATCCACGCCTACTCGCTCATCCACGACGATCTGCCCTGCATGGATGACGACGCCCTCCGGCGCGGCAAGCCGACCAATCACGTCGTGTTCGGCGAAGCCACCGCGATGCTCGCGGGGGACGCGATGCAGCCGCTCGCCTTCGCCGCCCTCACCGCCATGCCGGCCAGCGCGGTGGGGCGTATCCGTGCCGTGGCGGAGCTTGCACAGGCCTCGGGCGCGGCGGGCATGGCGGGCGGGCAGGCGATCGATCTGGCCAACGTCGGCCGGGCGATGACCCTCGACGCCCTCACCGAGATGCACCGGCTCAAGACCGGTGCAATGTTCGAGGCGGCCGTCGTGCTGCCGGCGATCGCGATCGAGGCCGAGGCGAGCACGATTGCGGCGCTGCGCGCCTTCGCACAGCCCCTCGGGCTCGCCTTTCAGGTCATCGACGATGTGCTCGATGCCACGGCCGACACAGCGACCCTGGGCAAGACCGCCGGTAAGGATGCCGCGGATGACAAACCGACCTTCGTGTCCTTGCTCGGCATCGACGGTGCGCGGGCCGAGGCCGCCCGTCTGACCGACGCAGCCATTGCTGCCCTGGCCGCGCTCTCGTCGGCCGGGCGGTCGGTCGACCGCCTCGCGGCACTGGCGCGCACGATGGGGGCGAGGACACACTGACGTACGCCATGGCTTTACTCGACCAAGTCCACCTGCCCGCCGACCTGCGGCGCCTGCCGCGCGAGTCCCTTCCTGCGTTCTGCGATGAATTGCGCGCCTTCGTCACCGAATCGGTGGCAAAAACCGGTGGGCATTTCGCCTCCAACCTGGGCGTGGTTGAGCTCACAACTGCGCTCCACTACTGCTACGACACGCCGCACGACCGCCTCGTTTGGGATGTGGGCCACCAGTGCTACCCGCACAAGATCCTCACCGGGCGGCGGGACCGCATGTACACGCTCCGGCAGTGGGGCGGGCTCGCGGGCTTTCCGAAGCGTGACGAGAGCGAGTACGACACCTTCGGCGTGGCGCATTCCTCGACCTCGATCTCGGCCGCGCTCGGCATGGCAGTGGCCGCGAAGGCGACCGGCGAGAAGCGGCGCGTGGTCGCAGTGATCGGCGATGGCGCGATGAGCGCTGGCATGGCCTTCGAGGCGCTCAACAACGCGGGGGCGATGGATGCCGACCTGCTCGTGATCTTGAACGACAACGAGATGTCGATCTCCGAGCCGGTCGGCGCGCTGAACCGCTATCTCTCGCGCGTGCTCGCAAGCCACAGCTACGACCGCGTGCGCTCGGTCGGCAAGCGCGTGCTCTCGGTCGCGCCGACTGTGGCGCGCTTCGCGCGGCGGGCCGAGGAGCATGTGAAAGGCCTCGTCCTGCCGGGCACGATGTGGGAGGAGTTCGGCTTCAACTACATCGGGCCGATCGACGGGCACGATATCGGCCTGCTCATCGACACGCTCGAGAAGATCAAGGATCGTCCGGGCCCGCAGTTCCTGCACGTGATCACCCGCAAGGGCGCGGGCTACAAGCTGGCCGAGGAAGACCCGATCCTGTACCACGGCGTCGGAAAGTTCGACCACGCCGTGGGCATTCCCACCGGGACCGGCAAGGCGGCGAAGAAAACCTACTCCGAGATCTTCGGTGACTGGCTCTGCGAGGCGGCGGCCCAGGACCCGAAGATCGTCGGCATCACGCCCGCGATGCGCGAGGGCTCGGGGCTCGTACGCTTCTCGCAGGAATTCCCCGACCGCTACTTCGACGTCGGCATTGCCGAGCAACACGCGGTCACCTTCGCCGCCGGACTTGCCTGTGAGGGCATGCGGCCGGTGGTCGCCATCTATTCGACTTTCCTCCAGCGCGCCTACGATCAGCTCGTCCACGACGTGGCACTGCAGAATCTGCCCGTGGTCTTCGCGATCGACCGTGCCGGACTCGTCGGTGCGGATGGACCGACGCACGCGGGCAGCTTCGACGTGGCTTTCATGCGCTGCGTGCCCAACATCACGATCCTCGCCCCCTCGAGTGCAGCCGAGTGCCGTGCGATGCTCTCGTTTGCGCTCACGCTGCCGGGCGCCTCGGCCGTGCGCTATCCGCGCGGCGCCGGTCATGGACCGACCGACGCGCCGGTGACGCCAATCGAGCTCGGCCGCGCCGAGCGGGTGCGAGTGGGTAGCCCCGCTTCGAGCGCGCCTCGTGTGGCGATCCTCGCCTGGGGCGCGATGCTGCACCCCTGCGCCACGGTTGCCGAGCGGCTCGCTGCGACGCTCGTCAACATGCGTTTCGCCAAGCCGATCGACGAGGCTTTGGTTGCCGAACTTGCTGCCAGTCATGACCTGCTCGTCACCGTCGAAGAGGCCTCGGTCATGGGCAGCGCCGGCAGCGCCGTGCTCGAATGCCTCGCCGCACGCAAGCTCGCCACACCCGTGCTCACACTCGGCCTGCCTGACCGCTTCATCGACCAGGGCGACCCGGCCATCATGCTTGCCTCGGTCGGGCTCGATGCCCAAGGGATCGAGCGCTCCATCCAGCAACGGCTCGCGGAGCGCTCGTGAGCACGATCATCCTCGAGAGCACGCTGACCTGCCCGCACTGCGCGCACGCCGCCCGTGAAGTGATGCCGACCGACGCCTGCCAGTGGGCCTGGGACTGCCCGGGCTGCAAGGCCACCCTCACGCCCAAACCCGGTGACTGCTGCGTCTATTGCTCCTATGGCAGCGTGCCCTGCCCACCGGTGCAGCGTGCGGGTCAGGGCGGTTGCTGCGGCTGAGATTCAGCGCAGATAGGCCCCGCTGTTTGCGTCGATCGTCGCCCCGTTGACATAGGCGGGAGCGTCGAGCACCAGCCACTCGATGACGCGCGCGACCTCGTCGGGCTCGGCGAATCGGCGAGCGAGCACCGCGCGCTCGAAGGCTTCGATCCGCGAGCTCGGCAAGCGGTCGAACATGTCGGTTTTCGTGGGCCCTGGTGCGACGGCGTTCAAGAGCACGCCTTCCGGGCTGTAGCGGGTGGCGAGGCTCTTGGTGAGGTTGACCAGCGCGCCCTTGCTCGCGCCGTACCAGACATCGGGATGCCCGCCAAAGGCGGCGACCGAGGCGACGTTCACGATGCGCCCCCGCACGCCGTCGGCATCGGGGGCGCGCTCGATCATCTGGGGAAGCAGCACGCGCACGAGCTCGGCCGGCGCCTCGAGATTGACCCCAATCAGGTCGCGCCGGTCGGCCACCGAATAGGTTTCGAAGGGCTGTGCGGTGAGCATCGCCGCGTTGTTCACCAGTCCATCGAGCGCGGGCCAGTCACGCACAAGCGCTTCGATCGCGCCGACGCACCGCAGATCGAACGCAATGCGCTCGAATCGACCCGGCTCGGCGACCACCTCCCGGTCGAAGCGGCTGAAATCCCGCCCGAGCGCGAGCACGCGGCAACCGCGTGCGAGCAGGCGCTTCGTGGTGGCGAGTCCGATGCCGCGCGTGGCTCCCGTGACGAGGATGGTTTTCATCGGCGGTGGAGTTGATGAGAATGGTCGCCATGTTCACACGGATCGACACCTCGGGCACTGCGTTCGAACGCGGCCGGCAGCACGGGGCGCTTGCACGTGCCCAAGTGCTGGGTTCGGTCCGGGTCTATGCCGCGATCTTTGCGAGCGTGGGCATCGACTGGCCCACGGCCTGCGCGCTGGCGTGGCGCTATCGCGAAGTGGTGGCCGATCTGACCCCGGCACTGTACGCCGAGATGCAGGGCATTGCCGCGGGTAGCGGGGTTTCGCTCGACGGCGTGCTCGCGCTCAATGCACGCACCGAGATCCTGCCGCCGGTGTTCCCGGTCGGTGCGGTCGGCGACATCGATGCCGCGCGGGCGCGCAACACAACGCTCGGCTTCGCCGATCTCGCCGAATGCACGAGTCTCGCCGTGAGCGGCGGCCGCATGGAGGACGGCCACACCCGAGTGGCCCAGAACTGGGATTGGATCGGCGCGCAACGCGACCACGTGATCCTGCTCACGGTCCGGCGTGAGGACGGGCCGGATCTGCTGCTCGTCACCGAGGCAGGCATGGTTGGCAAGATCGGTGTCAACGCCCACGGGCTGGCGATTGGGCTCAACATCCTGCGTGCGGTCAACGACGGTTCGCAAATCGGGCTTCCGGTCCATGTCTTTCAGCGGGCGGCGCTCGATTGCGCCAATGTGGCCGAAGTCATCCAACGCGCGGGCCGACTGCCTTTCGCAGCGTCCTCGAACGCCATTCTCGGGGATGCCGGCGGCGCGGTCGCCTCACTCGAATACAACCCGGCTGGCGTGGCCACCGTGGCCCCGGCGCTGGGTCTCGTGCTGCACACGAATCACTTCTGCGCGCCGACGCTTGCCGTGGAGCAGGCCCCACTCGATGCGATGATCACAACCGAGCCGCGCCTTCGTCGGGCGGAAGGGATCACGGCGGCCTGGCCGGAGCGCATCCCCCCACGGGCGATCGAGACATTGCTTTCGGATGCAGCCGGAGGCGCGGGCGCGATCGCACGCGAGCCCGACCCCGCGCTTCCGGCGGTCGCGCAGATCGAGACGGTGCTCGGCGTCATCATCGACTGCGTCGAGCGCTCGCTTACGCTTGCGCCGGGTGTGCCGTCGCGCAATGCGTTCAGTGTGAAGGCGCGGCTCTGAGTGATTGCGCGTGCTTGGCGCGATGCCGCAGCGGGCGGCCGAAGCCGCCTTTCATTTGCTCAACCACCACTGGATGACCTGCTTGGCGATGTAGCCGGTCGTTCCGAAGCCGAGCGCGAGCAGGAGGACGAACGTTCCCAGCTTGCCGGCCTTGCTCTCCCAGGCAAGCTGGAGGATGATGAAGAGCATGTAGGCGATGAAGGCGCCGACCCCGAAGGTCAGGAAGAAGCCGCTGATCTGCGCCTCGGTGAAGCCGAAGACCGTGACGTTCATGGCTCGCTCCGCACGGCCTCGCTCCTGGGCTGTCCTTTCGGCAAACGCTCCGGCAGGTGTTCGGCATCGACGAGATCCCGATAGGCGTGCCAGCTCGCGTGGCCCAGGAGCGGCACCACCACGACGAGCCCGAGCGTCAGGGTCGCGAAGCCGATGAGCACGAGGAGCAGGAGCAGGCTTGCCCATACCGCCATCGTGACGGGGTTGGCGAGCACGGCGAGCCAGCTCGTGAGCACAGCCTGTTTGAGCTGCACATGCCGGTCGAGCAGAAAGGGGATGGTCACGACCGAGGAGGCGAAGATGGGTGCCGCCATCAGGCCGCCGAGGACAAGCCAGGTTTCGAACGCCCAGCCCTGCTCGGAGAGCATCACGGTCTTCAGGAACTCGAGCGGTTCCCGGACGGGCGCCGGTGCGAAGGCAGTCACGAATGCGGCCGAGGTCATGATCCAGCCCGCGGCCGCGACACCTAGCAGACCGCCGAAACGCACGAGGCACCAGTAACTCGAAGGATCGCTCCGTCGCCGGGCGCCCCATGCGGTCCAGGTAAGCCGGAGCAAGCGGAAATCCGCCGCCTCTCCGCGCTCGCGTGCGCGCGAGAGGGCGTAGAGCCCGGTGGCGAGCACCGGTGCCACGACCAGAAAGGCCGAGGCGAGCCCGGCGAGCACCCAGAACCAGCGGTGGAAGAACCAGAGCGAGACCGCCGCGACCGAGGCGACGGCAACCCCGTGCGCGAGCGACAGCGGCCCAATCGCGAGCATGTCGCGCGCGCCTCGGGCAAGCCAGGTGAGCGGCACCCATGGCTGCGTGTTGCGGATGCGGGCCTGGGCGGGGGTGTCCTCGCGCATCGTGTGGATGTCTCCTTCGGGCGCGGCCTGCCGATGAGGGTGGCGCATGTCGTCGACGCGACATGCTTTGCGCGCAGTCAGACCGGTATTTTGTTGGGTGCTCGCCTGTCGGACGCTTGCGCTCGATCAAGTTTGCCCCGGGGCGCTGCGCCCCGGATCGCACTGGAGACGGCCCATTCTGATCGCGGAGCCCCCATGCTCAGCCGCTACAGCCCCTTTGCTTTCGTCGCCCTCGCATTTCTCACCTGCCTGATCTGGGGATGGATGCGCGGCTGGACGCCCGCACTCGTCGGGGCCGCCATGATTGCGGGCGCGCTTGCCCTGCTCGGCCTGCGGGACCTGACCCAGACACGGCACGCGATCCTGCGCAACTATCCGATCCTTGGCCACTTCCGCTTCCTGTTCGAGTACGTTCGGCCGGAAATCCGGCAGTACTTCATCGAAAGCGACAGCGAGGCGGCGCCCTCATCTGGGAGATCGGCAGCGGCTATTTCGGCTGCCGTACGGCGGACAGACGCTTCGACCCGGCACGTTTTGCGGAGCAGGCGCGCGAGCGGCAAGAGCATCTCGGCCTTCGACATCGCCCCGCTCGATGGCGCTCGGCGCCGACGGGTGCAATTCGGCACGCGGCTTCATGTTCGCGTTGGCGGCACGCGGCTTCATGTTCGCGTTGGGTTGCATCCAGGCGCAGACCTGCCACACCGGACGCTGCCCGACAGGGGTGACCACGCAGGACCCGCTTCGGCAGCGGGCGCTGCACGTGCCCTCGAAGGCCGAGCGCGTGCAGGAGTTTCACGCGAGCACGATGAAGGCCCTCGCGGAACTCCTGGCCGCGGCAGGCCTCCGGCATCCGGGCGAACTGCGGCCCGAGCACATCATCCGTCGCGTGAGCGCAACCGAAGTCACCTCGCTCGCGACACTCTACAAGTTCCTCAAGCCCAGCGAGCTGCTGGGCGCAGACACGACCGGCCACCGCGTTTTCTCGTACTCCTGGGCACGGTCGAGCGCGGACACCTTCAGTCTCGTCGCCACGGGATAACTCTGATCAGATAGCTCTATGCATCAACCGATGACGATTGCATAATGGGGAGAAGACTTCTTCTCCCGGAGGTGTCCATGAGTGTCGCAGGTCTCCCGTCCGCCGAGTCTGCCGAGCGGTTCGCCCGTGCGCTGGCGATCGCCGGGGCGGTGGTGACGGCGATGGTCCTGAGCCCGCTCACGGCGATGGCCCAGACCGTAGCCCCGGCGCCGACGATCGATAGCCCATCGATCAAGCTCATCGCGGCAACCTGCCAGAGCTGCCACGGCGTGGAAGGCCGGGCAGAGGGGGTGGGGCTCCGGCTCGCGGGACAGGGCGCAGCAGAGATCGAACGCAAGCTGCTCGCCTTCCGCAATGGCACCGCACAGAGCACGATCATGCAGCAGCACGCCAAGGGCTACTCCGAAGCGGAGCTGAAGGCGCTCGCGCAGTATTTCGGCCGTTTCAACTGAGGGCGCGCTACATGGACCGACGTCGATTTCTGGTCACCGGTACGGCGAGCGCCGCCCTGGCTCTGACCCCGTCCGTGCTGCGCGCCCAGAGCCGCGCCAACATCGTGGTCGTCGGCGGCGGGTTCGGCGGTGCGACCTGCGCGCGCTACCTGCGCGAGTACGCGCCGCGGGCCAATGTGACGCTCATCGAGCCCGCTGCCCAATTCGTCTCCTGCGCGATGAGCAACCGCGTGATTCAGGGCGCGATGGGGCTGCGTGACCTGACCCGGAGCTATGACGCCTTTGCCGCGCGCTTCCGCGTCAACTGGGTGCAGGACACCGCGGTCTCGATCGACACGGGCAAGCGCGAGGTCGCGCTCTCGGGCGGCAAGCGCGTCCCTTGGGACCGGCTGGTCATCGCCCCCGGCATCGACTTCGACTTCGATGCCGTACCCGGCCTCAACGCCCTGGCCCAGGCGCGCATGCCTCACGCGTGGAAGGCCGGCCCGCAAACCACCGAGCTGCGCGACCGGCTGGAGCGATTGGCCGAAGGTGGCGTGGTCGCCATGCACATCCCGAAGGCCCCGTACCGCTGCCCGCCCGGCCCCTACGAGCGGGCGAGCCTGATCGCCACGCGGCTCAAGCAACGCAACCCCAAGGCGAAGCTGCTGGTGTTCGATGCGAATCCGGAGATCCTGTCGAAAAAGGGCCTCTTCGAGCGCATCTGGGCGCAGGAGTACAAGGGCATCATCACCTACACGCCAAACGCGGACATTGCCCAGGTGGATGCATCCGGTGAGGTGGCCTTCGTGATGCAAGGCAAGGTCAAGGCCGATGTGTGGAACGTGATCCCGCCCCAGCGGGCCGGACGGCTTGCTGCGGCCTCGGGCCTCGCCAACGGCGCAGGCGGTCGCTGGTGCGCTGTCGACTTCCGCACCTACGAGTCCACGGCAGTGCCGGGCATCCACGTGCTCGGCGACAGCGTCCAGGGCGCACCGGGCATGCACAAGTCCGGTCACATGGCGAACCAGCAGGCCAAGGTCTGCGCGATGGCGATTGCGCGGCAGCTCGCGGGCGAGCCGGTGCTCGAGGACATCGTGATCGCGAACACCTGCTACAGCTTCGTGAACCAGCGCGATGCCATCCATGTCGCAGCAGTCTATCGGTACGACCCGAAGGAGCGCACGATGAAGCCGGTCGCCGGCGCGGGTGGCGTGAGCGAGAACGCGAGCACGATCGAGGGCGTCTACGCGATGGGCTGGCTCACGAACATCCTCGATGACATGATGGGGCCGGCCACGCTCTGAAGGGGGCCGCAGTGATCCGGGCGGCGCGTTCGACGCCCCTTTGTCTGCCCGTCGACGCCTACTTGCGGCCGGGCTTCTTTGCGGACGGTTTGTCTGCGGTCTTCTCGGCTGTCTTCGCCGCGTGCTCGTGTTTCGCTTCGTGCTGGGCGATCAGCTTCTCGAGATTCGTCTCGATCGCCTGCTGGATCGGGTTCTTGAACGCTGCCATCAGGAGCCCGAGCTCGACGTCGATCGCGAAATCCTTGGCGCCGACCGCGAGCGTTCCGTGGACGCCGCTCCGGTTGAAATGAAGCGTGTTGCCGTCCCAGCTCGACTTGAGCTCGTAATCGTGGGCGAGCTTCGCAGCGACCTGATCGGCCATCTTCTTCGCTTTGGCGAGCGTCGCGTGATGGGCGCGGCGGATATGAATGTGGGACACGCGGCCGTCCTCCCTGTTCGATGATCGTGCTTCGATGGAGCCCTCACTGTAACGTGTCGGCTCGCAGCCGGTTCCCAGTCGAGTCTCGGCCACGCGGCAGGTCGGACGAGCAGAAGACCGAAACCGCTGGCCGCTCGGCCCGGACCGTGAGCGGCGCGATCGCCGGGGCATGAGGCACGGGTTCCTGAGCTCGCTGCCGTCATCTGATGCAGCTACGCTCGCGCTGACAGCCCTTCGACCGGGGAATCCATGAGCCATCGCATCCGTCCATTCGCCCTGACGACGCGCGCAGCCACGAGCTTGTTGTGTCTGCTCTCGGCCGCCTGCGCCACAGTCGAGCCGGCACCCTCGCCCCCTCCCGTCGAAGCGGTCGCTGCCTTTCGCTTGCCCAACGACCCGGCCCAGCCGCCCTGGATGCGGGTGCCGATCCGCTTCAAGACCGAGACGGTCTACCGCCCCGACACGGTCGATGGCCAGCCCTGCATCCGCGCCGAGGCGGACACCTCGTGGTCGATCCTGGCCGCCCCGGTCCCGATCGCCTTTGCCAACGCCTCGACCCTGTCCTGGCGCTGGATCACCGACGCGCTGCCGCCCAACGCCACAGGCCAGGGCATGGGCCGGGACGATGCGTCGGTACGGGTGATCGTCGCGTTCAAGGGCGACATGGAAAAGGTTCCGGCGGCCGACCGCGCGGCCATGAACATGGCGCGCCTCGTGGGGGGCTGGCAGATCCCGTACGCCTCCATCCAATACCTCTGGGAAGCCGAACTCGCCGCGGAGACCCCGCTCGATCATCACACCGTGAGCCGCATCAAGAAGCTCGTCGTACGCTCCGGCGCGGAGGGACTCGGGCAATGGCTCGCCTTCGAACGGGACGTGCGGACGGATTTCCGGCGGCTCTTTCCCGGCGAGGAGCCGGGCGAGATCGAGTCGATCGGCATCATGACCGACACCGAGACGATGGGCGGCAAGGCGAGCGCGTGTTACGCCGACATCACGCTCCGTTGAGGCACCCCGCGGGCCTGAGCCGAAGGCCATTCGCGGCATACGCATTGCACGAATCGGAATGACGCCACGGGCGCGGCAGCCCGCACACTGCCGGCCATGTACCGCTACACCGACATCGACCAGCGACTCGTGGACGAGCGCGTCGCGCAGTTCCGCGAACAGACCGCGCGTTACCTCGCGGGTCGCCTCAGCGAAGACGAATTCCGGCCGTTGCGATTGCAGAACGGACTCTATGTGCAAAAGCACGCGCCGATGCTGCGCGTGGCCATCCCCTACGGGCTACTCGACACCCGCCAGCTGCGCACGCTCGCGCGCATCGCCCGCGAATACGACCGTGGAGCCGGCCACTTCACCACGCGGCAGAACATCCAGTTCAACTGGGTCGAGATCGACCGCGTGCCTGATCTGCTGGCCGAACTCGCCCAGGTGCAGATGCACGCGATCCAGACGAGTGGCAACTGCATCCGCAACATCACGACCGATCATCTCGCAGGCATCGCACCCGATGAGGTGGTCGACCCCCTGGTTTGGGCGGAACTCCTGCGCCAATGGAGTACGCTGCATCCGGAGTTCGCTTGGCTGCCACGCAAGTTCAAGATCGCGATCAGTGGTTCGCCCGCCGACCGGGCAGCCACGCTCGTACACGACATCGGACTCGCGGCACGACGCGATGATGACGGTGGCGTCGTCTTCCGGGTGGTGGTGGGCGGCGGCCTCGGCCGGACCCCGATCGTCGGAAGCGTCATTCGCGAGGCACTGCCCGCGGCCGACCTGCTGGCCTATCTCGAGGCGATCCTGCGCATCTACAACCGCTTCGGCCGCCGCGACAACAAGTACAAGGCACGCATCAAGATCCTGCTGCGGGAGTTGGGCCTCGACACCTTCACTGCCCTGGTCGAGGCCGAGTTCCAGCGTTGCCTCGCAACCACACCGCAGGTGACCGCCGAGTGGCTCGGCGCGATTGCCGCTCGCTTCGAGTGGCCGGAGTATCGTGGTCTCGCCGACGAGTCGATCGATGCGACCGATGCGCCGGCCGCCTTCGCTCAATGGCTCCGTCGCAACGTCCACGCCCACCGCGTGCCCGGGTATCGCGCTGTGACGATCTCGCTCAAACGGCGCGGTGTGGCGCCGGGCGATCTCTCCGCCTCCGAGATGGAGGCCGTGGCCGAGCTGGCCGATCGCTACAGCCAGGGGCATCTGCGGGTCACGCACGAACAGAACCTGCTCCTGCCCGCCGTCGTGACGGCAACCTTGCCCGCGCTCTGGCGCGAGCTCGCCGCGCTCGGTCTCGCCCAGGCGAACGTCGGGCTCATCGGCAACGTGATCT
The DNA here is from genome assembly GCA_937944385.1 of uncultured Burkholderiales bacterium. Lineage (GTDB taxonomy): Bacteria > Pseudomonadota > Gammaproteobacteria > Burkholderiales > Casimicrobiaceae > Casimicrobium. The sequence continues at coordinate 82,703 of CALDYQ010000047.1, read as the reverse complement.
GCTGCCCCGGAGGGGATTTCTGTTCGCTCGCCAACGCGGTGTCGATCCCGGTGGCGCAGGCAATCATCGAGCGCTTCGAATCGCTCGACTTCCAGTTCGACGTGGGCGAGCTCGACCTCAATATCTCTGGCTGCATCAACGCCTGCGGCCACCATCATGTCGGGCACATCGGCATCCTTGGCGTGGACAAGCAGGGCGAGGGCTACTACCAGATCACGATCGGTGGCCGTCAAGGCCCCGAAGCGCGCATCGGCCGCATCCTCGGACCCTCGGTCGCCGAGGCCGAGGTGCCGGATGCAATCGAGGCGCTGCTCCGGACCTACCTCGAGCTGCGCGAGCACGAAGATGAGCGTTTCATCGATGTCGTCGAGCGGCTCGGCATCACTCCCTTCAAGGAGCGACTCTATGCCCCGGCTTGATCTGCACGACCTGTCGCGGACCCCCGAAGCCTGGGCCCGCTTCACGGGTGACGCCGCCGCGGTGATGCACGGCCAGCGCCTTCTGCTTCCGCTCGCGGAGTGGCTCGAGTTCGGCGGACGCTGGCGAGCGCACGGCGTCGATGGCGGCGCCCAACTCGGCGTGCTGCTCGGCGGTGCCGACGACCCGCATCGGCTCCAAGGCACGCTCGAGGGCATCGCGCTGATCGCGGTGGAGTTTGCGGCGTTCGGCGACGGGCGGGGTTTCTCGATCGGTTACATGATCCGCCGCGATCTCGGCTGGCGGGGCCCGCTCCGGGCGGTGGGTGAGCTCCTGCCCGACCAGTTGGGGCAGCTCTTACGCTCGGGCTTCGACGAAGCCGAGAGCGATCTGCTCGCCGACCGGGAGGCGGCGGCCGCGACCCTCTGCGCATTCAGCGTGGCTTACCAGCCGGTCTACCGCTTTGCCGCCTGAGACCGCGCGAATGAATCCGCTGTGCGGTCAGCGGGGCGGAATCACCACACCCCGCGCTGCCGGAGCACCTGGACGAGCGCGCGGGAATGCCGCTCGATGTCCTTCGCGTCGATGTGCGAGGTGTCGGGCGTGTCGATGCGCAGTTCCGGGTGGTCCTGGAAATCGATCATGACTGCGGGCATGCGCTTTGCGAGCACGTCCCACATCTTGGCGCGCGGGAACTTCTCCTCGTCCATCTCGAGGTGCTCGTCGGACACGGGCTCCCGGTAGAAGACCACCTTGCCGCCACGCGCGTTGATGCGCTCGACCCAGCCGATCACGTCGAGATTGGCCTCGAGCCAGGCCTCCGCGATCGGTGGCGTGAAGGTTGCGTAATTGCGACGTAAATCTCCGACGCGCGCCTGACGAATGGCGGCGAGATCACTCCTCTGATAATCGGTCGCCCCGGCCCGATCCCGCGTGAAGGCCACGTACTCCTTCCACGGCGGCCCCAGACCCTCCCAGGCGCGATTGACGAGCGTGACCCAGGCGAAATCCGGCCGCGCGGCGATGAAGCGCTCCTGGAGCGGCGTGAGCAGTCGACGGTGCAGCGCCTTGGCCGGCGTGAACTCGTGGTGGTAGTAGGTCACGTATTTCTGCTGCATGTCACGCCAGGCCCGGTTGAAGCCCCGGCTGTCGATGCCGACGAGGGCGACACCCTTGAAGTTCGGGTCTTCCGAGAGATCACGCAGCGCCGCGAGCGGATAGTGCCCGTTCACTGCGAGCATGATCGGGTCGATGTCGAGGCCGAGCCGGGCCGCCTCCTCCCGCATGACCGAAGGCTTGAGGCCGTACTGGATGCGCGAGGCGCCGAGGAGCGCTACCCGCACGGGTGGCGCCGGCCGCACCGCCCGCGCGCGGTGGAGCGACCACAGATTCATGTCATCGGTCGCCGTCGGCACGTAGCCTTGCGCCCGCCAGTAACGCTCGAAGCCCGCCCATGCGGCGAGCGTGGCCACGAGCGAGAGCGCCCAGATGGCAATCCAGTGTCGAGTCGTGCGGGTCATGGCGCGCTCGTCAGAATTGGAAGTAGATGAACGTCTGCCCCCGCCCAGGCGACAGCACGATCGCGATGAGCATGAGGGCGAGGAGCACCGCGCGCGCGAACCAGGGCGTCTCGGCGAGCCAATCCCACCCGCGGCGCGGCTTCAACCACGCCTGCACGGCGAGCATGACGATCAGGCCTACGAGCGCGGTCTTCGCCTCGCCGTTCCAGGCAAACTCGGCGACCTTCGCGGGCAGCACGCCGAACATCGCCTGCACACGATCCCACGCCACCGCGAGCGTGGGCGCGCGGAAGAACACGACCGCGAGCGTGAACAGCGTGAAGGTCAAAAGCGCGAGCGCCACTCGCGCGGGCCGTGTGGCCCAGAGCCGCCACGCACCCAAGGGCGAGTCCTTGAGCATCCGCTCGGCCACGAGCATCGCCCCGTGCAACGCGCCCCAGACGACGAAATGCCAAGCCGCGCCGTGCCAGAAGCCGCAGGCGGTAAAGGTGATCATCACGTTGAGATAGCCGCGTGAGCGCCCCCTGCGGTAGTGCCCGAGCGGGTTGAAGACGTAATCGCGCAGCCAGGTCGACAGCGAAATGTGCCAGCGCGTCCAGAGCTCGGCAATGCCCACGCTCGCGAAGGGGGACTCGAAATTCGCGGGCAGCACGATGCCGAACATTCGCGCGAGCCCGAGGGCCGCGAGCGAATAGCCGCCGAAGTCGCAGAACACCTGCCCCGAGAAGGCGAAGGCTCCGAGCCAGGCCGCCGCCGTCCCGGCCGCGTAATCCGCAGCAAAGACACGATCGGCCACGGGGGCAAAGACGTGATCCGCGCCCACGATCTTGAGGAACAGCCCGCCAACCACGAGGTAGAGGCCCATGAGCGTGCCTTCGACGGTCGCGCGGCGGGGGCTTGCGATCTGCTGCGCGAAGTCCGGAAAGCGCATGATCGGCCCCGCCACGAGGTGCGGGAAGAAGGTCATGAAGAGCGCGTAGTCGCGCAGCGAGCGCGTTGCCCCCACCCGCCGCTTGTAGACATCGACGATGTAGCTCACCGACTCGAAGGTGTAGAACGAAATGCCGAGCGGCAGAATGATCCCGAGGTCGAGCGGCTGGTAGGTGATGCCCGCAAGCGCCATCCACTCGATCGCGGTGTTGGCGAGAAATTGCGCGTACTTGAAGAAGCCGAGGATCGCGAGGCTCGCCCCCACGGCCGCCCACATCCAGGCGCGGCGCACGCGCTCGCTTGCGGCCGCCTCCATGCGCTGCGCAGCCCACCAATCGAACACCGTGGTGAAGCCGAGCAGCAGCAGGAAGAACGGATTCCACGCGCCGTAGAACACCGCACTCGCCACGAGCAACAGGTTCTTCCGCGCGCCCCAGCCGGGCAGCAGGCAATAGACCGGAAAGACGATCGCGAGAAAGAGCGCGAACGTCAGCGAATCGAACGTCATCGGCGGGGGACGGAAGCGAGGTGGGCAGTGTAGCGAGGCGCGCACCCTGCCTGCCCGAGGCACCCAAGCCGGCGCGGCCGAGCGTGTCGCGGGTGTATCGACTGCTAAGACTCGTGGACAGGACGGCCCCCGACGGAGCACGACACCTCGACTACGGACAGGTCGTAACCAAGGGCGTCATCGATGCGCGCCGGAGCGTTGACTGGCCACGTGACAAGCGGCGGCGACGCAGGCACGGGGGTAACGCGGGCGCAGCCTGCCTCTTCGGTCAAACCAGCTCGAAACTCGCAAACCGCCCGCCGAGCACACGCTCGGTCACCGCAGCGTCGAAGCCCCACCAGCGCGTGAGCAGCGTGGCGTAGAGGCTCCGGAAATCGAGCGTGTGGCGCAGGTTGCCGCGGGCATCGAGGTCGGCGAGATCGGGCGGCGTTCCGTGCGTGCCGCTGCGCAGCGCGCCGCCGAAGGCGAGTTGCATGTTCGCGGTGCCGTGGTCGGTGCCGCCGCTTTCGTTCTCGCGCACGCGGCGACCAAATTCGCAGTAAGTGAGGACGAGCGTGTCCGGCCAACGGCCGAGTTCGGTCAATGCTTCGCGAAGCGAGACGACACCCTCGGCGAGCTGGCGCAGAAGCGCAGCGTGCGTGCCCAGTTGCCCCTGATGGGTGTCGAACGACCCGAGCCCGATGCGCAGCGCCGCCACACCGGGCGAACCGGCGAGGATCTGCATCGCGCTCTTCACCTGCTGGCCGAAGGCGTGGGCCGGAAAGCGCGTGCCGAGCGTGCGCGAGAGGTCGAGCCGTCCGCTCGCACCGCGCGCCTCAGCCTCGAGCCGAAGGACGTGCTCGAGCGCCCGGTTGCCGGCGCGCCCGCGAGGCTCGGCGAGCCGCGCCTGTCGGAGGAAGGCCTCGGGCGAGGCGATCGCAAGCGCACGCGCTCCGCAAGCAAAAGGCCCGAGATCGCCGCCGCCCACGCTCACCGCATCGGCGAAGAACGCGGCGGGTGGCCTGCGCTCGGCAAAGGCGCGGGCGAGCCAACCCTCGTGCAGATACTGGTCGCTCCGCGAGGCAGTGTCCCAGATCTCGATCGAACGGAAATGCGAGAGGTTGGGCTCGGGATAGCCCAAGCCCTCGATGACCGCCATTTCGCCTTTCGCCCAGAGTGACGCGAGTGGCTCGAGCGATGGATGCAGGCCGTGCGTGGCGGTGAGCTTGACTACCTGCTCGGCGGGCAGGCCGATCGTCGGCCGCGCGCGGACGTAATGCTCGCGGGCTGGCCCCGCATGGGGCACCCAGGTGTTGAGCCCGTCGTTCGCGCCGCGCAGTTCGACGAGGATCAGGAGCCGCCGCCACGGGTTCGCCTCGGGCGCGGCGTGGAGCACGCTCACCCCCGCTGCCCACGGTGCGAGGAGCGGCGAAGCCAGGGTGTGGCGCAGGAGCGCGCGACGGGAGAGCGGGGAGAGCTTCATCACCGAGCACCTCACTTGAGCTGATACGCCGGGTCGAGCACGAGCGCGCGCAGACTTGCGAGCGCATCCCTCGGCACGGGTTGCGCCTGGACCGGTGGGCTGGCAAGCAACAGCTCGGCCACGCCCGGATCGGCGCGCGTGAGATCGAGCCCATGGCGTGCGGCCCAGTCCGTGGCGGAGAACGCGAACTGGCCACGCAGCTGCGCGCGGCCCATCGGGGACATCGGGGCAGGCGCGGTGCCCAGCGCAAAGCGCATCTGCGCCCGCGCGCGACCCTGCCCCGGAAGGTCACGGTCGATCAACCCACGCGCGTCTCTCGGCATGCCGTCGGTGCCCTCGGTCGCATCGTTGGCGGCCTCGCGCATCTCATCGGCGCGGAAGAGGCGGTTCAGGAACGCCTTGCGCGCGAGCAGCGTACTCGTCGAGAGCCACGCCTCGCCGCCCGGCCAGCCCTTGACGTTGGGGGGCGCGAAGAGATCCTGCCCGAGTTGCCGAAGGACGATCGCGAACGGCGCGGCATCCTCGACTTCGAAGGCGAACGTGCGCAGCGTGCCGACGACGAGATCGACCGGGGACTTGACGAGTTCGCCTCGGCGCGCCGGTGACCAGAACGCCTCCGTGCGCAGGATCCCGGCGACCAGCGGCTTGAGTTCATAACCCGAGCCGCGGAAGGCGGCCGCGAGCCGCGTGATCTCGGGCGCATCCTCGGGGCGGGGCTCACCCACGAATTCGCGCCAGAGCTTCCTCGTGATGAACTCGGCGGTCGCAGGCTGGGCGAGGAGCAGCGTGATCAGGTCATCGCCGGAATGCGGGCCGGTTCGGCCGAAGATGGTCTTGACGCCCGGATCGTGCAGCGCGCGGCGGAAGCGGAAGTCTCCGGTCTCGGGGTCCACGCTCCAGCCGGTGAGCGCGCGCGCGGCCTCGCGCACATCGGCCTCGGTGTAGCGGCCCTCGCCGAGCGTGAACAGCTCCATCACCTCGCGCGCGAAATTCTCGTTCGGTGCGCCGCGGCGGTTCTGCGCGCCATCGAGCCAGACGAGCATCGCCGGGTCCTTGGCCACCTCGCGCAGGAGCACCGCGAAATTGCCGAGCGCATGCTCGCGCAGGAGCACGTTCTGCCGATACATCAGCGAGGCGACGCGCACCTTCTGCTGCGAGGTGGCGAAGTGGTTGTGCCAGAAGAGCGTCATGCGCTCGGTGAGCGGTGTCGGGGTTGCGAGCATCTCGGCCACCCACCACGCGCGCAGTTCGAGCCCGCGCTCGACCTGTTCGCGCCGGTTTGCGGCCCGGCGTTGCTCGGCCGTCATCCCGGGCCGGAACACGCGCTCGTAGCGATGCGCCCAGGCCGGAGGCAGCAGCGTGGCACGACGCCGCACATCGGTGAGCAGGGCATCGATCGCCGCCTCGCGCGAGAGTGTGGCGAAGCGTTCCACATCCGCCGGTGCGGCGCCGAAGCCGGTGCGCGCAAGCAGGTGCCACGCATCGGCCCGACCCATCGGCGCTGAAGGCGCCGCGGCTGCCGCTACGGGCCACGGCATGAGTGCCACGCTGGCCATGAACAGCGAGAACCCGCAGAGCGCGTGCTGAATGATTGCTTTCATGCGGACGGATTGTGCGCAAGGATCAGCCGCTCGCAAGCCGAAGCTGTAACCCGCTGTAACCGGCAGCGAAATTTCCATTCGTGCCGGCCTCGGCCTGCTGGGCGCGATGCCCGACCGCCCAGCGTCGTCACGACACCGCTCATCCCGGCGGGCACACGCGCGTCGCCCGAGGGCGACAGCACGACCCCAGTGAAATCAATGGCTTAAGAGATATGCCTTCGGCATACGTCGTGCTTTTGCGACAGATTCAGCCTCGGAGAACGCCGGATTGCTCGGAAACACCCTGAGCGGATGGACGGATGTCATGCAAGTCGTTGATAAATCGTCCAGTTCGGTGAAGTGGCACGAAAGCCGCAATGCTCATCGCGTCAGAAGAGGTCAGTCATGGACACCGATTTGCTCGAATCCGCCGACTTGGGTCGGACTCCCGTTTCGCAGAGCCTTTCGCTCGCATCCGGCATTGAAGCCGATGAAGGTGAGATCAAGGCTCTGCGCGAACTGGAACGGCTCGGCGATCGCGTGGCCGCGGCGCGCCTCGTGTTCTGACCTCGTCCGACGGGTGCTTTCCTCCCCCGGTCGCCCGCTCGGGCGAGACTTCTCGTGATCCCTTGGGCCCGCCTCGTGCGGGCCTTTTTTCTTGGTCTTGCCGGCACACGGCCCATCGGTGACGATGGCCCCACGGCAGGGGTTTTCGACGGCCGGTCAGAACTCGCCTCGCGGCGCCCGCGTGAGTAACTGCCTGATTGCGGTGGCCGCATCGGTGCGCCCTTCGATCAACGCGGCAATCGCCGCAGCGATGGGCATCTCGACGCCATGGCGTGCTGCGTAGACGAGCGTGCGTGTGGCGGTGGCCACGCCTTCGGCCACGTGGCCGAGGTCGCGCACGATGGCGTCCAGGCGATCGCCGCGGGCAAGTGCGAGGCCCACCTGCCGGTTGCGTGAGGCGTCGCCCCCGGTGGTGAGCACGAGATCGCCCACGCCGGCCAAGCCCGTCACCACCTCTGGCGATCCGCCCGAGGCAATGACGAGACGGCGAAGCTCGGCGAGCGCCCGCGTGACGAGCGCGGCCCGCGCATTCGCCCCGAGCCCGAGACCGTCGGAGACACCCGCCCCGATCGCATAGACGTTCTTGATGGCGCCGCAGAGCGCAACCCCGATGCGGTCGGTGCCGGCGTAGATGCGCATCGAGGCGTCGCGCAAGCTCTGGGCCAGCGCCTGCGCCAGTTCGCCGTCGGGGAGCGCGCAAACGAGCGCGAGCGGCAGTCCGCGCGCGGCCTCGCTCGCGAAGCTCGGTCCGGCGAGGATGCCCGCCTGGGCGCAGCCCGCCTCCTCGATCGCCTCATGGACGAGGCGCAGCGTGCCTTCGCCCGCGCCCGCGACGAAGCCCTTGGCGAGCGAGAGCACGGGCGCCGCGGGTGCATGAAGGATGGCCGCGCGCGCCAGTTCGCTCGTGGCCGCCGCCGGTGCGCCGAGGAGTACGAGATCGGCCCCCTCGAGCGCCCGCGCGAGATCGGCGGTGACGTCGAGCGTGGGCGCGAGCGTCACCCCAGGCAGGAGCGGATTGACACGCTCGCGGGCGATACGCTCGATGGCGTCCGGTCGATGCCCCCAGAGGCGCACCGAGCGTGATTCATCCGCCGCAAGCCGTGTCGCGAGTGCGGTGCCCCACGCCCCGGCACCGAGAACGGCGATGCGCATGGGCTCGATCAGAGCCCGAACAGGGCATCCGCGCGGATGAAACCCGTCACGCCGTCGCGATGGCGCACCTGGACGAAGCGGCCGGCAGGCGGCGCGACGAGGGTGAGCAAGAGCCCCGGCTCGGCGCGGTAGAGAACAGCGCCGGTGCCCTCGGGGTTGGCGAAGACCTCGGTAGCCGTCGTCACCTGGACCTGGCTGCGCTCACCCAGCGCCCGTCGCTCGACCCAGGTGAGCGCGCCTTGCGCATCACGCACCTTGGTCCAGCCTTCGATCTGAACGACCACCTCGACTGGCGTGCCCCGGCTGTAGATGAACTGGGGCGTGGCCTTCTTCGATGGTCCTTCGTAGGAGACTGTGGCCGCCTCGAGCGTCTGACGGAACTCGGCCGCGGCCGCCGGGTTCACCGCCGCACCTGCCGCGACGGCAAACACGGCGGCAGCGAGCGTCGCAGCCAGGCGCACGGGTCGGCTACTGCAGCGTCGGGGCGGCACCGGCCGCCTGCTGCGCTTCGAGTTCGCGCTGGATGCGCGCCTGATACATGCCTTCGAAGTTGATCGGCTGCAGGTAGATCGCCGGATAGCCCATGCGATTGACCGCGTCCGAAATCACCTCGCGCACATACGGGAACAGGATGTTCGGGCAGTGCACGCCGAGCAGCGGGGCCATGTCCGCCTCCGGGAAGTTGCGGATCTGGAAGATACCGCCGAGGGCTGCCTCGACCAGGAACATCGTCTTGTCGGCGATGGTCGCGGTCACGGTGACCTTGAGCAGCACGTTGTGGAAACCTTCTTCGATCAGCGTGGCTTCGTGATCGAGGCCGACCTCGACCGAGGGCGATTCACGCCAGAGATAGCTCTGCGGCGCACTCGGATTCTCGACCGAGAGGTCCTTGACATAGAGCTTCTCGATCGAGAAGAACGGGGCGTTCGGGTCGGGTTGCGCTGCCGGGTCGGCCATGGACGTGCTCGTGCTTTCGTGTCTTAAGCAAACCCAGGATTTTATCGGGGCCGGGACGTCTCAGCCGGAGGCGAGCAGCGGGTCGAGCCCGCCCGCGCGATCGAGCGCCGACAGGTCGTCGAAACCTCCGACGTGGGTGTCGCCGATGAAGATCTGCGGCACGGTGCGACGGCCGGTGATGGCCATCATCTCGTCGCGCCGGGCGGGGTCGAGGTCGATGCGGATCTTTTCGATCTCGATGACGCCCTTCGAGCGCAAGAGCCGTTCGGCATTGATGCAGTAGGGGCAAACGGCGGTGACATACATGCGAACACGGGCCATGGCGTCACCCCTCTACACCTTGTCGACGGGCAGCCCCGCCTCGCTCCATGCCTTGAAACCGCCGTTCAGGTTGTACAAATCCGTGAAGCCCGCCGACTTGAGGGTGCTTCCGGCCATCAGCGAGCGCTGACCGCGCGCGCAGTAGACGATGAGCGGCTTGTCCTTCGGTGCCTTCAGTTCACCCAGACGATCCTTCAGCTGAGACAACGGGATGTGGATCGCACCGACGATCTTCCGGCCGTCCATCTCGCGGGCCTCACGGATGTCGAGCACGCTCGCACCCTCGCGGTTGAGCAGGTAGGTCAAGCGCGTATTGCCGATCTCCTTCATGCCGGAGGATCGCCGCTGGATCAGCGGAAACAGGAGCATGGCACCCGACATGAACATGATCAGGACGAGCATCCAGTTGTTGGCGAGAAACTGCATCGAGACAAACGTGCGGTCGCGGAAACCTAGAATTTTAGGCTCGCCCATCCATCCGGCCCCGCGCCGATGCCCATGACAGACCGCACCTCCGCCCCCGTCCTGCTCATCATCCTGGATGGTTTCGGTCATCGCGAACCAGCACCGGACAATGCGGTGAGCCTGGCGGCCACGCCGACGTGGGACTGGCTCCTCGCCACGCGCCCCTGGGGCACGATCGATGCAAGCGAGCATCACGTGGGCCTGCCGCGCGGACAGTTCGGCAATTCCGAGGTGGGGCACCTCAATCTCGGTGCCGGGCGCATCGTCTATCAGGACCTGACGCGCGTCGACCGCGCGCTCGAGACCGGTGAATTCCAGACCAACGAAGCGCTCGTCGGGGTCTGCCGCGCGGTGGTCGCCTCGGGGGGCACGCTGCATGTGCTGGGCCTGCTCTCGCCCGGCGGCGTGCATTCGCACGAGCGGCACATCCATGCGATGCTCCGGCTTGCGCAGGCGCAGGGCGTGCGGCGGATCGTGCTGCACGCCTTTCTCGACGGACGCGACGTGCCGCCGCGGAGCGCCGCCCCCTCGCTCGCCGCGGCGGAAGCAGTCTGCGCCGAGACCGGCGCGCGCATCGCCACCGTCAGCGGACGCTTCTACGCGATGGACCGCGACCGGCGCTGGGAGCGGGTGGAAACCGCCTGGCGGGCGATCGTCGAAGCCCAGGCGATACACACCGCGCCAAGCGCGGATGCGGCCCTCACGGCTGCCTACGCGCGCGGCGAGAACGACGAGTTCGTCCTGCCCACGGTCATCGGCGCCAGCGCGCCGGTCGCCGATGGCGATGCGGTCGTGTTCATGAACTTCCGCGCCGACCGCGCGCGGGAGATGACCACCGCGCTCACCGATCCCGCGTTCGACGGCTTCGCGCGGAGCCGCTTCCCGCGGCTCGCCGCCTTCGCCTGCCTGTCGTTCTACGGCGAAGCCTACGCACACCTGCCGACCGCGTTTCGCAACGAAACCATCGTCGACGGTTTCGGCGAGATCGTCGCTCGCGCCGGGCTCCGCCAGCTCCGGCTCGCCGAGACCGAGAAATATGCGCATGTCACCTACTTCTTCTCGGGCGGCCGGGAACACGCCTTCGAGGGCGAGGAGCGCATCCTTGTCCCTTCGCCTAAGGTGGCCACGTATGACCTGAAGCCCGAGATGAGCGCCCCCGAGGTCACCGACCGGCTCATCGAGGCGATCGAAAGCCGGCGCTTCGGCGCGATCATCGTCAACTACGCGAATGGCGACATGGTCGGCCACACAGGCGTGCTCGCCGCCGCGGTGAAGGCGGTGGAAACGCTCGACGCCTGCCTCGCCCGCGTCCTCGCGGCGGCCGAAGCCGCGGGCGTCGAAGTGCTCATCACGGCCGACCACGGCAACTGCGAGCAGATGTTCGACCCGGCGGCCAACCAGCCGCACACCCAGCACACGACCGACCGCGTGCCCTTCGTCTACGTCGGCCGCCGCACCGAGGTGGCGATCCGGGCGGGCGGCGCGCTCCGCGATGTCGCCCCCACGCTCCTCGATCTCATGGGTCTGCCCAAGCCGGAGGCGATGACGGGAGAGAGTCTGCTCGTGCCAGCCTGAACGATCGACCCTCGGTACGCCAAGAGGCGCGGGTCACGGTGCGATCCGCCCAGCGAGCTCGGGCACGAGCGTCCGCACCGGCAGGCCGTCGAAGTGCCTGCGCAGGTTCTCGACGCAGAGTGCACCCATCGCCTCGCGCGTCTCGACCGTGGCGCTCGCCACATGCGGCAAGAGCACCACGTTGTCGCGCCGAAACAGCAAGGCCGGCACCTCCGGCTCGTGTTCGAACACATCGAGTCCGGCACCGGCGATCGTGCCGGCTTCGATCGCCGCGACGAGCGCCGCCTCGTCGACCACGCTGCCGCGCGCGACGTTCACGAGAACACCCTCGGGCCCGAGCGCCGCGAGCACCCGCGCATCGATCAGATGCCGCGTGGCCGCACCCCCCGGAGTGACCACGACGAGCACATCCGAGGCGCACGCCATCTCGACGAGCGATGCGTAAAACGGCCAGGGCGCATCCTTCGGCCCCCGTGCGTGGTAGACCACCCGCGCCTTGTGGGCGACGAGCCGCTCGGCGATCGCCCGGCCGATGCGGCCGAGGCCCACGATGCCCACCGTCTTGCCCCAGAGCGAGCGGGTGAGCGGGAACGGCCGCGCTGACCACTCGCCTGCCTCGACGAACTTGTGCGCGGCCACGAGACGCCGGAGCGTCATGAGGATGAGCGCGATCGCGGTGTCGGCGACCTCGTCGTCGAGCACGCCCGGCGTATGGGTGACCTTGATGCCACGACGGGCGCAGTGTTCGACCGGAATGCCGTCGTAGCCCACGCCGAAGACCGAGACGATCTCGAGTGCGGGAAAGCCGTCGAGTTGCTCGGGCGTGACGCGCGACCCGCCGAAGGCAACCAGGCCGCGCACCCGGGCCCCCACGTCGCGCACGAGGGCCTCGCGGGCGTCGCGGCTGCCTGCGCCGTGGAGATCATGCACGAGGTAGCGCTCGCCAAGCGGCCCGGCGATGAACGGCGGCAGCGGGGCGATGTTGACGATCTCGGGGCGCATGTCAGCGTTCGTTCCGCAGGAGCAGCGCGGCGATCAGCCCCGCATCCCCCGCCTGCGTGGTGATGACCTCGGTGAAGCCGAGCGTCCGCGCGGCCTCGGCGATGCGTGGGTGGCTCGCATAGAGCGGTAGCGCGAGGAGCGCCTCGCGGCGAGGAGGCGAGACCAGCGCGACCAGATTCGACACCGCCTCGCTCGACATGACCGAAATCGCGTCGATCGACCGGCGATCGATGAGTTCGAGCAGGCCCTCGGGTGGCGTGGCCGGGGCCTCGCTGCGGTAGGCAGCGATGAGCTCGACCTCTGCGCCTCTTGCGCGGAGGGTTTCGGGCAGATCATCCCGGCCGCGCTCGCCGCGAACGATGAGAACGCGGCGCCCTGCAATCGCCTCCGGCCCAAGCGCAGGCAGAGCGAGCAGGCCCTGCGCGTCGTAGCGTTCATCTTCGGGGATCGCCACATCCTCGGCACCGACCATCGCGAGCGCCTCGGCCGTCCCTGGCCCAGGCGCGAAGAGCGAAAGCCGAGCAGGAAGCGCGTGCGGCTGCGCACCATAGGGCGCGAGGAACATCTCCACCGCGCTCGGGCTCACGAAGATCACGGCATCGAACTCGGCGAGCCGCGCGCGGGCCACTTCGACCGCGGCCGCGGCAGATGCGTCAGCAGGGGGGGCGATGACGAGCGTCGGAAAGACGAGCGGCACGGCGCCGAGCGCGGCAAGCCGGGCGGCCGTGCGTGCCGCAGGCCACGCGGGTCGGGTGATGAGCACACGCACTCCGGCGAGCGGGCCATCCGGTGCCTGGGCCCCCGGGGCCGGTTGCAGGTGGAAGTCGGTGGGACCGGTCATGGCTTGGGCTTACCTCGCGTCATGGGTGGAGAGTTCCCGGATCACGCGGTCCGCGCCGCGTGTGAGCAAAAGATCAGCGACTTCGGCGCCGAGGGCTTCTGGCGTATCCGGCGTCCCGAGCGCTTCGGCCTCGATGAGCGTCGAGCCATCGAGGTTTGCGACGAAGGCCCGCAGGCGGAGCGGCCGCTCACCCTCGACCCAGTCGGCGTAGGCCGCGATCGGCAGTTCGCAGGAGCCGCCGAGCCGGCGCGAGACCTCGCGTTCGGCGAGGCAGCAGATGGCCGTGGGCGTGTGGTCGAGCTCGGAGACGATCTCGGCGGTCGCCTCGTCGTCAGAGCGGACTTCGATGCCGAGCGCGGCCTGCCCTGGCGCCGGCAGCGAGATTTCGATGGGCAGCCGCTCGCGGATGCGCTCGCCGAGCCCGAGACGGACGAGCCCGGCAGCGGCGAGGATGAGCGCGTCGAACTCACCGCGGTCGAGCTTTGCGAGCCGCGTGTTCACGTTGCCGCGCACGGGCTGGAAATCGAGCGCGGGATGCCGCCGCTTGAGCACCGCCGCGCGCCGCAGGCTCGAAGTGCCCACCCGCGCGCCCGCGGGCAGTTCGGCGAGCGAGGCGTAGCGCGGGCTCACGAAGGCATCGCGCGGGTCCTCACGCTCGAGGATGGCCGCGAGCGTGAAGCCGCGCGGCAGCTGCATCGGCACGTCCTTCAGCGAATGCACCGCGAGATGCGCGCGGCCCTCGCTCATCGCGACCTCGAGTTCCTTGACGAAGAGACCCTTGCCTCCCACTTTCGCCAGCGCACGGTCGAGGATCTGGTCGCCGCGCGTGGTCATGGGCGCGAGGCTCACTGCCCGGGGCGACACTAAACTTGTGAGCCTCGCCTGCACAAAGACCGCCTGCGCCATGGCGAGCGGGCTTTCACGGGTGGCAATGATCAAGGGTTCAGTCATGCGAGTGGTCGTGCTCCGAAGGCTCGTTCGAGGTTCTGCCACGCCCTCTATCGTATCGGTCGCATCGCCAAGGCGCCGGGCGCTCCTCGGTGCCGCGGGCGCAGCAGCCCTGCTCGCAAGCGCGGGCGCGGCGAGGGAAAGCCTCGCCCAGGCCCAGTCCACACCGGCTGCGGCCACGCCCCCGCCATCCTCCAGCCGCGAATGGGAGCGTATCCTGCCCGTGGCCACGGATCTCGCCGCAGACGGCCGAGAAGCGCGCGCGACGGCCAAACCGATCCTCCTCTTCTTCAGCCTGACGGGCTGCGCGTTCTGCCGCGGGGCGCTCCGCGAGGTGATCGTGCCGATGTTCCGCGATCCGAAGTGGAACACGCGCCTGCTCTTTCGGCAGATCACGATCGATCACACCACACCGCTCACCGATTTCGACGGCAAGAGCGTGCGGCCGATCGACGTGGCCACCCGGCTCGACGGTCGCTTCACGCCCACCGTGATGATGCTCGACCCAAACGGCAAGAAGATCGGCGACGCGATCGTCGGCGTTGCGAATTTCGACTTCTACGCGAGCTATGTCGAGACCATGGTCAACCGCGCGCTCGAGGAGATGGCGCGGCGGGGGAAGAGATGAGGACACTTCGAAACACCGTCGCGAGCGGGCGGAATGCAACGAGCCCCGAAGCGAATCCCCCGTGGCAGATCAGACAGATAGGCAGGGGATGAGCGAGGAAGCGACGATGCAATCCGCTCGCCCAGTCGGATTTTCGAGGTGTCCATGACTTGGTTTCTCTATTTCGCCTGCGTGCTCACCGGCGTGCTCTCGGGCGGAGCGCTCGGTTACCTCGTGGGGTTCCTTCTCTTCCCCAAACAGAAGGATCTGCAACTGGCCGTGGGTGCGGCGGGGGCAGTGATCCTCACGCTTTTGCTTTTCCGGCTGGCGCGCTGGCTCCAGCAGGCGGTGCGGGAGAAGTAGCGGAGACACAAACCAAAAAGGCACCCGCAGGTGCCTTTCTCGCGCCGAGTGGTCAGCCCGGGCAACGGTCAGCGCTCGTTGGAAGAGCGGAGATCCTCGTTTCGACGTCTCAGTAGCCGCCGTTACGATAGCCACCACCGCCACCACCGCGGTAGCCGCCACCGCCACCACCACCGGAACCGCGCGGGCCACGGCCGCCACCGCCGCCTTCGGCGGGACGTGCCTCGTTGACCACGATCGGACGGCCCTCGAGCGCCTTGCCGTTCATGCCGGCAATGGCTGCCTGCGCTGCAGCGTCGGTGCCCATGGTGACGAAGGCAAAGCCGCGCATGCGGCCGGTTTCACGATCCATGGGCAGATGCACATCTGCAACTTCGCCGAAGGCGGCGAACTCTTCACGAATCAATTCAGGGGTCGCGCGGAAACTGATGTTTCCGACGAACAGACGATTACCCATTTGCGTAACGATCCTCGAAATCAAAAGATTGAATGCGCGGATTTCAAGGACTCTGACTGCACCGGTAACGACTGTGACGTGACGCGTGACTTCGGGGACCTGGAAACTCGCTGACGCGACCGCACACGCCTCACAAACCGTGAGTAAGTGCGTGGACGTCCCCGAAGCATGCCACAGATTCGCGCATCGCGGTCAAGATTCGCGCGGATTTCCGCGGAATTCGCATCAGTCGGGGCGCTTTCGGGTGGCATCGGGCCGGAATTGGAGTGTTTTCCCCAATCGCCACGCGGGGAACCCCGCGCATGGGTTTGGGGTCTGCACGCTTGCAAGTGTCATGATGCGTCCCTACATTGCCAGTCGATTTCGTTTCAGACTGTCTTGATCGGAGGAGTCCATGAGCAACATCACCACCCTTCCTGGCGCAGGCTCGCTTTCGGCGAGCCAGAACCGCGTCCTGCGTAACACGTTCATCCTGCTGGCCATCTCCATGGTGCCTACCGTGGCGGGCGCCGCACTCGGGCTCGCCATCGGCTTCCGCGGCTTCGGGGCGTGGTGGCTGAATCTGCTCGGCCTGCTCGCGATCGCGTTTGGTTTCGGCTACGCGATCGAGCGGACCAAGAACTCGGGCGCGGGCGTTGCCGTGCTGCTCGCGTTCACGTTCGTCATGGGCTTCTGGCTTTCGATGCTGCTCGGTCGCGTTTTCGAGTTGAAGAATGGCGCCACGCTCGTGATGTACGCCTTTGGTGGCACGGCGACGATCTTCGCCGGCATGGCCGCGATCGCGAGCACCATCAAGCGCTCGCTGACCGGCCTGGGCAAATTTCTCTGGATTGGCTTTTTGGTCGGACTCGTCGCGGCCATCGGCGGCATCGTCTTCGCGCTGCCTGCGCTCATGATCACGGTGTCGATCCTGTTCGTGGGCCTGTTCTCGGCATGGATCGTCTATGACCTGAACCAGATCATCACCGGCGGCGAGACGAACTACATCTCGGCCACCCTCTCGATCTACATCAACCTTTTCAACATCTTCTCGAATCTGCTGTCGCTCCTCGGCATCACGGGCGACAGCGACTAGTGGCCTTCACCGGCACGCTTGACGATCAGGGCGCCTGTGGGCGCCTTTTTTTCGGCGACGGCTTGGGTTGGAACGCGGCTTTTGGCAAGGGCCTGCGCAATAGTGTCCGTTGAGGAATGAATCTTCGCGATTGCAACGCCTTGGTCGAAATCGATGAGTCGATCATGTGGCCACGCATTTGCTGCGCGACGCGGGCACCCGTCTCCGCCTTCGGGCAGACGCCGTGACGCGCGTCCAGCGGCTGCACGTGCGGGCTGCGCATCGGCGCAATGGCCTGGGCGAAGATGTCTTTTCCGACCCCCGCCGCTATAAGTTCGCTACGAGTTCGAAGGCGAGCGTCACCGCGAACACCCGGCGCCCCTCCCCCCGAGGGGTGAGCAGCAGGAGCGGGGAGCGTTCCCAGGCCGATCGCGGCGGCGAAGAGGAGCGCCACCGCGCGCGGTGGATTGAGCAATCGACGCAAAGGCCGGTGGGTGTTCATCGGGCGAGATGATCCCATCCGTCAGGTCGCCACGAGTGTACGGTGTGCGCCTGCCTAGAATCCAGGCCCATGGACGCGTCCCCCACTGCCCCGCCGCGCGATGCGCTCGACACGGTGCACGAGGCGACCGCGCCCCGGCGGCTGCCGCGACGCCTGCCCTTTTCGCTCACGCGTGAAGGCAAGCGGCTGCGCAACATCGTGGGCGCCGCCGTGCGCGACTTCGGCATGATCGAGGCAGGCGACCGGGTCATGGTCTGCCTCTCGGGCGGCAAGGACAGCTACACGCTGCTCGACATGCTGCTCGCGCTTCGGATCGTTGCGCCGGTCGAATTCGAACTGATCGCAGTGAACCTCGACCAGAAGCAGCCGGGCTTCCCCGAGGAGGTGCTGCCGCGTTATCTGGCCGCGCTCGGGGTGCCGTTTCGCATCGTCGAGCAGGACACCTACTCGATCGTCGAGCGCGTGCTGTCCGAGGGCAAGACCAAGTGCTCGCTCTGCTCGCGGCTGCGGCGCGGCATTCTCTACCGCACCGCACGCGAACTCGGCGCAACCAAGATCGCGCTCGGGCACCATCGCGACGACATCCTCGAGACGTTCTTCCTGAACCTCTTCTACGGCGGCAAGCTGAAAGCGATGCCGCCCAAGCTCGTCTCGGACGATGGCGCGCACGTGGTGATCCGGCCGCTCGCCTACGTCCGGGAGCGCGACATCATCGGCTATGCCACCGAGCGCGGCTTTCCGATCATCCCCTGCACGCTCTGCGGCAGCCAGCCGAACCTGCAGCGCGAGGTGGTCGGGCGCATGCTCGAAGAGTGGGACCGCCGGCATCCCGGGCGGCTCGAGACGATGTTCCGCGCGCTGCAGCACGTCGTGCCCTCGCATCTTGCAGATGCCCAACTCTTCGATTTCGCCGGGCTCCGGCGCGAGGCAGGAATCGACTGGTCAACCGAGGGCGACCGGGCGTTCGACGCCGAGAGCTTCGAGCAGGAGGCGCGAGCTCGCGCTGTGCCGATCACGTTTCGGTCGCGCGCCTAGCCAGAGCCTTCAACGCGCCGCGAGCCTGTTCGTCACCCCTGCAACTGTCGAGCCACGAGGCGTGCATAGAGCGCGTTCCCGGCGAGCAGTCCGGCGTGGCTGCCGACGCCCTGGATGCGCCCCTGATCGATGAGGACGATGCGGTCGGCTCCCTGGACGGTGGCGAGCCGGTGTGCAATCACGAGCGTGGTCTGCCGCCGAGCGAGCCGGGCGATGGCCTCGGTCACGAGCGCTTCGCTCTCGGCGTCGAGCGCGCTGGTCGCTTCATCGAGGAGCAGGATGGGCCGTGCAGCCAGAATGGCGCGCGCGATCGCCACCCGCTGGCGCTGGCCGCCCGAGAGCAGCACCCCGCGCTCGCCCAGTCGGGTGTCGAAGCGCTCCGGCAGCTTGAGCGCGAACTCGGTCACGTGCGCGGCATCGCAGGCGGCGCGGATTTCTGCCTCGGTCGCATCGAGCCGCCCGTAGCGCACGTTGTCGGCGAGTGACGTCGAGAAGATCACCGGCTCCTGCGGTACGAGTGCGAACTGGCTGCGCCAGGCGCGTGGGTCGGCCGCGCGCGCATCCACGCCGTCGACCCGCACTGCGCCCGCCTGCGGGTCGTAGAAGCGCAGAAGGAGCTGAAAGACCGTGGACTTGCCCGCGCCGCTCGGCCCGACCAAGGCGACCACTTCGCCCGGGGCGATGTCGAGCGTGAAGTCCGCGAGCGCCGGCGCTTCCGGCCGGGTCGGATAGGTGAAGCTCACGCCGTCGAGGGCAATCGCCCCGGCCCTTGGGGTCACGGGGATGGGATGGGCCGGCGCACGGATCTCGCTTTCGGTTGCGAGGAGCTCGCGGATGCGTTCGGTCGCACCGGAGGCGCGCTTCAATTGGCCCACCACCTCGGCGATCGCGCCCACGGCGCTCGCCACGATGACTGCGTAGAAGACGAAGGCCGAGAGCTCGCCTGCGGTCATGCGGCCGGCGAGCACTTCATGCCCGCCCAGCCAGACGATCAGCGCAACCGCGATGAAAGCGAGCACGATGACGATGGCCGAGAGCGCCACCGACAACCGCTCGCGCGCGATGCTCTGTGCGAAGAGCCCGGCGAGCGCCTGCTCGAAACGCGACTGCTCATGCGCTTCCCGGGCGTAGGCCTGTACCGTGCGGATCCCAGCGATCGTCTCGCCGGCACCCGCCATCACCTCGGCGAGCCGGTCCTGGGAGGCGCGGGCGAGGCGCTTGATGCGGCGACCCATCAGGATGATGGGCGCAATCACGACCGGCGTGGCTACGATCACCCAGGCGAGGAGCTTGGGTGAGGTCAGCGCGAGCATGATGAGCGCACCGGCGAGCATCACGGCGTTCCGGAGGGCCCAGGAGAAGGCATTGGCGATGACGCCGTCGAGGGTGGCGGTGTCGGCCGTGAGGCGCGAGAGCACTTCGCCGGTGCGCTCGCGCTCGAACCACGCGGGCGAGAGGGTAAGCAGATGCGCATGGATACGCTCGCGCAGGTCGTTGACGACGCGCTGGTTCACCCAGGCGATGTTGGACCAACGGATGTAGACCCCGACCCCCTGCGCGATGGCGAGTCCGATCATCACCGCGAGCACCTGATTGAGCGCCTCGGTGTTGCGGGCGGCGAAGCCGCCATCGATTGCCCGCTTGATGCCCTCGCCGAGCGCGAGAAACGCCGCCGCCGCAAGCACGAGCCCGAAAAGCGCCCAGGCGAGCCGCCCGCGATACGGCCGCATGTAGGCCCAGAGAAAACCGAGCGTCGCCCAGGGCGTGCTGCGGCGGGGGCCGCCTTCTCTATCGGTGACCTCGGTGTTTGGTGCGGCGGCGTGTTCACCCGTGCTCATGGCTTCACACGATAGCGCAACGGGCGTGAGTGCCCGGTCGCGCCCGGCGCGGCCGGGCTGGGCTCACACGGCGGTCAGGGAAGGCTCATGCCGCACTGCGTGACGAGGTGGTCACGGATCGCGGACCAGGTCGTCCGCGTCGCATGCGGAGCAAAGCCGATCCCGTTGAGCGCAGCACTGCCGGTCAGTCCGAGCGCGATCCGGGGTCGGCGCGTGATGCCGACGATGGCGTGACACCCGCCCGCCGCCACGATGCGACCGTCCGGCTGCACCGCCACGGAGAACGCGTTGTCGTGGTTCGTCAGGTGAATCGTGCGCCGGCCGGTTCCGTTGAACGTCGTGTCGAAGCTGCCAGGGGTCTGGGCCAGTGTGACTGTGGCGAGCAGCGCAGTCGCCCAAGCCAGCCATCGTGCGGCGCGTGTGATGTTCATGTCTCAGATCTTTCTATCGTGCGCGATCTCACCCCAGGGGCAAGGCAGGCGACACCTCTGCTCGAGCAAGATGCTGCACGCTGCGCTGCGTGTTTGCACGACGCACCTGCCTTCCCGCCGACTTGGCGCTCGGCTGATGGCGCAGGACAACATCTCTTTTGAGGCCCCCCGGGGGCCTAGCAAGGCGATCGGGACGCGTCAATCGCGTTGCCGCCGCGCGATGGCACGGGTGGGACGGCCGTCTCGTGCGGTGCATTTCATGACGGAAATCGAATAAGCGATTGCCTGAATCGATTGATACGCACCGCGTGTCGGACCATGACACTGCTCGCCTGACCCGTCGACGACCCAGCCCGAGTTCCGTCGGCGCGATGCCCTCTCTTCCCTGTTGATCGCCATGACTGCCTGCTTCGCTCTCTCCCCGGATCGTCCGCCCTTCGGCTTCGCCTCCCGCGTCGATGCGCTCGCAGCCCTGCTCGATCGCGCGGCACGGCAGCAGCCTTGCGTGCTCGCCTCGAGTCTTTCCGTCGAGGACAACGTACTCATGCACGCGATTTCGGTCGCAGCGCTGCCCATCGAGGTGGTGGCGATCGACACGCTCAAGCTGCCACAGACGACCCATGCCGTCGCTGCCGAGATGGAACGTGCCACCGGCCGCACGATCCGCTGGCTGCGGCCCGAGGTAACAGCCCTGATCGCGCACGCGGGCTCGCACCGATTCGAGGCGATCTACCACTCCCGTGCGGCGCGGGAGCGCTGCTGCACGGTGCGCAAGGTCGATGTGCTTGCGGCCGAACTCGCCGGCAAGGCCGCGTGGGTAACCGGACTGCGCCGGGCCCACAGCGAGGGGCGCGAGACGATCGAGACCGAGCACTGGGACACGCGCTTCGCGCTCCGCAAGTTCAACCCGCTCGCGGCATGGTCGGATGAGGATGTGTGGTGGTACACGCGCGTTCATGGCTTGCCGTTCAATGGTCTGTACGAGCGCGGCTATGCCTCGATCGGTTGCGAGCCCTGCACCCGGGCCATTCGCCCGGGCGAGCCGTTGCGCGCCGGCCGCTGGTGGTGGGAGCAGAACGGCCAGCAAGGCGGCGAGTGCGGGCTGCATCTCGCGCCACCGCCAGCATCAGAGTCCGTCGAGGTGGTTGTATGAACGCCCCGCTCTCCGCCGCGGCCGCAGCCGCACTGGCCGCGTCCGAGGCCAGCCTCGAGGCGCTGGAACACGAGGCGATCGCGATCCTGTGGGAGACTTTCGGCGCTTTCGAACGTCCGGCGCTGCTCTGCTCGTTCGGCAAGGACTCGCTCGTTCTGCTGCATCTCGCGCGCAAGGCCGCGCAGCCGGGGCGGCTGCCCCTGCCGGTGCTGCATGTGGACACAGGGCACAATTTTCCCGAGGTCATCGCGTTCCGCGACGACCTCGTGCACACCTTCGGGCTCGATCTGCGCGTAGCGCTCGTCGAAGAATCGATCCAACGGGGCACGGTACGGCTTGCGCACGCCGACGAAAGCCGCAACCGCCACCAGAGCGTGACCCTGCTCGAGGCGGTTGCGCGGCACCGCTTCGATGCCCTGCTCGGCGGTGCGCGACGGGACGAGGAGAAGGCGCGCGCGAAGGAGCGCGTGTTCTCGCATCGCGACCGCTTCGGTCAGTGGCAGCCCCGGCTGCAGCGGCCGGAGTTTTGGGACCTGTGGAACACGCGACATGGGACGGGGGAGCACTTCCGCGTCTTTCCGCTCTCCAACTGGACCGAGCTCGACATCTGGCGCTACATCGAGCGCGAGGGCATCGCGCTGCCGCCGATCTACTACGCACATCGGCGCGCGGTCGTGGAACGCAATGGCCGGCTCGTGCCGATCACCCCTTTCACGCCTCCCGCCGCAGGCGAGCGCGTGCTCGAGCGGAGCGTGCGCTTTCGCACCGTCGGTGATGCCACCTGCACCTGCCCCGTGGAAAGCACGGCCTCCACCGCGGGCGAAATCGTGGCCGAGACGCTCACAGCAACCGTGAGCGAGCGCGGGGCGACCCGCATGGATGACCAGGCGAGCGAAACCGCCATGGAGCGGCGCAAGCGCGAGGGCTACTTCTGATGCAAGCCGTGAACACCCCGTCCCTTCCCGATGCCGAGGGTCCGTCAGCGCCGCTCACCTTCATCACCTGCGGCAGCGTGGACGACGGCAAGAGCACCCTGATCGGCCGCCTGCTCTACGACAGCCGCGCGCTGATGGCGGATCAGCTCGCGGGGCTCGCCTCGAGCGCATTCGCCGGCACCGCGACCGACGGGTTCGACCTCTCCCGCGCGACCGACGGGCTCGAGGCCGAGCGTGAACAGGGCATCACGATCGATGTCGCCTGGCGCTACTTCGCCACGCCGCGCCGCAAGTTCGTGATCGCCGACACGCCAGGGCATGCGCAGTACACGCGCAACATGGTGACTGGCGCCTCGCATGCCCAGGCGGCAGTGCTGCTCGTCGACGTGACCAAACTCGATCTCGATGCGCCGGAGGTGATTCTGCTCGAGCAGACGCGTCGACATGCCGCACTCGTGCGCCTGCTCGGGCTGCCTCATGTGCTGGTCGCGATCAACAAGATGGACGCGGTGAACTTCGACCGCGCGGTATTCGAGCGGGTACGCGACGCATTTGCGGTGCTTGCCGGCGTGCTCGGCTTGCCGGATTGGCTGGCACTGCCCGTCTCGGCACTGACCGGTGACGGCGTCACGTGCCAAAGCGAGCACATGACCTGGTTCGACGGGCCGACGCTGCTTCAAGCCCTGGAATCACTTGCGGGCGGCGAGATCTCGGCAGCGCCCGTTTCGGACGTGCGTGCCGAGGCCCCGGCCTGGCTGCCGGTACAGTGGTCGCTGCGGGACAGTGATATCGACGGTGCACGCTGGTATTGCGGGCGACTCACGGAGGGCACGCTCCGCGTGGGCGAGCCGATCCGTGCCCTCCCGACCGGATCGGGAGCGCCGACCGCCACGGTGGTTGCCCTGCGTGTCGCCGGGCATCCTTCGGCACAGGCCCAGGCAGGGGATGCGGTGGCGGTTCGGCTCGACCAGCCGCTCGACATCGCCCGGGGCGACTGGCTGACGACGGCGGCAGCAGCGCAGCTCGGCCAGCGGCTGGATGCCACCCTGGCGTGGCTGGATGCTGCGGCGCTCGTCCCAGGTCGCCCCGTCCTGCTTCGGCACGGGACGCGCTGGGTCATGGCGTGTGTCGAGCGGGTCACGGCCCGGCTCGACCTCGCGCAGGCCGCCTGGAGTGTCGACCATCAGCCAATTGCGGCCAACGACATCGCCGCCGTGCACATCGAGGCGGCCGAACCGCTACCCCTCGGCACCTCTGTGCGACACGCGCGCGGCCGCTTCCTGCTGATCGATCCCCACACGCATGCCACGCTCGCGGCCGGCGTGGTCGGGCAACCCTTCGGCGACACGCTGGCCAGTGCCGAACGCGTTCGCCGGGAATGGGCTGGATGATGCGCGCGAGGTGATGCCGCTGTCATTGTGAGTGCGGCGGCGCGCTGGTAGCGTCCGCCGCGTCACTGCCCCGCGCGCCGAGCGCGAAATCGACTTCCTGCGGCTGGATGCCGCTCTCGCCACGACAGGCCGAGGTGGTCGAGTTCAAGTTCTTCGGCGGGCAGACCATCGAAGACATCGGGCGCACGCTTGGCGTGTCGCCGGCCACCGTAAAAGCGGGAATGGTCGGTCGCGCGACTGTTTCTGCTGCGCGAGCTCGGCCGCGACGCGAGTCAGGCATGACCTCCCCCCACTTCCAGCAGACGCCCGCCGATCAAGCCGCCATGCGCTGGGCTCGCGTGAGCGAGATCGTGGCCGATGCGCTCGTGGTCGAAGGGCTCTCTGCGCGCGATGCCTTCGTGACCGAGGCGTGCGCAGGCGACGTCGCGCTCGAGACCGAGCTGCGCTCGCTGCTCGTCGCCGACGGCGCGACCGAGCTCCTGCCGGAGGATGCCTTCGCGGTTGCGGCATCGGGCTTCGTGACTGCGCCGGAGGCGGAGCGCCCCGACCGGAGCGGCGAGCCGGTCACGACGGCGAGCGACCTCTACGCGCTCGGCGTCATCCTCGACCGGCTGCTCACCGGGGCGAGCCCCTATCGCGCCGCGCCGACCGCGCCGCTCGATCTCGCACGTGAGATCTGCGAAGGCGAACCGACCCGCCCGAGCCGGGTCGGGCTGGATCGGACGGCGACCGGCCCGCGCGCTGGCGCGGCCGCCGCAGGACCGCTGATGGATGCCCGAGTGTTTTTGTCGGGAACTTTTTCCTACGATTAGCACTCAGTTCGCGAGAGTGCTAAAACGGCGTCGACTCAGGCGCCTGACGCGCTCCACCCAGTGGCGGGATCGCCGCCGGGTCTCCGGCGGAAGACAGGCCACCGAGCCTGTTCGACCGCCCCCACGTGGGGGGAGTGGCTCATAGGAAAAGGGGCCCAACAGCAGTGAGCACATGCTTACGGCTGTCCACTGCGCGCCGTCCGCAGCCCGACGGTTCGTCTCCTGAAGGGGGTATATCGATGTCTCATCCCACTGCAACGCTCAATTTTCCGGTTCCGAGTGCGCTTGGCACGATCGATCAGTACATTGCTGCGATCAACCGCTATCCGCTTCTGACCGCCGAACAGGAGCATGAGCTCGGCCTGCGCTGGAAGTACATGCAGGACGTGGAAGCGGCGCGCCAGCTCGTGATGAGCCACTTGCGCCTCGTCGTCAGCGTGAGCCGTAACTATCTCGGCTACGGTCTTCCCCAGGGCGACCTGATTCAGGAAGGCAATGTGGGCCTCATGAAGGCGGTGCGCAGATTCGACCCTGAGCGCGGCGTGCGACTCGTCTCCTTCGCGCTGCACTGGATCCGCGCAGAGATTCATGAATTCATCCTGCGCAACTGGCGGCTGGTCAAGGTCGCCACCACGAAGGCGCAGCGCAAGCTGTTCTTCAACCTGCGCGCGATGCGCTCGGGCGAGCATGCGCTCACCCAGGCGGAGGCCAAGCGGATCGCGAAAGATCTCAACGTCAAGCCCGAGGACGTGTTCGAGATGAACATGCGCCTGGCCGGTCACGACGTCGCCATGGATGGGACGCCCGAGGACGCCGATAGCGAAGCGGTCGCGCCGATCGCCTACCTCGCCGCGGACGAGGACGTGGCCGATCCGGCCCGCGTGATCGAGGCTGAACAGGTCAGCCGTGTTCGCGCCGAGGGGCTCAAGCGCGCACTGACCAAACTCGACGAGCGCTCACGCGACATCATCACCCGCCGCTGGCTGGCCGAGGATCAGGAAGAAACGCTCCAGCAGCTCGCCGACAAATATGGCGTCTCGGCCGAGCGAGTCCGCCAGATCGAAGCGAAAGCGATGAAGATGATGCGCAAGGAGATCGAGGGCTGAGGCGCCAGTTCCGTCGTTCCGGAGCGAGCGGTCGACCCATGGGATCGCCGGCCGCCGGCTTCCGGAAGGAAAACTCGTCCGAGATCGCCGTGGGCGCTGCAAGGCGCTCGCGCCAACCGCAGGTCAGAGCATGAACCCGCCTGACCAGCGAAGTCCGCGCTGTACATTCCGCGGGTTTGACGCGGGATAGCGCTTTTCATGGACAGTGCCGCCCTGCTCTGGATTCTCGTCATCCTGCTCATGCTCGTAGGGCTGGTCGGCACCGTGCTGCCCGCCTTGCCTGGCGTGGCGCTCGTGCTGGCCGGCATCGTGCTTGGCGCGTGGATCGACGACTTCGCGCGCGTCCCGGTCTGGGTTGTCGTCCTCTGCGCGGTGCTCGCGCTCGTTTCCTGGGTCACCGACTACCTGGCCACTGTCCTTGGCGCCAAGCGGGCCGGCGCGAGCACGCTCGCGCTCGTCGGGGCGGCCGTGGGCACCGTCGTCGGCCTGTTCATGGGACTCGTGGGCGTGCTCGTGATGCCCTTCGTCGGCGCTGTGGCGGGAGAACTGATCGCGCGGCGGCGCGCCCCGCAGGCGGTGAAGGTGGGGCTCGCGACCTGGCTCGGTCTGATCGTCGGCACGCTCGTGAAGGTGGTGCTCGTCTTCACGATGATCGGCGTCTTCGCCGCCGCTTTGCTCTTCTGAGCGTCGCTGCCGTCGCTCCGGCTCATGCGCCGCTCATGCGCCGCTCATGCGCCGCCCATGCGCCGGCGGAGCCAACGCATGAGCGCTCCGATCACGGGCAGCTTCTCGTAGAGCTCCTCGGCCGCATCCCAGTAATCGCGGTGATCGGAGATGCGTCCGTCCTCGGCGAATGTGACATGGGTCGCCCCGCGGATCATGCGTTCGACCCTTGGCCCGTCGCCCTTCAGACGAAAGTGAAACGTCCAGGCCAGAAAGCCCTCCCGGCCGTCGGGCGAGAGGGCCGCGCTCGTCACCACGAAACGCGGCTCACTCGTGGTCGCGTACATGTGGCGAAAGATTGCCTCGATCGCAGCCACCCCGACGACGTCGTTGAACGGGTCCTTGAAGCGCGCATGCTCGTGATAGACCGTGCCGATCCGAGCGAGCGAGACTTCGGTGAGCGACTCGTAGAAATCGATCATCGGCACCAGGGGTGCCGGCCGTGCCGCCGCTCGGATGGTCATAAGCCGGTCGCACGCTTGATCGCGCGAAAGTAGAGCCCGTAGGGCAACTGCCGGAGCAGCTTCAGCTGGCGCGAAAACGCCTTCGGGAAGTGGATCTCGAACTCGCCCGCCTCATATCCGGCGATCATCTCGCGGGCGGCGTCCTCGGGGTCCATCAGGTAAGGCATCTTGAAGTCGTTGCCCGCTGTGAGCGGTGTCCTGACGAAGCCGGGATTCACGACCGACACCCCGATGCCCTTGTCCGCCAGATCGAGCCAGAGCGTCTCGGCGAAATTGATCATCGCGGCCTTGGACGGCCCGTACACCGCGGCCTTGGGCAGTCCGCGATAGCCGGCCAACGACGAGACGATCGAGACATGCCCCGCGCCTTGCGCAAGGAACCGTCGGACGAGCAGCGCGCTCGCATTCATCGCGCCGTAGACATTGGTCTGCATCGTCTCGCGGATCGCCTCGGGTGTGAGCTCCCAGGCGCGAAGTGCCTGATACGTTCCGGCCATGACGATGCCGACATCGAGACCGTCCCAGGCGGCGACGATCGAGTCGAGTGCGCGCTCGAGCGCTTCAGGGTCGGTCATGTCGAGCGGCCGTCGGAGCGCATTCGCGGCCGAGCCGAACTCGGCCTCGAGGCGTTCGGCGCGCCGCGCGGAGACGGCCACCCGCGCACCACGGGCGAGCAGCGCCTGCGCGAGCGCGAGGCCGATGCCCGTGGAGGCACCGATGACCCAGACGCGCTGACGCGCCCAGTCACGGATAGGCGGATTCAGGCTCATTGTTTGTAGAACGTGATGAGCACTTCACCGAAGCGGAGACCGAACTTCGAGAACACCGCGCGATTGATCATCACCCGCTCATCGAGCTGCCACATCCAGTCGTCGAAGTCGATCCGCCAGCCGCCCTGCGCTTCGGGCAGTTGCAGCACGTAGCGCCAGTTGAGCGCGTTGCCTGCCGCAATGCCCGTGGCCTGACCGACGACATCGGCCGCCGTGCCGGTGTAGCGATCGCCGTCCTTGACGATCGTCCAGACACGCTTCTCCTTTGCGCCGTCGGAATAGGTGAAGTCCTCGTCAAGCGTGAGCGTGTTGCCGTTCCAGGTGGCCGTCATGTCCACACGCATGCGGCGGATGACCTTGCCCGAGCGGTCCTGGATGATGCCGTGCGCGACCAGCTTGCCGTCGAAGTAGGCGCGCATGTCGAACCTGGGGCGCTCGGCGGCGTAGTCGGTGACCTGCACCGAGGCGCAGCCCGCCACGACGAACGCGAGGGCAGCAACAAAGAGCGTGAACAGACGTTTCATACTGGTGTCTCCGAGAGTCGATTCTTGAAGCGCAGGAGAATCGCGAGCGCAAAGAGTTTGAGCGCGCACGGGAAAAGTGTGTAGGCGACGGTGAGGGCACCCAGGTTCGACGCCGCATCTCCTTCGCGGTAGCCGAACCAGGCGACCGCAGGCAGGGCGAGCCCGGCAGCGAGCGCGAGGTTCACCTTGGTGACGAAGGCCCAGACGCCGAAGTAGCTCCCCGCCAGCGCCTGCGCGCCGCGCTTGGCGATCGCATCGGCGAGCAGCGACGGCGGCAGCGCAAGATCCGCCCCGAGGGCCACGCCGGTGGCGATGCAGACGATGAGGAATGGCAGGCGATCGCCCGGGCCGAACGTCACCGCCCAGCAGAAGGCGAGGACCGCGAGCAGCATGCCCGCGGCCCAGGCGTGGACCTTGCCCAGGCGGCGGGCGAGCCACACCCAGAGCGGCATGGCGAGCGCCCCGGCGAGGAAATAGGCGACGAGGAAGACCGGCTCCCAGTCCTTCGCCGCAAGCACGTCCTCGACGAAGAAGAGCAGAAGCGTGGCCGGGATCGCCGAGGCGATGCCGTTCAACGCGAACACGGCAATCAGCGCCCGAAACCGCGCATCGTGCAGCACCATCGAGAGGGCCCGGGGCTCGCCTTCAACCGGTTGCTTGCGTTCGCTCACGCGCCAGAGCAGGACGAGCGCAATCACGAGCACCGCGATGAAGATCCACGAGAAGCGGGCGAGGCCCTGGGCGGTGGTGCCGGGGCCATCGCCCCCGAGCACGGCAGGCAGGGCGGCCGCGAAGAGCACGCCCACGAGCCCGGTCGCCTCGCGGCTTGCCGTGAGCGTCGTGCGCGCGGTCGGGGTGTGCGGGCGTTCGGCACCCCACGCGCCATGGGCGATCGTGGCCAGACTGAAGCCCAGGTAGACCAACACGAGCGCACCAGACAGCCACAGCCAGAGCGGCAGCACGCGCCAGGCAGGGTTGAGGAGCAGCAGCATGCCCGCAGAAAGCGACAGAGAGGCGAGCAGGCAGCCGCGATAGCGGGTCGCCATCGCATCACTCCATCGGCCGAGCCAGGGATCGATCAGCGCATCGGCGAAGCGGAGCACGAGCAGGAGCAGACCCAGCGCGGCCAGCGGCAGCCCGAGCTCGGCATAAAGCTTGGGCACATGCACGTAGATCGGCAGCGCCGCCATCGCGAGCGGCGCCGCAAACAGGCTGTAGCGCGCGAGCTCGCCGCGCGTCAGCTCTCCCGTTCGCGCCGTTGCAGCTTCGGGATCGTCGGCAGTCGCAGCACCGTGCGGCATCAGCGCTTGCCGATCAGCAGATCTCGGAAGCGCGCCTGCGAGGAGCGCTCCGACAGCCAGATCGCGAAGAAGGCGTCGGTGAACGCGGGGTCGGCGATTTCGCCGCGGAATACACCGTTGTAGAAAAACCGCGCACGCCGCTCTGGGGTGGCCACACCGGTGAGCCGATCACCCGGCTTGACGTCGACGAACACGCGCTGCATCTCGGCGAGCCAGCGGGGGTACACCGCCTCGCTGCCGCGCCCCTGGCCACGCATCTCTTCGATCGATCGCTCGGCGAGGGCCTGAGCCGTGAAATTTCGCAGGTATTCGATGTCAAGCGCAAAAGGGCGCGCCGGATCGTAGGGACCGCCGCCCGGCGTCCACAGCCAAGCGTTGTAGACCTGAAAGCCCCAAACACGTAAAAGCCCGCCACCGCGGACCTTGAGCTCGGGCAGCAGCTCGCTCACCTCTGGCGGCAGCGGTTTGGGCTGACCACTCGCGAAAGCGGGCAGCGAGGACAGGGGCCCCATGGCCCAGGCCGCGCCGGCCGCAGCGACGCCCAGGAGCCGTCGCCGCACGTTCGGGTGTCCGTGGCCAACCGCGCTCACAAGGCCTCCGCGCCGTGCGCCGCGGCGCGCTCGAACGTGTACTGCCCCACGTCGATCGAGCCGGCATCGAACCCTGCGATGCAGTAGGCGAGGTAGAACCGCCAGAGCCGGATGAAGGCCTCGTCATAGCCGAGCGCGCGCACCTCGGGCAGTCGGGCCTCGAAGGCCGCAAGCCAGCGGCGCAGCGTTTCGGCGTAGTCGCGGCCGAACTCATGACGATCGACCATCGCGAGGCGCGCCGCCTGCCCGTGTGCGATGAAACGTTCGGGCGAGGGCAGCATGCCGCCCGGAAAGATGTACTGCTGGATGAAATCGCTTGTGCGGGCATAGCGCTCGAAGCGGCGCTCCTCGATCGTGATCACCTGGATCGCTGCCCGCGCACCCGGCTTGAGGGCCTGGGCCACGGCATCGAAGTAGGCCTGCCAGTAGCGCTGCCCGACCGCCTCGGCCATCTCGATCGAAGCCACGCCATCGAAGTCGCCGCCCAGGGTGCGCGCGATATCTCGGTAGTCGCACAGTTCGATTCGCACCCGGTCGGCGAGCCCCGCGCGCGCCATACGCTCGATCGCGTATTCACGTTGCGCGGGCGAGAGCGTGACGCAGGTGAGGCGAAAGCCGCGGCGCGCCGCGCGCTCGGCGAACCCGCCCCAACCGCAACCGATCTCGAGCAGGCGCCCGCCCGGCGGTGCATCGATCTGGGCGAGGATGCGGTCGTACTTGGCGTTCTGTGCGCTCGAGAGATCGCGCGCGGGCTCCCCGGCAAAGAGCGCGGCCGAGTAGGTCATCGTCTCGTCGAGCCAGAGGCGGTAGAAGGCATTGCCCAGGTCGTAATGCGCCTCGATGTTCTTTCGGGCCTGCCGCTTGGTGTTGGCCCGAAGCAAGTGCCTCAGACGCAGCAGCCAATCAGTGATGCCGCGAGAGTGGTAGAGCTCGCCGAGCGCCTCGCCGTTGAGCGCGAGCAGCGTGAGCAGCGCAGGTAAGTCCGGCGTGCTCCAGGCACCGTCGCGATAGGCCTCGGCGAAGGCGACGTCGCTGCCGACGAGCACGCGACGTGCGAAGCTCGCATCATGAATGCGCAGCACCGCCTGAGGGCCTTCTTCTCGACCGTTGATCACCTCTTCATCGCCGCCGGGCAAGATGACCGTGAGGCGGCCGCGCGCGATCCGGCGCAGGGCAGCCAACATGAGCCGCGCTGCCCAGGACAGACGGGTGTCAGCCCGGCTTTGAATGGAGCGGGCGGGGGCGGAATCGAGCGTGTTGCTTTCTGCGTTCATGAGCGGGAGAGCGAAGTGGCCTTGGAGGGAAGCTTTCCATGAAAGGGGACGCGCTTCCACCACAGGCGAAGCGCGTGCCAGTGAATGCGCACGATCACCGCCACCGCCTGCAGCGGATGGCGTGCGAGCTGACCGAGTAGTGCCCGGCGCGTGAGCGGCACCTCGCGGCCCGAAAGCGCGGTCTCGAGCACAACGCTCTTGCCGCCTTCTTCTTCGCCTTCTCCGTCGAGGTAGTCGATCCGGGCGAGCCACCCACGTTCGGGCTGGGCGAGCGCGAAGCGAAAGCGGTAACCACCGCGGACTTCGTTGAAGGGCGAGACATGCAGAAGTTTCTTCGCGTGAATCGTTGCGCCATCGGCGATCGTCGCATCGCGCTCGCCGAGCAGATAGTTGTGCGATTCGCCAAAGGTATTGTTGACTTCGGCCAGCACGGCGTAGACACTGCCCTCGGCGCGGCGGCAGACCCAGAAGCTCACCGGATTGAACACATACCCGAAGATGCGCGGCTGCGTGTAAAGCGTGACCGTGCGGCCATCGGCGAAGGGATCACAGCCCAGGTGCGGGCCCACCTCGCGCTGGAACCAATCGAACAGGGATGTCCCGTCGCGTGCGCCGTGATCGCGCTCGTGAAAGCTCACGAGCCCCCACCGGTTGATCGGAAGCAAGGAATTGCAGTCGTTGAGTCTCGCCACCGGCAGTGCGAGCAGAAACATCGGGTAGCGAAACGCATGCACGACTGGCCGAAGCCGCCTGTGAAGGACCTGCCCGATGATGAGTCCGCCCGCCATGCCCGTCCGCCCCGCCTTTGTCCTCACTCCGCGGCAAGCCGGGCTGTCTCGCGGACCGCCGACGCTCGGACGGCCTCTATCACGCCCAGCGCGGCAGCCAGACCACTCTTCAGCCCGTCTTCATGGAAACCGTAGCCAAGCCAGGCGCCGGCAAACCACGTGTTGTGCTGCCCCTGCAGCCGCTTGACCTCGGCCTGTGCCGCGACTGCCACGCGATTGAGGAGCGGATGCGCGTACTCGAACTCCGCAATCAGGTGCCCTGGGGCAGGCTCGCGCGGCGGGTTGAGGGTCTCGAAGAGCGGCCGAGAAAACGGCAGCGGTTGCAGCCGGTTCAACCAATACGTGAGCGTCACCGGACGTTCCGCATCACGGTCAGCCGCGATCTGCAGGTAGTTCCAGGCCGACCAGGCAGCGGGCCGACGCGGCATGAAGCTGCGATCGGTATGCAAAACGCAGCGGTTGGGTTGGTAGCGGATCGCGCCCAAGGCGCGGCGCTCCTCGGCCGTTGCTCCGGTGCCAAGGATGGCGAGCGCCTGATCGCTGTGGCAGGCGAGCACGACATGGTCGAAGCGCTCCCGGCCGTGGCGGGATTCCACCCAAACCGACCCGCCCTGCCGGTCGATACGCGTGACCGGCGACGCCGGGCGGCATTCGGGCAGTGCCGCCACGATACGCTCGACGTAGGTGCGCGCCCCGCCGACGACCGTCATCCAGCGCGGCCGGTCGTTGACACGAAGGAGCCCGTGGTTGTGCGAAAAGCGCAGGAGCATCGCGAGCTCGAACTCGGCCACGTCGCGTTTGGGTGAGGACCAGATCGACCCCACCATCGGCCAGAGATACCAGTCGAAGAGCTGCCGGCCGTAGCCCGCTTCACGCAAGTAGCGTTCGACCGAGCCCTCGGGGATGGTGTCGGTCTCGACCATGCGCGTGGCCTCGCGATTGAAGCGCAGGATGTCGGCGAGAAAACGCCAGAAGCGCGGGCGAAGGAGATTGGCCTTCTGCGCGAAGACGGTTGCGAGCGAACTGCCTGCCCACTCGATGTTCGCGGCATCCGCACGCACCGAGAACGACATGTCGCTCGCAGTCAGCTTTACGTCGAGCTCGGCAAAGAGAGCGAGCAGATTCGGATAGGTGTGGTCGTTGCAGACCAGAAAGCCGGTATCGACCGGCGCGGTCACACCATCGAGCGTGACGTCCACCGTAGCCGTGTGGCCGCCGAAGCGTGGCTCCGCTTCGAAGAGGACGGTCGCCAGGCCAGCCTTGTCGAGGCGGCGGGCGGCGGCAAGACCCGAGATTCCAGAACCGATGACGGCGATGCGCATGAATGAATGCCTTGCACACTACGCCAACGTTGCCCGAAATGGGCCCGCCGGCCTCGACTGCACATGCGGCGCGCCGTGAGCGGCGTTCTGTCCGCGATCGTCTCCCTGAAAAACCTTACGCCGCGTGGAGTCTCCCCCGCCCGTGCAACTCTGCATACGCAGAATGGTTGTGAATGGATTCGAAGTTCTCGCTCGCGACCATGAACTCGCCGATCTGGTCATGGGTCTGGCAGGCGAGCGCGATGTCGCGTACCAGATCCTCGACGAACTTCGGGTTGTCATAGGCGCGCTCGGTGACATGCTTTTCGTCGACACGCTTCAGGATCGCGTAGAGCTCGCTCGAGGCCTGCGCCTCGGCGATGTCGATCAGGTCGTCGAGTTCGAGCCCACTGCCGGCCTCGGCGCGGATCGTGATGTGCGAGCGCTGGTTGTGGGCGCCATAGTCGCTGATCGTCTTGCTGCACGGGCAGAGGCTGGTCACCGGCACCACCACTTCGAGGTCGAGCCGACTCACGCCCGTGGCATCGGTGCGGGCGATCCAGACCGCGTCCACATCGAGGAGGCTCTTCGCGCCAGACACCGGTGCCAACTTCTCGCGGAACCAGGTGAAGCGCATCTCGAGCCGACCGCTGGCCGCCTCGAGGCGAGCACGCATGTGCGCCTCGAGCGCCCGGAACGCCGCCGGGTCGAGCGCGTCATCGAGCGCATTCACGATCTCGGCGAAGCGCGACATGTGCGCGCCCTTGACCTGCTCCGGCAGGCCCACGTCCATGGCAAAGCGGGCCACGCTGGCCTGCTCCCGACCGTCGGCGGCGCGGATACGCACGGGGTGCCGGAGGCCCTGGATGCCCACGCGCTGGATGGCCAGGTGCCGTGCATCCCTGCGGCTTTGCGTGTCGTCGAGCGCGAGCGGCGCGGACGTGAAGAGGGAATCGAAGGCGTTCATGCCTGAAGTTTAGGCGCTCAGCGAGACGCCAACTCTCGCTCGATCGCTGCCGTGAGCTGCCCCGACAGCGGCTCGACGCCGCTCGCGAAGGAGGTGATTCGCGTGCCGTCGCGGCTGACGAGGTACTTGTGGAAGTTCCAGCCGGGCGCGGTACCGGTGCGGCGGGCGAGTTCGGCGAACAGTGGTTCGCGCGTGATCGGGGTCGCCTCGATCTTGCCGAACATCGGAAAGCGGACGCCAAAATTGGCTTCGCAGAATTGCGCGATCTGCTGATTCGAGCCCGGCTCCTGCCGCCCGAAGGCGTTGGCCGGGAAACCGAGAATCACGAAGCCCCGATCCTTGTAGCGGTCATAGAGCGCCTGCAAATCGCGATACTGGCCGGTGTAGCCGCACTGGCTGGCCGTGTTCACGATCAGCGCCACCTGCCCGGCGTAGCGGCACAGCGTGTCCTCCTTGCCCGCCAAAAGCGGCGCATGGCGATGCTGATAGATGCTCGGACAGGCACTGGCCGGCGGGGTCGCCTCTATTGCCTTGGCCATCGCCGGCGCGGCCCGGACGACATCCGAGAGTGCGATCAGCGCCACCGCCACCAAGGCAGTCGCCGTTGAGACACGAAACGCTCTTCGACCCAAACACACTTGACTGCGCGCACGCGCCACCGCGGTGGATCTCGATCGATTGAGTGTTTTCACGGTCACGTCCCCGACATGGACAACACAGTGTGTGGCAGAGTGTATGTCCTAGACATTAGTTCCGCAACGGATGTATCATCACACCGGTTCGGCGACGTGCCACATTGGGAGAACGCCAAGGTGACTGACCTTCACCACGATGCCGCGGGCGCCCTTTCCATCAGCGCGGTGGAGCGGGACACCGGTTTGTCCAAGGACGTGCTCCGCGTCTGGGAACGGCGATATGGCTTTCCCCAGCCGCTGCGGGACGAACACGGCGAGCGACTCTATCCGATGCTGCAGGTGGAGCGCCTGCGAGCGATCAAGCGGCTCATGGACGCGGGCCACCGCCCCGGAAAGCTGCTTGCGCTTTCGGAAAACGCGTTTGCAGTACTGGCCCGCGAGCAGGAGGCCCGGCAGTCGCGCGACAGCACCGGCGACCTTCAGCGCGAAATCTTCGCCCGCATCCTGGCGCACGACATGCCAGGGCTGCGGCGGCAACTGACCGAGCTGCTGATCCGGCACGGGCTCCATGAATTCGTGAGCGAGATCGTGATTCCGCTGTCGCGCGCGGTCGCCGAGGGTTGGATGCGCGGCGAGCTCCAGCTCTATCACGAGCGCGCCTGGGCCGAGCAGGTGCGCCTCGTGCTGCAGACGCTGCTCAGCACGCTGCCGCCGGGTGAGTCACCGCCGCGCGTGCTCCTGACCACCCTGCCCAACGAGCCGAGCGCGCTGGGCCTGACCACGCTCGAGGCGATGCTCGCGGCCGAGGGCGCCGCCGCCGTGAGCCTGGGCCCGCAGACGCCCATTCCGGAGATCATCGCCGCGGCCGAGGCGTTCCATGCCGACGTGGTGCTGCTCTCGTTCTCTGCAGCCTACGGGAGCAAGCAGGCCGCGGTGGGCGTGGAAGCGCTCCGTAGCCTGCTGCCCGCCACTCAGGCGCTCTGGATCGGCGGCGATCTCGTCCGGCGCATCCGACGTGACCTGGCCGGCGTATCTCAGGCCGCCGCGCCGCGGGAACTGGTGGCACTCATCCGCCAGTGGCGGGCGCTCAATGACGGGTCGGTCGAACGGTCGACGTCCGACTGAGTTTGCGCTGGCGCAAACGGCCCATCGATCCGGGCTGCCCCGCTGTCACCGTGCGGTCATCCTTCTCTATCATCGTTGCACGATTCCTCGATTTCCACCCGACCGATGCTGTACCCCGAGCTTTTCCGTGACCTCGAAGCCGTGCGCTGGAACATGGCCACCGACGTGCCGTGGGACCGCTTCGACGCGCGCCTGCTCTCCGACGACCAGGCTCAGACCATCCGCATGAATGCGATCACCGAGTGGTCCGCGCTGCCGGCCACCGAGATGTTCCTGCGCGACAACCGGGACGACAGCGATTTCGCCGCCTTCATGTCGATCTGGTTCTATGAGGAGCAGAAGCACTCGCTCGTACTCATGGAGTATTTGCGCCGCTTCCGGCCGGAACTCGTGCCCACCGAGGCCGAACTGCACAACGTGCGCTTCGAGTTCGACCCGGCGCCGCCGCTCGAGACGCTGATGCTCCACTTCTGCGGCGAGATCCGGCTGAACCACTGGTACCGCCGCGCAGCCGAGTGGCACACCGAGCCGCTGATCAAGCACATCTACGGCCTGATCGCCAAGGACGAGGCACGGCACGCCGGCGCGTATCTCAAGTACTTGAAGCGCGCCATCGCCCGCACTGCGGCCGAAAAGGTCAACGAAGTCAAGGCCGGCTTCGCCAAGATCGGCCTCCTCATGGCCTCGTCGGGCCGCGCCGGCAAGCCGCTCCACCCGACCAACCTGCACGTCAACCAGTCCCTGTTCCCGAACGACACCGTGCAGAGCAAGCTGCCTGATCCCGCTTGGCTCGAGCGCTGGCTCGACCAGCAGATCCGCTTCGATCGCGAATGGGAGGGCCGAGTGGTCAAGATGATCCTGCACAACCTGTCGAACCTGTTCGACCGGACCATCGACTCACTGAGCGAATTGAACCGCTACCGCAAGTCACTGCTCACTACGCAGTGAGCACCACGCTGTGAGTCATGCGCCGCGCGATCGGGGTCGGGCTTGCCGGCTGGGGGCTGATCGCGGTCTGGTTGGTTGCTTTCCGCCTGATTCAGGGCGACCGGGCCGAGGCCTACGACCTCGTATTGACGGGCGCAGTCCTTGCTGCCGCCGTACTCGCCCCCGGCGCGGCCATCTGGGCCGTCGTCCATCCACGGCCGCTCTTTGCTGCGCTCCTTGCAGTCGTATGGACGGTCGTTGCCGTCTTTGGCGGGGCCGAGCTCTTCGCAGCGCTCTTTCCGCAATCGAATGAAGCAGCCGGTCCTGCCGCGATGGCCTGGCTTCTGCCGCTTCTGACCGGCTTCGGCACCCTCATGCCCGCACTCGCGCTGCGCGGGCTGATCGCCCTGTTTCGACGCTGAGCGCCGCTCGGGCCGACCCGCGCGCCCGCCTGTACTGGCAGGGTAGAACGCGGCGTTCCGGACTCGTGTTGCACACCGGGTGTTCGATCGAGTCGGGCACCCCGGGTGCACCGACCAATCCTTGGTGCAGACTGCACCAGCGCATGGAACCGAGCCATCTCAACTGGTTCGCGCACTCCTTCTAGGGCATCACCGACGACGTCCTGCCGGACGTGTACGTCGGCGGCGCAGACCGATCGCGGGCTCAGCAGCAAGGCGCGGGTGGGTTCGGGTTGTGCACCTACCCGTAACCTCGATCACTTGCCGATGCAAAACCGCGAGAAGATTTCACCCAAAAGATCATCGGGGGTGAAGTGGCCGAGGATCTCGCCTAGGGCGTCGTGGGCGAGACGGAGTTCTTCGGCAAAGAGCTCGAGCGCGAAGTGATCGAGCTGGCCACGCGCGGCGGCGAGGTGCGCGCGGGCGCGTTCGAGCGCCGCCACGTGCCGGGCACGGGCCATGAAAGCGCCCTCCTCGCGAACACCCGCGCCGAGCCGTTCGGCGAGCGCCCTTCGCAGGCGGTCGAGCCCTTCGCCCGTGCGGGCCGAGACCGCAAGCGCGTCGGGCGGGCGCGCCGGTGCATCCGTCGGCCGAAGGTCGAGCTTGTTGGCCACGACGAGGCGCGGTAGCGACTCGGGCAGTTCTGGGGCGAGTGCGGCCACGGCGGCTTCGGGATCGGGCGCGGTCGCCTCGATCATGAGGAGCGCGAGGTCGGCGCGGCCGAGCGCGGCGCGCGTGCGTTCGATGCCGATCGCCTCTACGGGGTCGTCGGTCGCGCGCAGTCCCGCGGTGTCGATGACTTCGACCGGCACGCCGCCCACGTCGAGCCGCGCACGCACGGTGTCGCGCGTGGTGCCCGCAATAGGCGTGACGATGGCGAGATCCTCGCCTGCAAGCGCGTTGAGCAAGCTGGATTTACCGACATTGGGCGCACCGGCCAGGACGATGACCGCGCCGTCGTGCAGTCTTTGGCCATGACGCGCTGCGGCGAGGACGGCTTCGAGCGCGGCGGTGGTTTCCGCCAGCTGCTCGCGGGCGCGCGCTTGTTCGATGAACTCGACGTCCTCCTCGGGGAAGTCGAGCGTGGCCTCGACGAACATCCGAAGGCGGATGATCGACTCACGCAAGGCTTGGACGCGCGCCGAGAACTCGCCGGTGAGCGAGCGCGCGGCTGCACGTGCGGCGGCAAGCGTGGCCGCGTCGATGAGATCGGCCACCGCCTCGGCCTGCGCGAGGTCGAGCTTGTCGTTGAGGAACGCCCGGCGCGTGAATTCACCCGGCTCCGCACGGCGAGCACCGAGCGCGAGCGCGCGTGCGACGAGTTGCTCGAGCACCTGCGGCGAGCCGTGGGCATGCAGTTCGAGCACGTCCTCGCCCGTGAAGGAGGCGGGCCCGGGGAAGAAGAGCGCGAGCCCGTCGTCGATGGGCGCGCCGTCGGCATCGGTGAAGCGGGCACGGACGGCGCGGCGCGGCTCGGGCCGTCGGCCGCAGAGCGCCTGGGCGATGGCTGCCGCACGCGCGCCGGAGATGCGCACGATGCCCACGCCGCCACGGCCCGGCGGTGTAGCGATCGCAGCGATGGTGTCGGTCTTGTCGGTCGTGTGGGTGGCGCTCATGTCGGCCGGACGGCGGCGCGCCGAAGCCTCACTGGCTGCCTCTCGGCGCTCTCTCCTGCGGGGAGGGGGCGCAGCTCAGCGTTTGAGCAACGCCGCCTGCGCCGCCTGCTCCTGTTCGAGCATGCGGTTGATGGTCCACTGCTGGCCGATCTGGATCACGTTCGACACCGTCCAGTAGAGCACGAGGCCGGAGGGGAACCAGATGAAGAGCACGGCGAAGGCGACCGGCATGTACTGCAGCACCTTCTGCTGCATCGGGTCCATCCCGGGTGACGGCGGCATGAGCCGGGCCTGGATCCACGCGGTCAGCGCGTAGAGCACCGGCAGGATGAACCAGGGATCCGGCGCAGAGAGGTCCTGGATCCAGCCGAGCCACGGCGCATGCCGAAGCTCGACCGCACCGATCAGCACCCAGTAGAGCGCGATGAAGACGGGGATCTGCACGAGGATCGGCAGACAGCCGCCGAGCGGGTTGATCTTTTCTTTCTTGTAGAGCTCCATCATCGCCTGATTGAGCCTCTGGCGATCCCCGGCATAGCGCTCCTGGATCTCCTTGAGTTTGGGCGCGACCAACTTCATCTTGCCCATGCTGCGCGCCGCGGCGGCGTTGAGCGGGAAGAAGACGAGCTTGATCAGGATCGTGAGCAGGATGATCGCCCAGCCCCAGTTGGCCACGAGCTTGTGGAACCAGTTGAGCAGCCAGAACATCGGCGCGGCAATGGCGTGGAAGATGCCGTAGTCGACCACGTACTCGAGCCCGGGGGCGAGCGCCATGACGCCCTGCTCCTGCGGCCCCACCAAGAGCGGCACGGTCACCGACGCGCTTGCGCCCGGCGCCACCTCGCCGACGGCGAGCTTCACGCCCGAGCGGTAGAGATCGCCGTTCTCCTTCGTGACGTAGTAGTCGCGCGCCACTCCGGCCTTGGGCAGCCAGGCGTTGACGAAGTAGTGCTCGACCATGCCGATCCAGCCGTCGCTCGCGCGCTCGACGAGGCTCGCCTTGTTCTTGTCGATGTCCGAGAACGAGATCTTCTGGTATTTCTTCGCCTCGGTGTACTGCGCCGGGCCGTGGAACAGCCCGACCATGGCGTTCGCCTCGCCGCTGGTTTTCGAGTCGCGGTGCAGGTGAAAGTAGGCCGTGGGCGAGAGTGGCGCGCCGCCCGTGTTCGTGATCTCGTGCGTCACGTCCACCACGTAGCTGCCGCGGCGGAACGTGTAGATGAGCGTGCTCTTGCCGACCTCAACCCCATTGGCATCCTTGATCGGGGCCGAGAGCCGCAGCTGGGTGCTCTCGGCCGAGCCGAGATCGACACGCGTTGCGCCCCCCTCGACCGTGTAGAGCGTGTTGTGGTTCGGAAAACCGGGGTTCGTGAGCCCGGTCTGCACGATGTGCGTGCGATTCGGCGTCTTGAGCAGCGACAGATAGGGCTTCGACTTGTCGGTTGCATCCCGGTGCTGCTTGAGCGCTGCCTCCTCGATGACACCGCCGAGCGTGTTGATCTTGTATTCGGCGAGGTCCGTGGCCGCCGTGACGATTTGCCCTGCCGCAGGGGCTGCGGTTTGCGCGGTGGCACCCGGCACCGCTCCGGCGGTAGCCGTGACCGCAGCGGTGGCGGGTACGGCAGGGACGTCGGCCGCCGCGGTCGGGGCTGCAGGGACGGCACTGCCCGGGGCTCCGGCTGAAGAGGGGGTGGCGGTTGCCGCGTTGTTTGCAGCAGTCCCCGGGGGCGGGGGGGGCGCGTTCTCCTTTTGCCAGGCCTGAAGGAGGAACAGCCCCGACATGAAGAAGATGACGAGCAGGACGAGACGCTGGAAGTCCATGGGGTACGACTCAGACAGAGGATTCGGAGGAGGACGTGCAGGTCACGGCGTGCGCCTGATCCTGCCGCGGCTTGCCCGGCGGCACCGGGTCATAGCCGCCGGGATGCCACGGGTGGCACTTGGCAAGCCGCCGCGTGCCATAGGCGACGCCGCGCACGAGGCCATGCGTGCGAATGGCGAGGGCGGTGTATTCGGAGCAGCTCGGGAAGAAGCGGCAGCGCGGCCCAAGCATCGGACTCACGCCGTAGCGGTACGCTGCAATCAGGCCGAGCGCGGCCCGTGCAGGCAGATCGGCCAGACGCTTCATGACGCCCGGGGCTTGGACGGCTGTCCCTTAGGTGGCCGCATTTCGCGCTCGAGCATCTGGACCCATTCGGCAACGATAGCCGACAGATGTGACCGATCGGCGCGCACGGCAAGTCGCGCCACATACCACCGCGGGGGCAGGCCCGGCTGGCGCAGCCGGAATTGCTCGCGAAGTCGCCGCTTGATGGCGTTTCGGAGCACGGCGGTGCGGGCGAGCTTCTTTGAAACCATGAGTCCGAGACGTGGGCGCGTGGGCGCGGGCGGCGTGACGCGGTAAAGCCATAGGAGCCGTGCCCGGATCGGGCGGGTTGCGAGCGCCGCCTCGAACTCGGCCGCTGCGGTGAGCCGCGCGGCGCGCGGGAAGCTCAGGTCCGTCAGGGGCGCCGGGGACGTGCCGGCCGGTACGAGACGGGCGTCCTCAGGTTCGCGAGCCACCGACACGGGGCGGAGACGCGCTGGCGTCGCGGGGTCAGCCTGGTCGATGATCGGCGGCGTGCCGCGCGATCAAGCCGAGAGCGTCTTGCGGCCCTTGGCCCGACGCGCGTTCAGGATGGCGCGGCCAGCCTTGGTCTTCATGCGGGCACGGAAGCCGTGGTTGCGCTTGCGACGG
The DNA here is from genome assembly GCA_937944385.1 of uncultured Burkholderiales bacterium. Classification (GTDB taxonomy): domain Bacteria; phylum Pseudomonadota; class Gammaproteobacteria; order Burkholderiales; family Casimicrobiaceae; genus Casimicrobium. Next base: position 40,571 of record CALDYQ010000047.1, on the reverse strand, counting down.
ATGACGGAAGGTTGAAAAGTGCGTTTCATGGCGAAAGATCCTCAGCGTGTGCGTACCGTCTGCAAAAAGGGCAGAAAAAAGGGCAGATGATGCGTCGGCATGCAGGGCGGCGTGCGGAAGGGAAAAGCCCCAGGCGAAGCCGCTTCCGGGGACCGTGCCCCGTGAGCCGTCGAGCGCGGGCGCACTGCTGCAAAAAAGCCTTGAATTGTAACGTCTTTCAGGCCGGGCCTTGGCACCTTTCGGCGCCGCCGCCCACCGTTCCCTGCTCCAGCGCGAGCAGCGCCTGCTTGACCTGCAGTCCGCCCGAATAACCGCCCAGGCTGCCGTCGGCGGCGATCACGCGGTGGCAGGGGATGACGATCGCGATCGGATTTCGGCCGTTGGCGGCCCCGACGGCACGGCTGGCGGTGGGTCGGCCCAACGTCCGCGCCTGCTCGGCGTAGCTTCGGGTCTCGCCGTAGGGGATGGCGAGGAGGGCGCGCCACGCTGCCTGCTGAAACGCGGTGCCCACCGGGGCGAGCGGCAGGTCGAACGCGCGACGCACGCCGGCAAAGTACTCCTCCAGTTGCACGGCGAGCGAGGCGAGCAGCGGCGTGCGCCCGGCCCGCCACTCGGCCGCCTGCGTCGGCACATGCCGGCCCGCGAGCACGTGCAGGTCGGTCAGCGCACCATCGCGCTCGACGGCGAGCAATTCGCCGATGGGGCTTTGGAGCAGGGTGAAACAGGGTGCGGTCATGGGTCGGGGGCTTGTCGTTCGGATGGTCCTCGGGGATGTTGGCTCGTCCGTATACCCCTGTGGCAGAGGGATGGTATCCCTGCGCCATGGCAGCTGCGCAGTCGAGTCATTGAGTCGGAGTCAAGGGGCGTCTCCCTGAGGCGGGTTGCGATTGGTCTGCACCGAACCGCTGCTGCCGGCGGTTGCCGCACGTGCGACACATCGAGGAGCGCCCCGCCCGGCGCGCATCGGCTGCAAGAATGATGGGCCATGCTTCGCCTGACCGAACTCACCCTCGCCCGCGCCGGCACCCCGCTCGTCCAGCGCGCAACTGTCACGATCGGCCCCGGACGCAAGGTGGGGGTGATTGGTGCGAACGGCGCGGGCAAATCCACGCTCTTTGCAGCGCTGCGTGGCGAGCTCGCGCCCGAGCGCGGGGAACTCAGCCTGCCCGGGGGCTGGACGATCGCCCATGTGGCGCAGGAGACCCCTCCCTCACCCGCCTCGGCGCTCGACTGGACGCTCGACGGCGATCGCGAGCTGCGCGAGCTCGAGGCCGCGCTTGCGAAGGAGGAATCGGCGCCCGACCCCGACCCGGCCCGCCACGCGGCGCGCCTCGCCGAGCTCCATGAGCGACTGCACACGATCGGCGGCTACGCCGCACGGGCGCGGGCGGCCGAGCTGCTCGCGGGCCTGGGCTTTGCCGAGGCCGATCAGGCACGTGCGGTGGCCGAGTTCTCAGGCGGCTGGCGGATGCGACTCAATCTCGCGCAGGCGCTCATGTGCCGAAGCGATCTCCTGCTGCTCGACGAGCCGACGAACCACCTCGATCTCGATGCGGTGCTCTGGCTCGAGGACTGGCTCCTGCGCTACCCGGGCACGTTGCTCGTGATCACGCACGACCGCGACTTCATCGACCGCGTGGCCGACCAGATCCTTTACTTCGACACGGCGGGCGGCGGGGAAGGCGCGCGGCTTCGACTCTACAGCGGCAACTACAGCGCGTTCGAGCGCGAGCGCGCAGCCGAACTCGCTGTGCAGCAGGCGGCGTTCGAAAAGCAACAGCGCGAGATCCGGCACCTCGAAGCCTTCATCACGCGCTTCCGCGCGAAGGCGACCAAGGCACGCCAGGCGCAAAGCCGCGTGAAGGCGCTCGAGCGGCTCGAGCGCATCGCCCCGGCGCACGTGGATTCGCCGTTCAGCTTCAGCTTCAAGCCGCCCGAAGGCGAGCCGCGCCAGCTCCTCAAGTTCGAGGACGTCGCGCTCGGCTATGGCTCGGCCGCGGATGCGCCCGTGCTCGAGCGCGTGAGCTTCTCGCTCCTGCCCTCCTCGCGCATCGGGCTTCTGGGCCGAAACGGCGCCGGCAAGTCCACGCTCGTCAAGGCCCTCGCCGGTGTACTCGCGCCACGCGCCGGCACGCGCATCGAAGGCCAGCATCTGAAGATCGCCTACTTCGCGCAGCACCAGCTGGAACAGCTGGAGGGCTCGGCTACGCCGCTTGCCCATCTCGACCGTCTCGACGAGCAGCTCGCGCGCGAACGCGGCTGGGCCCGGGCACGCGAGCAGGACCTCCGAAACTTCCTGGGCGGCTTCGACTTCCGTGGGGCGCGGGTCGAGGAGCGGGTCGACGTCTTCTCGGGTGGCGAGCGGGCGCGGCTCGCGCTCGCGCTGCTCGTCTACGCGCGGCCGAATCTCCTCCTGCTCGACGAGCCGACCAACCACCTCGACATCGAGATGCGGCAGGCGCTCACGATGGCGCTCCAGGACTATGAGGGCGCGCTCGTCGTCGTCGCGCATGACCGGCACATTCTCACCGCCTGTTGCGACGAGTTCTGGCTCGTGGCCGATGGTCGGGTCAGCCCGTTCGACGGCGATCTGGACGACTACAAGCGTTGGCTTGCTGAACGTCGCAGCCGCTCCGCCGCGCCCGCAATCGATGCCGCGCCTTCCCGCAAGGACGAACGCCGTGCAGAGGCCCAGGAGCGCCAGCGGCTCGCCGCGCAGAGGAGGCCGATCCAGAAGCGGATCGAGGCGATCGAACGGGAGCTTGCGAAGCTCACGGCCCGCCGCGACGAGATCGACGCCTGGCTTGCCTCTGAAGCGGCCTATGCCCCGGGCTCCATTGACGCGCTCGCTGCGCAGACGCGCGAACGCGGCGAGCTCGCCGCCCGGATCGAGGCACTCGAAACCGAGTGGCTCGAACTGGGCGAGCAGTTGCAGTGGGTGCATTGATCGATACGGAGATCCGCGATCGCCTCCAATCGGGCATGACTTCACGGGTGCTCGTCGTTCATCTGCGCCCAGTGCTTGGCGAGTCGCGCCCGCTTCGGCTCGGGAATCACCTGCAGCGCGGATGAGCGGCTGCTCTGGTCGCGAACTGTGCCAGTGCCGCCTGCTGAAAAATGTCGCCGACGCGGCGACAGACGTACGGTTTCTTGAGCGCGCGGGTGCTGTCGGCGGCCTCGCGTGATCGCGTGCTCACCTCTTCAAGAACGCGATGGCCGACCGAGTCGTGCCAGGCGGTGCCAGAGCATCTCCACCGGCCCGCGGGCGTGGCCGCGGCCGAGCCACGCGCGGCCGAAGGCGGCGAGCCCGATCCAGGTGACGAGCGCGATGGCGGTGTACGCCGCCCGTCCGAGGTCACGGTGCAGGCCCGCGGCCCAGCCGGAGAACACGAGCGTGAACACGAGCGACTGGCCAAAGAACTGCGTGAGCGGCGTGCGACCGGCGGCTTCGGTCAAAGCCCTGAGCGTGTACAGAGGACCGCCCTGGCCGACCGCCCAGCGCGCCGCAAGCCAGAGGAGTAGCGCCGGCGAGGCGAACGCTCCGCCCGCCTGCGCGAGCAGGAGCCATGACATCGCGGGCCCCTGCTGCACGAGGTAGGTCCACTGCCCGGTCGCGAGCGCGATCGCCTCGCAGGCCCAGCTCGCCACCGCGACGAGCGCGGCCAGCGTCAGCGCACGCGTCCACGGTGCGCCGCGCTCGAGCCAGTCGAGCACACGGGGCGCGAGCCAGAGGCCCGCCGCAACCAGCGCCCAGAGCTGCGGTAGCGTGAGGTGGATGAGCCCATAGCGCACATACTCCGCCGGATGCGCCGCGAGCGCCTCGGCCCAGCGATCGAGCTCATACGAGGTGGGCTCGGGCGGCAACGGCTCGCCGGGCAGCCAGACGAAGAAGACCATGGCGAGCGCCGTCAGGGCGATGAATGCGGCCGTCGCGGCGAGCGTCCAGCGCCGCGGCGCGCCTGGGTGCCGGGGCCAGCGCCAGAGCAGCACGAGGCCGATGGCCGCGTAGCTCGAGACGATGTCGCCGGGCCAGAGCAGGAGCGCGTGAATCACGCCGAGCACGAGGAGCGCCCAGAGGCGGCGACGCATCGCCCCGAGGGTGGCGACCGCCGATGCGGGGTCATTCACCTTGCCGCGCTGCCACTGCAGGGCGAGGCCAAGGCCGAAGAGGAAGGCGAGCAGTGGGTAGGCGCGGCCCTGCACGAAGAACCCGATCGCGAGCTCGGCCACGAAATCGGCCGTGTGCCCGACGCGCTCGATCGCGCGGTGGCTGTCCCACCCGACCGCGAAGGCGTGAACGTTGACGAGCGCAACCCCGAAGAGCGCAAGCCCCCGTGCAAGATCGAGTGCGGCGAGGCGCACCCGGCGATCAGGCGTAGCTGTAGATGCCGCGGCCCGTCTTGCGGCCCAGGTGTCCGGCGGCGACGAGCTCCTTGAGGAGCGGCGCCGGACGGTACTTCGGGTCGTTGAAGCCCGTGTAGAAGACCTCCATCACCGCGAGCATCACGTCGAGGCCGATCATGTCGGCAAGCGCGAGCGGGCCGATCGGGTGGTTGCAGCCGAGCTTCATGCCGGTGTCGATCTCCTCGGCGCTCGCGAGGCCCTCCTGCAAGCAGAAGATCGCCTCGTTGATCATCGGGCAGAGGATGCGGTTGACGACGAATCCGGGTGAGTTCCTGACCACGATCGGCGTCTTGCCGAGCCGCTCGGCGAGCGCGCGGACGGTAGCGAGCGTCTCCTCGGAGGTGGCGAGACCGCGGATCAGTTCGACCAGGGCCATGAGCGGCACCGGGTTGAAGAAATGCATGCCGACGAAGCGGTCGGGCCGAGCGGTCGCCGCAGCGAGCCGCGTGATCGAAATCGAAGAGGTGTTGGTCGCGATCACCACGCTGGGCGGCAGTAGGCGATCGAGATCCTTGAGGATCGTGAGCTTCAAGGCCTCGTTCTCCGTGGCGGCCTCGATGACGAGATCACACTGCGCGAGCCCGGCCAGCTCACCCGTGGTTTCGACGCGTGCAAGCGCGGCGTCTCGGTCGACCGCCGTGAGCTTGTCCTTCTTGACGAGGCGATCGAGGCTCGAGGCGATCGTGGCCTTGCCACGCTCGAGCGCGGCCGGGTTGACGTCCATCATCACGGCGGTGAGGCCCGCCACCGCGCAGGCCTGCGCGATGCCATTGCCCATGGTGCCGGCACCCACGATGCCGACGCGCTCGATCTTCATTGCTTGAGTCTCCGGGACGGTGTCTGCGTGCGCGGGATTCTACGAAGCGGCTTTGAGCCAGCGTTTCGGTCGGTTGTCTGTCGGCGATGAAGTCAACCGGCGAGTCGGGCGGCGAGTTGGGCGGCGAGTCGGGCTTTCGTGGCCGTGAGCGCGGCCGGAAGTCCCTGCGCGAACTGCTCGAAGAGATCGTCATGCAGTTTGAGCTCGGCCTGCCACGCGTCGTGATCGATCGAGATGACGGCGGCGAATTGCGCTTCGCTGAACTCGAGACCGTCCCAGCGGAGGTCGGCGTGCCGCGGCGAGACGCCGATCAGATGCTCCTCCCCGGCGGCCGTGCCATCGATGCGCTCGAGCATCCAGGCGAGTACGCGCAGGTTCTCGCCGAAGCCGGGCCAGACGAAGCGGCCTTCGGCGTCCTTCCTGAACCAATTGACCTGGAAGATGCGCGGCAGCGTCGCGCCCGACGTGGCGAGCCGTTCGCCGAGCGCGAGCCAGTGGCCGAAGTAGTCGGCCATGTTGTAGCCGGCAAACGGCAGCATCGCGAACGGGTCGCGGCGCACCACGCCCTGCTGGCCGAACGCGGCCGCCGTGGTCTCCGAGCCCATGGTGGCAGCCATGTAGACGCCTTCGACCCAGTCGCGCGCTTCGGTGACGAGCGGGACGGTGCTCGAACGCCGGCCACCGAAAATGAAGGCGTCGATCGGCACGCCTGCCGGATCGTCCCAGGCGGGATCGAGCGCCGGGTTGTTGGTCGCGGCCACGGTAAAGCGGGCATTTGGGTGCGCGGCCTTCGCGCCGGTCGCCTTCGCGAGTTCGGGCGTCCAGTCCTTGCCCTGCCAGTCGATCAGGTGTGCGGGGGGCTCCTTGGTCATGCCCTCCCACCAGACGTCGCCATCATCGGTGAGTGCGACGTTGGTGAAGATGACGTCCCGCTTCAACGCGGCCATGCAGTTCGGGTTGGTCTGCTCGTTCGTGCCCGGGGCGACACCGAAGTAGCCTGCCTCGGGATTGATCGCGTAGAGGCGACCGTCCGCGCCGGGCTTGATCCAGGCGATGTCATCGCCGATGGTGGTCACCTTCCAACCCTCGAAGCCGCGGGGCGGGATGAGCATCGCGAAATTGGTCTTGCCGCAGGCCGAAGGAAAGGCGGCTGCGACGTGGTACTTGCGGCCATCGGGACGGGTGACACCCAAAATCAGCATGTGCTCGGCCAGCCAGCCATCACGGCGACCCATGACCGAGGCGATGCGAAGCGCGAAGCACTTCTTGCCAAGCAGCGCATTGCCGCCGTAGCCCGAGCCGAAGCTCCAGATTTCGCGCGTCTCGGGGTAGTGGACGATGTATTTGGTCTTGTTGCACGGCCAGGGCACGTCCTTCTGGCCCGGCGCGAGTGGTGCGCCCACGCTGTGCACGCAGGGGACGAACTCGCCCGCCTCACCGAGCACGTCGAGCGCGCCGCGGCCCATGCGGGTCATGAGCCGCATGTTGACCGCAACATACGGGGAATCCGAGAGCTCGACGCCGATGTGCGCGATGGGCGAGCCGAGCGGGCCCATCGAGAAGGGCACGACATACATCGTGCGGCCGCGCATCGCTCCGGTGAAGAGCGGCGTGAGCGTGGCGCGCATCTCATGGGGCGCCATCCAGTTGTTGGTCGGACCGGCGTCCTCCTGCCGCTCAGAGCAGATGAAGGTGCGATCCTCCACGCGGGCGACGTCGGAGGGGTCGCTCCAGGCGAGGTAGGAATTCGGCCGCTTCGCCTCGTTCAACTTACGGAAGGTGCCGGCGCGGACGAGTTCGGCACAAAGAAGGTCATACTCTGCGGCTGAACCATCGCACCAGTGGATGCGCTCGGGCTGCGTGAGGGAGGCAATCTCGCGCACCCAACGCAGCAGGCGAACATGACGGACATGGTTCGGCGCGTTGACGGCGGCCTGAAGCGTGATGAGGGTTTCCGGCTGGTTCATCGTTGATGCGGTTCGGCCCACGCTGTTGAAACCGGTGTCTTGACCGAGGCGCGAGCGGGTTGGGCGTTGAGCGGTATGAGCGGTACGGCGGGACGGCAGAACCTTGTGCCCCCGGGGTTTAGGGGGGTCGTCTGCGCCGGGCTTGCGAGCCGGTGAGCCAGCGAGAGCCGATTCTAGGCGCCGAATAAAGACAACGACCGCCGGGGATATGCCTGTCCGGCATGAGGCGATCACTTGGGTAGTGCGACAACGCGCGGACGGGGCGTCAAGGGTGACGCTGCGAGCGTCTGCCTGTGGCGTGCTGTGTTGCAGCAGCCCTCAGGCAGGGTCCCGTCGCTCAATGGCTTTCTGTGTGAAGCGTGATTGGCTGGGGCGTAGAGCGCGGTTTCGCCTCAAGTCGACTTTTCGGTTTTCTCTTCGCAACGCCCAATGGCATCGAGCGTCCAGTGAAAAGTCACCGACCCTCGCGCCGGATGCAGCAGAAATGAAAACGGCACCCGAAGGTGCCGCTTGTAGTGAGCCGTAGCCCCAGAATCAGGACTTGGGCTTGAACTCTTTCGGGCACTCGCTCGGCTTGACCGACATGATCCAGTCGACGATCTTGGCGACGTCGGCGTCCGACACCTGCGGGTGCGCGGGCATCGGGATCTGGCCCCAGACACCGGCGCCACCGGCCTTGATGTGCTTGACGAGCGCGGCCTTGTTGTCAGCCAGCTTTTTGCCGTCGGCCTTGTAGCAGGCGGCGACCTGAGCGTAGGCCGGACCGACCATCTTCTTCTCAACGGCATGGCAGGCAGTGCAGCCCTTGGCCTTGGCGAGCGCCTCGTCGGCGTGGGCGGTACCGAGGGCAACGAGCGGCAGCGCGAGCGCGGCCAGCATACGAACAGCGAGTTTCACGTGATAGCTCCTTGATGCATCAAAACAGAGTTCGACCGGTGCAGCGTGCAACGCTCGCCGGATGCAGCAAGCGCCCCGTCGGGCCCCAGCGCCACAAGCACACGCAGCCGAACTACTAATGGAATTGTGTCAGTTTCCGTTGACACGCGCAGCGCTCACGCGCGACGAAATCGGACGACCCGAATATGTGGATGGGTGCCGGCGCACGTCCGGCACGCTCCGCGTGTCACGGGTCGGCCGCAGGGCGCATCCCCCGATCAGGCGCGCTTCCGGACGTCGAAGCGGTCCAGGTTCATCACCTTCGCCCACGCCGCTGCGAAGTCGCGAACGAACTTCGCCTGGTTGTCGTGCTGGGCGTAGACCTCGGCCAGCGCCCGGAGCTGCGAGTTCGAGCCGAAGACGAGATCGACCCGGGTTGCGCTCCAGCGCGCGGCACCGCTCGTGCGATCCCGGCCCTCATAGGCGTTGTCGCCCACCGGCCGCCACTCGATGCCCATGTCGACCAGGTTCACGAAGAAATCCGTCGTGAGCTGGCCCACGCGGTTCGTGAACACGCCACCCTTCGAGCCGCCGTGGTTGGCACCGAGCACGCGAAGCCCGCCCACGAGCACGGTCATCTCGGGCGCCGAGAGCGTGAGCAGCTGCGCGCGATCGACAAGCATTTCTTCGGGCGAGACCGCGTAGGCTTTCTTGCGGTAGTTGCGGAAACCGTCGGCCACCGGCTCGAGGTAGGCGAAGGATTCGACATCGGTCTGCTCCTGGGTGGCGTCGGTCCGGCCGGGCAGGAAGGGCACGCTGACCGGATAACCGGCCGCGATGGCTGCCGCCTCGACCGCCGCGTTGCCCGCGAGTACGATCAGGTCGGCGAGAGAGACTTGCCTGCCGCCCGTGGCGGTTGCGTTGAAGTCACGCTGAATGCCCTCGAGGGTAGCGATCACGCGGGCGAGGCGCGCCGGTTCGTTGACTTCCCAGTCCTTCTGGGGCGCGAGGCGGATACGTGCACCGTTGGCACCGCCGCGCAGGTCGGAGCCGCGGAACGTGGAGGCTGACGCCCAGGCCGTGGCCACCAGCTCGCCGACCGTGTGGCCCGAGGCCATGATGCGGGCCTTCAACGCCGCTGCGTCCGCCTCGTCGATCAGGGCATGGGTGCGCGCGGGGAGCGGGTCCTGCCAGATGAGGTCTTCGGCCGGCACCTCTGGGCCGAGGTAGCGGCTCTTGGGCCCCATGTCGCGGTGGGTGAGCTTGAACCATGCTCGAGCGTAGGCGTCCGCGAACTTGTCCGGATGATCGAGGAAGTGGCGGGCGATCTTGGCGTAGGCCGGATCCATCTTGAGCGAGAGGTCGGCCGTGGTCATCATCGGCGCATGCTTGACGCCTGGGCGATACGCATCCGGGACCATGTCTGCGGGCTCGACGTTCTTCGCGCGCCACTGGTGCGCACCCGCGGGGCTTTTGACGAGCTCCCAGTCGTACTTGAAGAGCATCTTCAGGTAGCCCATGTCCCAGGTCGTCGGGTTGGGCTTCCACGCGCCCTCGATGCCTGAGGTTGTCGTGTCCGCGCCCTTGCCGGCGCCGTGCGCGTTCAACCAGCCGAAGCCCATCGCCTCCATCGGGGCGGCTTCAGGCTCGGGGCCGACCCACTTCGCATCACCTGCGCCGTGCGCTTTGCCGAAGGTGTGGCCGCCCGCAACCAGGGCAACGGTTTCGTAGTCGTTCATCGCCATGCGCTTGAAGGTCTCGCGCACGTCGTGGCCCGAAGCGATCGGATCGGGGTGGCCGTCCGGCCCCTCCGGGTTCACGTAGATCAGGCCCATCTGCACGGCCGCGAGCGGGTTCTCGAGATCGCGCTCGCCGCTGTAGCGGCTGTTCTCGTCCTTGCTGCTCGCGAGCCACCTCTTCTCCGCGCCCCAGTAGATGTCCTCCTCGGGCGCCCAGAGGTCGACGCGACCGCCGCCGAAACCGAAGGTCTTGAAGCCCATGGTCTCCATTGCGACGTTGCCCGCGAGGATGAACAGATCGGCCCACGAGATCGCGTTGCCGTATTTCTGCTTGATCGGCCAGAGCAGGCGCCGTGCCTTGTCGAGGTTGCCGTTGTCGGGCCAGCTGTTGAGTGGCGCAAAGCGCTGGTTGCCCGTGCCCGCTCCACCACGGCCATCGGCCACGCGATAGGTGCCGGCCGCGTGCCAGGCCATGCGGATGAACAGACCGCCGTAATGCCCCCAGTCAGCCGGCCACCAGGGCTGGCTGTCGGTCATGAGCGCGGCCAGGTCACGCTTCAACGCGGCGTAGTCGAGCGTGCCGAAGGCGTGCGCATAGTCGAAGTCCGCGCCCATCGGATTGGACGCCGGCGGGTGCTGATGCAGGATCGCGAGGTTGAGTTGATTGGGCCACCAGTCCGCGTTCGAGCGGGCGCCGAGCGTGGCTCGGGCGCCGCCGGCGGCGTGGAAGGGGCATTCGGTGATGGCGTTCATTGCGGGCTCCTGGCGAGAATTTGATGGAGTCCGCACGGTAGCTTCTAAATTAGACGCTGTAATCGATCAATAAATGTTTATTTGATCGCTTTTTAGATTCAGTGCGCCGTCGGCCCTCGCAGCCGCGCGAGGATGCCATCGAGCTGTTCGAGATTGGCGTAGCGGATCACGAGTTCGCCCTGTCCGACCGCCTGGTGGCGCAGGGTGACGTAGGTGCCGAGCGTGTCGGAGAGCTCGGTTTCGAGCCGCGCGAGGTCGGGGTCGATCGCATCATCGCTTCGGTGGCTCGACGCGCTCCGCTTTCCGCTCGGACGCCCACCACGACCGCGAGGCGCGGGCGCGCCCTCGCCTTCGGCCTTGACGAGCGCCTCGACTGCGCGTACGGACAGGCCTTGGATCGCGATTCGTTCCGCGAGCAGCACCTGCCGGTCGCGGGGCAGCGTCGCGAGCGCGCGGGCTGCGCCTGCTTCGAGCGTGCCGGCGATCAGCCGCTCTCGCACGGGCTCGGCGAGATCGAGGAGGCGAAGCAGATTCGTCACTGCGCTCCGGCTCTTGCCGACCGCCTGCGCGGCCTGTTCATGGGTGAAGCCGAATTCGTCGATGAGCTGCCGCAGTCCGTGCGCCTCTTCGATCGGGTTGAGGTCCTGCCGCTGAAGGTTTTCGATGAGCGCGAGCGTGAGGGCTGTTGCATCATCGACCTCGCGCACGATGACCGGCACCCGCTCGAGGCCCGCAAGCCGCGCCGCGCGAAAGCGTCGCTCTCCGGCGATGATCTCGTGCCGGCCGTCGGCGAGTCTGCGCACGACGATCGGCTGCATGAGGCCTTGCGCCCGTATCGAGGCGGCAAGCTCGGCGAGCGCCGCTTCATCGAAGCGGTGGCGCGGCTGGTAGCGGCCGGCGACGATCTGGTCGAGCGCGAGCGTGGCGAGGCCGCCTGTACCTGCGGGCGCATCCAGCTTGGCGGGTTCCGGCATGAGGAGCGCGTCGAGGCCGCGTCCGAGGCCTTTGAGTTTGGGGGGCATGTGAGTCAACTGACGGTTTACGTGGGAGCGGCAGCCGCTGCAGCCTCGTGCCGGGAGATCAATTCCTGAGCGAGCGCCACGTAGGCCTGCGCACCCTTGCTCGAGCGATCGAGGAGGAGCGCGGGCAGGCCGTGGGAGGGCGCCTCGGCGAGGCGCACGTTGCGCGGGATCACGGTCGCGAAGAGTTTCTCGCCGAAGTGCCGTTCGAGCTGGGCCGCGACCTGCTGTGAGAGCGTCATGCGCGGGTCGTACATCGTGCGCAGGAGCCCTTCGATCTCGAGGTCGGGATTCAAGTGCTGCTGCATGCGCCGGAGGGTCTGCACGAGATCCGAGAGCCCCTCGAGGGCGTAGTACTCGCACTGCATCGGGATCAGTACGCTGTCGGCAGCGCAGAGCGCATTGAGGGTGAGCAGGTTGAGCGTCGGTGGACAGTCGATCAGGATGTAGTCGTACTCCTCGGCGACCGCGGCGATCGCGGCTTTCAAGGTGTGGATCGCGTCCTTGAGCTTGGTTTCGCGGTCAGGCAGATTGACGAGCTCGACCTCGGCGCCCGCGAGCTCGCGGTTGGCGGGAATGAGGTCGAAGCCGCCCTGGGCTCTCACGCGCGCATCGAGCATCGACGCTTCACCGAGGAGTACCGTGTAGACCGTGGTCTCGGCGCCGTTCTTGTCCACCCCCGCGCCCATGGTGGCGTTGCCCTGCGGGTCGACATCGATCAGAAGTACGCGGCGGCCCTGTGCGGCCAGGCTCGCAGCCAGGTTCACCGCGGTCGTGGTCTTGCCCACGCCACCCTTTTGGTTGGCGATTGCAATCGTGCGGATCATTTGGCCACCGCAAAGCGTGCAGCAAAGCCGATGAGGGCCGCCCCGGCACCGCGCTTGAGCCAAACCGGCGCGGCCGGATGGCGCGTGAACACACGTCGGGCAAGCTGGGCGGCGGCGATGAGCCACAGGCAGTAGAGGAAGGCGATCGTGAGCACGATCGTGATCATGCGGGCGTAAGTGACGAGCCCGTCAAAGGTGCGCGGGTCGATGAAAAGCGGAAAGAACGCCACGTAAAAGCCGATCACCTTCGGGTTCGAGAGCGAGACGAGCATCGATTCGAAGAACCATTGCTGGGCGCCGCGCCCGCGCTCACGATGCGCCGGCCCCCCGTCGGCGAGCCGCTCGCGCGCGTGGCGGATGAGCAACCAGCCCACCCACGCGAGATACGCAGCGCCCAGGTAGCGGAGCACATCGAAGGCGGCCGGATAGGTGGCCGCGAGCGCGGCCACCCCCGCAAGGGCGAGCACCATCCAGACCGTGTCCCCAGCAAGCAAGCCGGCCGCGCTCCAGAGCCCGGCGCGCGGCCCACCCCCGGGTTCGGCCACCGTGGCGAGCAGCTTGATCGTCCCTGGACCAGGAATCGCGAGGAAGACGAGCGTCGCGAGCACGAGCGCCCAGAGGTCATTGATGCCAGGCAGCGTCATCGGATGGGCTCCAGCCAGAGCAGGCAGCGCTCGGCTTCGAGAAACGGAACCGTGAGCGCTTGCTCTCGCGCCACGCGCCATTTCAAGGGTGTCAGCGCGGCGATTTCCTCGGTCGGATGCTTGCCTTTCATGGCGAGCATCAGGGCGTCATCCTCGAAGCTCACACAGGCATGGGCGGTTTTCACGAAATCGGCGAGCGAAGCGTAGGCACGGCTCACCACGATATCGTAGGTGACCGGATGCTCTTCGACTCGGCCGTGGACGGCGGCGAGGTTTCTGAGGCCGAGCGCTTCAGCCGCTTTCGTGATGTAGTCGGTCTTCTTTCGCACTGCGTCGATTGCGACTACCTCGAGCTCGGGCAGCATGACAGCGATCGGCAGCGCCGGGAAGCCTCCGCCCGAGCCGACGTCGAGCAGCGAGGTCGCCTCCTCGGGAATGAACGGCACCACCGCGAGCGAGTCGAGTACATGCTGAACGAGCATCGCCTCGGGCTCCCGGATCGCGGTGAGATTGATGACGGCATTCCACTCCGAGAGAAAGGCGAGCGCATCGATCAGCTTCTGCTTCTGTCGTTCGGTGGCGCGAAGCCCCAGACCCTCGAGTCCGGCTTCGAGCTTCTCGAGCAGGCAGAGCCGGAGTTCGGGTGTGAACTCGACCGGGTTGCGCCCCGGCTTGAGCGGCCGGTCAAACACGGGGCGCAGACCTGCCGACGTCGTCATGCTCGGCCCTTTTGGATTGATCGTCTGCGCTGCAGAGACGGGCTGACGGCCTGCCCGCAGCCCCGTGGCTTTGCGCTCTCGGCTCATGCGGCTGCCTCGACGAGCCGGAGTTTCTTGAGGTGCACGAGCAGCAGCGAGATCGCAGCGGGCGTGATCCCCGAGATTCGCGCGGCCTGACCCAGGGTCTCTGGGCGATGTTGGTTGAGCTTTTGCACGACTTCCTTTGAAAGGCCGTAGACCCGGCCGTAATCCAGATCGGGGGGCAGGCGGAGCGTCTCGTGCGCCTGGGCGCGATCGACTTCTTCCTGCTGCCGGGCGATGTAACCAGCGTATTTGGCGGCAATTTCCACCTGCTCCGCGATGTCGGGCTCGAGCGGCCCCTCTCGCGCCGGCAGATCAGCCTTGGCTGCAAGAGCGAGCTCTCTTCGGAGCGTATCGACGGCATCAAAAGTGACCCCAGGCCGACGCACGAGATCGAACAGGTTGTATTCGCGCTCGATCGGGGCGCCAAGCAGCGCCTCCGCGCGTGCCCGATCGAGGATGCGCGGATTGACCCAGGTCGTCTTGAGCCGCTCGGTTTCACGTGAAACCGCATCGCGTTTCCGATTGAAGGCGTCCCAGCGCACATCATCGATGAGGCCGAGCGCGCGGCCCTGCTCGGTGAGCCGTAGATCGGCATTGTCCTCGCGCAGTTGCAGTCGGTATTCGGCACGGCTCGTGAACATCCGATACGGTTCACTCACGCCACGGGTAATCAGGTCATCGACGAGCACGCCGAGGTACGCCTCATCTCGACGCGGGCACCAGCCCGGCAACGACTTCGCCTTTCGTGCCGCGTTCAGCCCGGCCAGCAAGCCCTGCGCAGCCGCTTCCTCGTAGCCGGTCGTGCCGTTGATCTGCCCGGCCATGAAGAGCCCCTCGAGATATTTGGTCTCTAGCGTCGCTTTCAGCTGACGCGGGTCGAAATAGTCGTACTCGATGGCATATCCGGGGCGAAGAATATGGGCCCGTTCGAGCCCCCGCATCGAGCGGATCATCGCGAGCTGCACGTCGAACGGCAGGCTTGTCGAAACGCCTGCAGGGTAGATCTCCTGGGTTTCAAGGCCTTCTGGTTCGAGGAAGATCTGGTGGCTCGTTTTGTCGGCGAAGCGGTGGATCTTGTCCTCGATCGACGGACAGTAGCGCGGGCCAACGCCCTCGATCAGCCCCGTGAACATCGGGCTCCGGTCGAGGCCAGAGCGGATGATCTCGTGTGTGCGCTCGTTGGTGTGCGTGATCCAGCACGGCACCTGTGGCGGATGCATCTCCCGCCGGCCGAGAAAGCTGAATACCGGCACCGGGTCGTCGCCCGGCTGGATCGCAAGCTTCGAGAAATCGATCGTCTTGCCATCGAGCCGCGGCGGGGTGCCGGTTTTGAGTCGACCCTGTGGCAGTTTCATGTCCCGCAGCCGGGCACCGAGCGTCGTCGCTGCGGGATCTCCCGCGCGTCCCGCCGTGTAATTACGAAGGCCGATGTGAATGAGCCCCGACAGGAACGTGCCCGCGGTCAGCACGACCGTTGCACCGAGGAAGTCCATCCCCATCTGCGTGCGGACGCCCGTCACCCGATCGCCCTTGGTCAGCACGTCATCGACCGGCTGCTGGAACAGCGTCAGGTTCGGCTGGTTCTCGAGACGCCGCCGAATGGCCGCCCGATAGAGCACGCGGTCGTTCTGCGCCCGAGTTGCACGCACTGCGGGCCCCTTGGACGCGTTCAGAATGCGGAACTGGATACCCGCCTCGTCCGTGGCGATGGCCATCGCACCGCCCAAGGCATCGACCTCCTTGACCAGATGACTCTTTCCGATGCCCCCGATCGACGGGTTGCAGCTCATCTGCCCGAGCGTTTCGATCGAGTGCGTGAGCAGCAGTGTTTTCGCTCCGGTACGGGAAGCCGCGAGCGCAGCCTCGGTGCCGGCATGGCCGCCGCCGACCACGATGACATCGAAGCGGTCAGGATAGATCATGAAGGTTGATGGCCCACTCCGGAGAATATCCTCGAGGTTTCGGGTGAAACCGGACGCATCGATCACGGAGGCGGCATTGTAGTTTGATGCCGCCCGGCGAGGCGAGGTTTCACGTGAAACGTCAGAAGCCCCAAGATCTGGATGGCACAGCCTGCAACCCCGAGCGCACCGCAGACGTCACTTCCTCAAAGCTCTGCCCCGTCCAGCGATAAAACCGTGCACCCACGATCGAGGCCAGCGACTCAGGCGGCAACCGATACCGGTAACGCACGCCGTCCCAGATCCGATCGGACTTGATCGAGCCATTCGGGTTGATGATCGGCCTGAGCGCCTCGGGCGCAGGCGGGGCACCGTCTGCACGCAGGACAAAGAGAAACGGCGCCATCTCGGTCAACACGTGACACCGAGCGACTGTTGCCGGCTCCTTCGTGAGCGCCTTGACGGTCGCATCGGCAAAGCGCGCGAACCATCCATCCGGATCGGCAGATTCAGTGTGAAGAAAAACCAGAACGCAGGGCTCGGACGCGCCGGCCACCCGCTCCGTGGTCCGTGCGGCGGCCTCCGAAACGCTGCGCAGCGGTCCGGTCGACCACGTCTGATACCGCTCGGCGAGCGGCTTCACTGCCGTCGCAGCGAGCCCAAGCCAGATGGCAAACCCGATCATCAGAAGCCACGAACGCCCACGCGGCATGACCTCGAAGCTTGCCGCGACCACCATCGACACCGCAATCCACGGCGCATAAAAGAAGCGCGCGTAGGTAACGGTGCCGAGCGGCTCACCATCGAGCATCACCGCGAAGCCTCCTGCCAACGCAAGTTGGGACATGGTCGCTGCCGGGATCATGACGCCAAGCGCCAAGACGAGACCGGGCGAGCGAACCCAACCCCAAGCCAACGCAATCAGCGCGAGCCCTGCGCCGGCCAAAGCGAGGCCTTCGCCCTGCCCCGGTTGCAGCAGCTCAAACCAGCGGAGCGCCGCCGCACCCCACGCAACAAAGCCCCGCCAAGCTGCCATCAAAGGGTCCGCGGGCACGGCCGCGTACGCGTCGGTCAGCAGATGATGCCGCCACAGAAAACACCCTACGACGACGGCAAACACTGACCCGGCCAGCCGTAGTGCGAAGCCCCGATGCACCGGTTCTCCACCGATCGATCGCGCAAGCGCGAGGACGACCGCAAGCCCACCCAGCATCGCATAGGCCGATTCCTTGCTGAAGCACGCGAGCACTGCGGCTGCGAGACAACCGCTCCATGCCGCAAGACCGATGGCCGGCGTCGGCCGCATGAACAAGACGAGCGCCAGACGCGCCGTCACCAATGTCCAGAATACCGCGAGCAAGTCGAAGCGATTGGACGGCCAGACCGCCGCCACGAGCGCCATCGGTCCGAGCAGGATGAGCATCGCCCCGAGCCAGAGCGCTCGTCTGGGTAGCGCGAGCGCCCGCAGAACACTGACCGCAACCGCCGCATTCGCCGCGTGAAGCACGAGGTTCACGGCAAACTGGGCGCGCTCTGACCCTTCCGACACCTCCTGAACGAGCCACCAAGCAATCACGCCCACCGGCCGGAAGTAAAGCGGCTCGTAGAAATGCGACGTCCAGAACGCGCTCCACGGATTCGTGATCGATCGAGCCGTGGCCGTGAATACCCAATCGTCGATCACCAGACCGGCCGAAAGCATGGGCGCGACCAGCCAAGACATCGCGCCCAGCAAGAGCCCGAAGATGAACCACGGCCAACGCACCCGCTCCACGATGGCGCTTTGACCAAAAGACCCGTCGCCTCGCATCATGGCCCCATGGGCCTTGGGCGCCCCGCACCCCATCGACTGCGGCTCCGACGCCTCACAGGCGCCAAGCGAGCTGCCGCGTTACGTAAGTGAGCAAGCCTTCGCTTGCGTTCTCGACCAAATCCAGAACGCGTTCGAACGCTTCTCGGCCCTCGTAGTACGGATCGGGAACTTCGCGAAGATCGCGGACTGGCTCATCGACGGCATAGTCGAGAAAAAGCTGCACGCGATCGGCTCGTCCAACGGGTGAATGACGCAGGAGTGCCGCTCGATTGAACTCATCCATCGCAAGCAGGAGGTCGAAGCGCTCGTAATCCTCGGGTACCACCGCCCGTGCCCGCAGCATCGACAGGTCATAACCGCGGGCCCGCGCGGCCTGCTGCGTGCGCGGATCTGGCGGCTGCCCGATATGGCCGCTAAACGTCCCTGCAGAATCGATGTGCACGCGACTCGCGAGCCCCGCCGCTTCGACCTTGGCCCGGAACACGCCCTCGGCCGTCGGGCTCCGGCAGATATTGCCCATGCAGACGAAGAGCACTGAAAAGCGATCCACGGACACCGCGTCCCTATGCTTTCCCGACCCTAAACGTCGAGATTGCGCACGCCGAGCGCATTGCCCTCGATGAAGGCACGGCGGGGCTCCACCTCCTCGCCCATGAGCGTTGTGAAGATCTCGTCGGCGGCAATCGCGTCTTCGATCTGCACCTTGAGCAAACGCCGCACCTTCGGATCCATGGTGGTTTCCCAGAGCTGCTCGGCATTCATCTCGCCCAAGCCCTTGTAGCGTTGGATCGACAGGTTCGCGCGCGCCCGGTCGAGCAGCCACTCGATCGCCTGCCGGAAGCTGTTTACGGCGGCTTCCTCGCGATGGCCCTTGCCATCCGTTCGCGCCACGACGGCACCCTCGGCCACCATCGACTGGAGCTCGGCTGCCTTCACGATCTGGCGATAGTCTCCCGTGTCGAGGAAGCGCTGATCGAGCACGGTCTGCGACACGCGGCCATTGTGCGAGCGCTTGAGTAGCAGCACATGCTCCTCGTTCTTCTCATCAAAGAATGGCTCCACCACGAGTTCCGCGTCATCGATACGGGCCTGGAGCGCTCGGGCTGACTCCGACGCCTCCTCGGCGCTCGCAAGCGAGATGCGCACGCCGGACAGCAGGGCCTCGAGCGCGCGACGGTCGAGGGTGCGGGCATTCCGGTCGATCACCGCGTCGGCCAGCAGGTACTGACGCGCGAGCTCGCCCAGGCCCTTCTCGGTCAGTGCCTCAGCCGTCTTGCTCGGGCGGAATTCTGCGCCCTTGAGCGCAATCTTGAGCAGGAACTGCTTGAGTTCCAGGTCATCCTTCAGGTATTGCTCTTCCTTTCCCACCTTGGCCTTGTACAGAGGCGGTTGGGCGATGTAGATGTGCCCGCGCTCGACCAGATCCGTCATCTGCCGGTAGAAGAAGGTGAGCAACAAGGTTCGGATGTGCGCGCCGTCGACATCCGCATCCGTCATGATGATGATGCGGTGATAGCGTAGCTTGTCCGGGTTGTAGTCCTCCTTGCCGAAGCCGGTGCCCAGCGCCGTGATGAGGGTCACGATCTGTTCGGAGGAGATGACCTTGTCGAAGCGCGCCTTCTCGACATTGAGCACTTTGCCGCGAAGCGGCAGGATCGCCTGGAACTTCCGGTCCCTCCCCTGCTTCGCCGTGCCACCGGCGCTGTCGCCCTCCACGAGATAGAGCTCAGAGAGCGCGGGGTCCTTCTCCTGGCAATCGGCGAGCTTGCCCGGCAGACCCAGTGAATCGAGCACGCCTTTACGGCGCGTCATCTCGCGGGCCTTTCGTGCAGCTTCGCGAGCGCGGGCCGCTTCAACGATCTTGCTGCAGATCATCTTTGCGTCATTCGGATACTCGAGCAGGAAGTCTGCAAGCTTTTCGGCCACGATCTCTTCGACCACGGGCCGCACCTCGCTCGAGACGAGCTTGTCCTTGGTCTGCGAGGAAAACTTCGGATCCGGCACCTTGACCGAGAGGATGCAAGTGAGGCCTTCGCGCAGGTCATCGCCCGTGACTTCGACCTTCGCTTTCTTGTCGAGCTCGTTGGCGGTGATGTACTTGGTGATCGTGCGCGTCATCGCCGCACGCAGGCCCGTCAGGTGGGTGCCGCCGTCGCGCTGCGGGATGTTGTTCGTGAAGCACTGGACGTTTTCACCATAGCTGTCGTTCCACTGCATCGCTACTTCGACCGTGATACCTTGCTTCTCGCCCTGGGCGTAGAAGATGTTCTTGTGCAGCACCGTCTTCGACTTGTTCATGTACTCGACGAAGCCGCGGATGCCCCCCGAGTGCGCGAAGCTCTCGCTCTTGCCGGTGCGGTGGTCGATGAGTTCGATCTTGACGCCGTGGTTCAGGAAGGACAGCTCCCGGATGCGCTTGGCGAGGATCTCGTAGTGGAACTCGATATGCCCGAAGGTCTCGGCCGAGGCCAGGAAATGCACCTCGGTCCCCCGGCGGTTGCGCGTCTCGCCGGTGACCTTGAGAGGCGCCACCGGCACACCCTGGCGAAACTCCATCTCGTGGACTTTGCCTTCACGCCAGATCTTGAGCTTCAACCAATCCGAGAGCGCATTGACGACCGACACGCCCACGCCATGCAGGCCACCCGAAACCTTGTAGCTGTTCTGGTCGAACTTGCCGCCCGCATGAAGCTCGGTCATCACGATCTCGGCGGCCGAACGCTTCAGCTCGTCGTCCTGCTTGATCGCGGTCGGAATGCCCCGGCCGTTGTCGGTGACCGAGATCGAGTTGTCGGCATGGATCACGACCTTGATGTCGTCACAGACACCCGCGAGCGCCTCGTCGATCGCATTGTCGAGCACCTCGAACACCATGTGGTGCAGGCCCGTGCCGTCGGCCGTGTCGCCGATGTACATACCGGGGCGCTTGCGGACCGCCTCGAGCCCCTTCAGGACGCGAATCGAATCCTCGTCGTAGCTCTGGCTTGCGTTCTTTTCTGTGTCACTCATTGAAATTCCGATCCGGAAAGGGTGTCTTGGCTAGCCTTGGCGTGCCGCATACCGGGCTTGCGCGCCACGGATGCGTTCGATGCGTCAGATGCGCATGGGCATGACGACATACTTGAAGTCGCTTCGCCCCGGCAAGGTGAACAACGCAGACGCCGACGCGTCCTGGAGCGAGAGCGTCATTTCGCTTGCGCTCAGGGTACTCGCCACGTCGAGCAGGTAATTGATGTTGAAACCGATGTCGACCGGTGCACCGTCGTAGGTGACCTCGATCTCCTCTTCGGCCTCTTCCTGTTCGTTGTTCGTGCAGACGACCTTGAGCAGGCCCGGCGCAAGCGACAGACGCACGCCGCGGAAACGCTCGTTGGAGAGAATCGCCGCCCGCTGCAAGGTGCCAAGGAAGCTCACCCGGTCGAGCGTGACCTGTTTCTGGTGCGCCGTCGGGATCACCCTGTTGTAGTCGGGGAACTTGCCGTCGATCACCTTGCTCGTGAGCTCGACCGTGCCGAAGGCGAAGCGAACCTGATTGGCGAGGATTGCAATGTCGACCGGATCGTCGCTGTCGGCCAGCAACTTGGACAGTTCAAGCACGGTCTTCCGCGGTACGATGATCTCCTGACGCGCAAACAGCCCTTCGACCGGAAGACTCGCGTAGCTCAAGCGATGCCCGTCGGTCGCAACGCAGCTGAGCGTGCTGCCGTCCAGCACGAGCAGCATGCCGTTCAGGTAGAAGCGGATGTCCTGCTGCGCCATCGCGAATTCGACCAGGCGCAAGGTCGCCTTGAGCTGCCGCTGCGAGACACTGAAGCGCTGCAGTTGCTCGGCATTCATGTGCAGGCGCGGATAGTCCGCTGCCGGCAGCGTCTGCAGGCTGAACCGGCTCTTGCCTGCCCTGACCGCGAGTTTCCCGTCCTTGGCCTCGAGCGAAACCGTGCTCGATTCCGGCAGCGCACGCAGGATATCGAGCAGTTTGCGTGCTGCAACCGTGATCGACTGCGGCTCACCGCCCCCCTCGAGCGCGGTACGCGCCGAGATCTGCAGCTCGAGATCCGTGGCCAGCGTGAGCAGGCTGTCCTTCGAATGCTCGAACAGCACATTCGCCAGAATCGGAAGCGTCTGGCGACGCTCCACGATTCCGGCCACGGCCTGCAGAGGCTTCAGGATCGCATCCCGCGGTAAGTTTTTCAGATTCATGATTCACACTCTAGTAACAATTGTCTTGGCCGCGAGCGGTGGACAACACAAAAAACGCTTTCCTATCAGGGGTTTGGAGCATCTCGAGCCCTGTGGAAAGGCGCGCCGTCCACAAAGGACGCCCTGTGGATCGATGGCATGACCTGCCCGCCGAGCACCCCGTTCCACAACCCGTTCAACGATAGGGCCCGCGTTTGTGCACAGACTTCTTCCGCGGCCCACGAGGAGGGGCTCCGCGCGTGGCCCCACCTGTCGCAGCGAAGGTTCGAGCGTTCGCATGAGGCGCCTCATCCCCGGAGCACCTGCAGCAGCAGGGCATAGTCATGCTGGATCTGAGGCATGCTTTCGCGCAGGTGCGAGATCTGCCTGCAGGCATGCAGCACGGTTGTGTGGTCACGCCCGCCGAAGTTTTGCCCGATTTCCGGCAGGGACAGCGAGGTGAGCTCCTTGGCCAGCGCCATCGCCATCTGACGCGGCCGCGCAAGCACCCGCTGGCGATTCTTCGAATGCATGTCGCTGACCTTGATCTTGTAGTAATCGGCGACGACCTTCTGGATGTTTTCGATCGAAATCTGGCGTGACTGCACGGCGAGCAGGTCACGCAGCGCTTCCTTGGCGACCGCAGGAGTGATCCCGAGCGCGTGAAAGCTTGCATAGGCGGCCACACGCTTCAACCCGCCCTCGAGTTCACGCACGTTCGATCGAATGTGCTTGGCGATGAAGAACGCCACCGACTCGTCGAGCGCAATCCCCATCGCTTCGGCCTTTGCAAGCAGGATCGCCACCCGCATCTCGGTCTCCGGGGGCTCCACCTGGACCGTGAGTCCCCAGCTGAAGCGGCTCTTGAGACGGTCCTCGATCCCCTCGATCTCCTTGGGGTAGGTGTCGCAGGTGATGACGATCTGCTTACCGGCCTCGATCAGGCCGTTGAACAAGTAGAAAAACTGCTCCTGTGTGCTCGATTTGCCGTTGAAGAACTGGATGTCGTCGATCAGCAGCAGGTCAAGCGCGAGGTAGCGAGCCTTGAACTCATCCCATTGCTTGGTCTGGTAGGCACGCACCACGTCTGTCACATACCGCTCGGCATGCAGATAGCGAATGCGGGCATTGCTGTGTTCAGCCAGGAGCGCATTGCCGATCGCCTGCAGGAGGTGGGTCTTGCCCAGCCCCACGCCGCCGTAGATGAAGAGCGGGTTGTAGGCCGCGCCGGGATTGCTTGCGACCTGGGTGGCTGCGGCACGCGCGAGCTGGTTGGCCTTGCCGGTAACGAAGGTGTCGAAGCGGAAGGCTGGGTTCAGCGCGGAATCCCGGCGAACACGATCCTTCGCTGAGAGGATGGGCTCGCCCTCGCTGCCTGCGCTCGACTTGGCCGACTTGGCGTTGGGCCGGGTGCCTGTGTCGGGCTTGCCCGACCGTGTTTCTGGCGCGTCAGCTTCGGATCGTCCTTGCGTTGGGCTCGAAGCGTCCGATGCAGCGGATGGGGCCGCACTCGGCCGCTCTCCCGCCACCGACAGCGTGACCCGGGCGCCCTCGCCGAAGTAGTCGATGGCCTGATGCTTGATCTTCGGCAGAAACCGCTCGCGGACCCACTTGGCCACGAAGGGGTTGGGTGCGAGCAACTCCACGCCATCCTGCGCTTCCCGGCTTTCGAGCGGATGCAGCCACATCGCCATCTGCTGTGGAGACAATTCCTGAGCGAACTGCTCGAGACAGCGGGACCAGAAGTTCGACATGGATGGTGAGGGGGGCGGACGGAAGCCCGTCGGGTTGAAGGTGGAAGGACATCGAAGTTCTACGACAGACTGCTCGATGGGGGCATCGGGATCGAGCATGGCATGCGCCGCGCCACATCAAGCCGGGACATCGCTCCCCGATCGACCCGACCCGATCCGACCCGCCGGCGCACGACGTGAACCTGACCGGGGCGATCCGAGCGGTGGGTCCGGCGACCGAAGCTCGGGACCTTCCACAAAGGCCCGATCGAGGCCCGATCAAGGCCCGATCAAGGCCCGATCAGCGATCTCCCCGGGTGCGATTCTATCGGTTGCGTGGGGCGCAGTGTGCAACTTATCCACAGTAACGGCCGGCGCCGCTCGCCGCGGTGCAGCGGGCGTGCGCAGCCAGACCCAGGCACCGCGCAATGCGTGCATCATGCCCAGCATCGTCGGTACCTCCGGCCTGAGGCCTTCGAGCGCGATGGAGACCACCAAAGCCCCGGGCGGCGAGAGCACGCTCACATACATGGCCACGCCCGAGCCTGCCTCGAGGAGTAGGCTCAGGGAGCAGAGGAACGCCACCACGGTTCCAAAGACGGCCAGATACGCCAGCGCCAGCCAGAACCCCGCGCGGGGGTCGAAGACCAACGCCCTATCCTCCGACTCAGACGCGTGCGGGCGTGCGCTCGCGAAGCAACGCCCGCGCGAGGACCGGGGCAAAGAACACCATGAGCGTCAAGCAGATCGCCACCCATCCGGAGGGGATGTCTTGCTCTGCAAGGTAAGTGAGCACAGAAATCACCGCGTAAGCCAGCGCGCCTGAGAGCAGGATCAACGGTTGGTGCGCCGGCGGGATGCCAGCGGGATGCCCTTGAGCAGGCACCCGAGCACGAGTCCGCCCGCCGCCAGCGCAAAGCGCAGGGCCGCGGCCCAAGCCCGCGTGGTTGCGCTGTCCAACTGGTAGAGGATGGCGTGGAACGTCGTGGAACAGATGGCCACGGGGGTGAGAAACAGCCACCAGCCGCGGCGCGAGAGCAACATCTGACGATGACCCGACTGCCCAGCTCAGGGCTCGGAAGCCACGCGGCGCGGAAAGCGGATATTGAGCTGCTTGAGCTTGCGATAGAGATGCGTGCGCTCGAGGCCGGCCTTGTCGGCCACCCGGCTCATGTTGCTCGACTCCCGTCCGAGCAGATGCTCGAAGTACACCCGCTCGAAAGCCTCGCGCGCTTCTCGGAGCGGCAGATCGAAGAACTCCGGCGGCAGCTGCGGACGGGGAGCGGGCTCCTCGGTCCGCAGGTCGCCGAGGATCGCCTGCAGATGCTCGACCGAAACCACGTCATTGCTGGCGAGCAGCAGGCTCGACAGCACGCTCTGCAACTGGATCAGATTGCCGGGCCAAGGTGCGTTTTCGAGCTGGCTGCGTACCTCAGGCGTCAACCGCGCCGGCCCGTCGGGTGCGAAGGCGAGCGCGTAGCGATCGATGAGCGCGGGCAGATCGCTCCTGCGCGCGCGAAGCGGTGGAATCAGCACCGAGCAGGCCGAGAGGAGCGCATAGAGCGTCGGATCGAAGCGGCCTTCGCCGGAGAGCAAGCCGAGCGGTTCGGAGCTACCGCAGACGATACGCACCCCATAGGCATTCATCTTGTTGATGAGAAAACCCAGCGAGCGCAGTTCGCTGCGCGAGAGCAACGCGACTTCCGGGCAGAACAGCAGGCCGCCGCGCGCGGTCTCCAGGATCTCGAGCGGCGAGTGGATGAGGCGCTGCCCAGATTCGAGCTGGACCCAGGGGGTATTCGGTTCGTGCAGCGCTCGGGCGCACTCGAGAAACCCTACGCCGGTTTCACCCGTGAGCAGGATCGGACGTCGGTCGGCGATGAGCGCCGAGAGGCGCATCTGCACCTCGAGGATGGCCGGGGACTGACCCAGCGCGGAGAGATCGATGGGCCGCGCGCGCCGGACCTCACTGGCCTTCAGCGCCCGCTCGACGGTGGCCAGGAGCTTGGCCAGGCCAATGGGCTTTTCGAGGAAGTCGAAGGCGCCGATGCGTGTGGCTTCGACCGCGGTCTCGATGGTGGCGTGTCCGGAGAGCATGACGACGGGCGTGGTGAGCTCGCCGGCCGCCTTCCATTCCTTGAGCAGTGTCACCCCATCGGCATCCGGCATCCAGATGTCGAGCAGGGTCACGGCCGGCAGGCGGGCGCGGCGCAATTCGCGCGCCTCGGCTGCGTTCTGGGCCAGGCGCACGGTATAGCCCTCGTCTTCGAGGATCTCCTGCAGCAGACTACGGATGCCGACTTCGTCGTCGACCACCAGGATGTCGATCGGGGTGCTCAAGGTGAGGCGCTTGAGATTGAACGCTCAGGATCGCACGTCGCGTTCGGGTTCACGGGAAGGCGCATCGACAAGGTCATGGGCGCTGTGCACGGGCAGGGCGACCGTCACCTGGGCCCCTGCCGCAGCATGCGCACTGGCAGGGATGTTGGCGATGTCGATTCGGCCCTTGTGTTCATCGATGATCTTTTTCACGATGGCGAGGCCGAGACCGGTGCCCTTCGCTTTCGTGGTGACGTAGGGCTCGAAGACACGTTCAAGCACGCTCGCACTGAAGCCACCCCCATTGTCGCAGAATCGAAGCACCAGTTCCTCGCCTCCCTCGCCGTCGGGCCAGTTCAAGGCCTCGATCCGCAGGCACCCGTCGGAACGGTCGGCACAGGCATCCGCTGCGTTGGCGAGCAGATTGTGGAACACCTGCCGAAGCCGCGTCGCCTCGGCGCGAACGAAACGATGCGCTGCCTGCCAGTCGAGTTCCAGCCGGATCGGATAGGCGCCGTAGAGCTCGATCGTCTCGCGGAGCAGGGCCTCCACGTCGATCGGCACGAGGCTGCCTGGACGGGGCTTGCGCGCATAGACCGTGAAGTCATTGACCATGTTCTTCATGGCCGTGACCTGGTTCACGATGGTCTGCGTGGCGCGACGGAGTACGGTGGCCTCGTGCTCGGCCAGCGTCGGTGCAAGCTTCAGTTCGAGCCGCTCGGCCGAGAGCTGGATCGGCGTGAGCGGATTCTTGATTTCGTGCGCCATGCGTCGGGCGACCTCGGCCCATGCGGTGTCGCGCTCGGCGTTCAGCACCTCAGTGATGTCGTCGAACACCACGATGCGTGCAGCACCACCGGGAATAGCCCGCCGGGCGCCGCGCACGATCAGGCTGCGCGCGATGCCGCCGACCTCGAGCGAGAGCTCGCGCTGCCAGTCGGCGTCATTGCTTCGCGCAAACGCGCGGCGGATCGCCTCGATGAAACGATCGAGACTGCCGGGCAGCGCTGCCGCGACGAGCGACTGTCCTGTCAGCTCGTCGAGCCGTGCCTGCAGGATGACCGAAGCCGCCGCGTTCGCCATCAACAGCCGGTAATCTTCGGCGAGCACCAGCACGCCCGCCTTGATGTTGCGCAGGATGTTCTCGAGAAACAGGTTGCTGGTCTGGATGGCCTGCTGATTGGCTGCATCCCGGGCGCGGGCGTCGGCCAGATCCGCCGTCATCTGGTTGAAGGCGCGGCCGAGCACGGCCAGCTCGTCGTGCCCCGACACCGAGGCGCGCGCGGAAAAGTCCCCCTCGGCCACGGCACGCGTCGCCTGTGCCAGATGCGCCATGGGTTGAGCCAGGCGCTCCGAGAAAAGGGCTGCGAGCGCAAGCGCCGCGAAGAGCGCGAGCAGGAGCGTCAGCGTGAGTGTGAGTGAGAACAGCCGCTGCAAGGATGCGCGCTGGAAGGCGAGTTCCTGATAGTCGCGGAAACCGGCATCGAGGATCGATGTCTGCTCACGCAGCGTGGCCGCTACGGGTTGGGAGAGCAGCAACACCCGACCGGG
Source organism: uncultured Burkholderiales bacterium (assembly GCA_937944385.1). Classification (GTDB taxonomy): domain Bacteria; phylum Pseudomonadota; class Gammaproteobacteria; order Burkholderiales; family Casimicrobiaceae; genus Casimicrobium. Next base: position 13,226 of record CALDYQ010000047.1, on the reverse strand, counting down.
CGTGAGGCCGTTGCCGGAGACGGCGACGAGGACCCGAAGTTCGAGTCCGCCTGCGGCCACGGGTTCGATGCTGGTGACGGGTGCGAGCGTGCTTACATGCCGTAGATCGAGGCCAGAGAGCGCAGGAGCGATGGCCTCGGCGGACGATGAGGCGGCCACGGCGATCGTGGCACCGGACGGCGACAGCAGCGCGGTGTAGGGCACCTGGTAGCGTTCGCGCAGCGCGATCAGCCTCGCGCGGGCCTGAGCGGCTTCTTCGTATGGCGCGAGCTCTTCGGCCATCGACTCGCCCTTGCGCAGAAGTTCCTTGAGCGCCTCCTTGAGTGCGGTACGACCGAGTTCGAGTCCGGCATCGAGCGCGCGCTCGATCCGGGTGTCGAAGTAACTTTCGATCGAGGTGGCGAGGAACTGCACCGAAATCGCGTAGACCACCACACCGGGCAGCACAGCCACCACGGCAAAGAAGCCCATCATGCGAGCAGTCAACGCCGAGCCGAAGATCCGGGCTTGTCGCGCGCGAAGGAGCAGCACGAGCTGATAGAGCACGAGTGCGGCCAGGCAGAGCACGATCAGCACACTGGCGACGATGAGCGCGGTGTAATAGCGCGCAAACAGTGCCGAGTTGGCCGAAGCACGCGCGAGCACAGTAATGAAGACGCCGCCGGCGACGGCGAAAAGCAGCCACGCCACGCGCATCCATAACGGCGGGGCGAGGGAGCTCGGGCGGGGCGTGGCCGGCTGCGAGGACGACGGTGGAAGCGGTGTTGCGGTCATGGCGAGACCACCACGCGATACCAGTCCGAGGCAAGCGACCACTCGCGCGAAACCAGCGTGTTCACCTGAAGTGGCTTGGGCAGTTGAGCCGTGTCGAGGCGCAGGCGCACCGATACCTCGTAGCGCTCGCCCGCGCGGATCACGCCGCGCTCGCTGATGGGCCGCCCGCGGATCAGTCGGATCGGCCGGAGCGCTTCATCCAGTGTTGAAAAAGTACCCGGCTGCCCGAGAGGCCCCGTGTCTACGCGATAGCTGTTCGTGAGGGGCGAATAGGTCAGCCGCCGCTGCGAGGACAGACCGCGCATCGTCTGGTCGAACCACCAGGCGCGGGAGCGGGTGATCTCGCTATCGAGCACGAAGTAGAGCGGCGTGCCGCGCACCAGCGCCTCCTCGAGCGGCGGTGTCAGCGAGAAGTCGAAATCCGCATCCAGAACGAGCGTGTCATCCTGCACGCGGACCAAGGCACTGCGCGTTCGGATGGTTTCGGCCGCGAGCTGTGCGATGGGGGCAACCGGCAGCACGAGCGCAAGACTGGCTGTGGCGAGGAGCCGCCGTCGAGCAACAGAGACCGTGCGGTCGCTCACCTCTGCTTCTCCAATAGCGCGTAGAAGTAGCCATCGTGGTTGTGTGTCCTGCGATTACCGCCTGGAAAGAGCTGGCCGCCGGCCGAGGCAGGTGCCCCGGGCAGGTGGATGCGCACGCGCCGCATGTCCGCGTGGCGCGCGAGTGCCCGCTCGATCTGTGCGGCGTTCTCGGCATGGAAGACCGAACAGGTCACATAGAGCAGGCGGCCTCCGGGCGCAAGCGTCGGCCAGAGGGCGTCGATGAGACGCGCCTGCGCCGCTGCGAGTTGGGCGATGTCGCTCTCGCGCTTCAACCACTTACCGTCTGGATGCCGTCGCACCACACCCGAGCCGGTGCAGGGCGCATCGAGCAGAATCCGGTCGAAGGCGACGCCGTCCCACCAGGCGTGCGGCGCGCCAGCATCCGCCACCCGAACGTCAGCGGCGAGCCCAAGCCGCGCGAAGTTCTGCTCTAAGCGTCGTGCGCGCTCGGCATCGATCTCGAGCGCAGTGAGTCGGAGATCGGCGAGTTCAGCCAAATGCGCAGCCTTCCCACCTGGTGCAGCGCAGGCATCGAGCACCCGCATCCCGTCCTTGACGCCGAGCAGCGGTCCGGCGAGCTGCGCTCCTGCGTCCTGGACCGAGAACCAGCCCTCGCGGAAGCCGGGTAACTGCTCCACGGCGCGCGGACGCGCCAGCACGAGCGCGTGATCGAACAAGGCTTGGGCGCTGATCTTGCGCGCGGCGAGGCGTTCGCGTACCTGCTCCACCGTAGCCCGTCGGCGGTTGACCCGGAGCGTGAGCGGCCCCTGTCCGTTGCCACCGCGCAAGATGGCCTCCCAGGCGTCGGGGTGATCCTGCTTCAAACGGCGGATCCACCACTCGGGATGGTTCCACTCGGCCTCGGGCGTGGCAAGAGCACGGCTCCAGGCGTCGGCAGGATCACGTAGATAGTTGCGCAGCACCGCGTTGGCAAATCCGCGCGCACCTGCGTCGATGGCCGCACACGCGGCCACGGCCTGCGACACCACGACGTGAGAGGCCGTTCGCGAGTGTCGCAACTGGTAGAGGGCGACCCATAGGATTGCCTCGACCAGGGGCCGGGGACGCGCGCGCGCGAACAGTTTCAGAAGGGTACGGCACTCGCCGAGATAGCGCAGCGTACCGAGCGTGAGGTCCACAAGTGCCGAACGGGCGGGTCCATCGAGGCCGTTGCGGTCGATCTGCGCGAGCGCTGCGTCGGCATTGCGACCCTCGAGCACGGCAAGAACCGCCTGCGCTGCGCGCGTCTGAACGATCGACAGCGGGGTGGGGGCCACGGGGGGGCGACCGCCGGATGCGCACCGAGACGGGCGGGCCGCGTCGTGGGCGATGGTCGGCGCGGGGGACTCGGCTTCGCGGACGGGTCCGGTCACGGGGAGAGGCTCCGAACAAGGTTTGGCCGAAAGCGCGGCATGATGCCGTCGGCAGGGGAATGTCTTCGAGACCATCGCCGCTGACCGCCGGTTCCTGCAGCCCTCGAGTCGGGCAGGCGACCGGGCGGCGCGCCTCGAGACCTCGGCCCAGTGTAGCCCACGCCTGGAAGGCGGGTTGCGATGCACGGCCAGGTGTGGCAGTATCCGTTGCCATCGAGGTTGCGTTTCTGTTTGCCGTCCGGTCGATGCTTCGGCAGCTCGCTCTCTTCGCTGCTTGTGCGGCAATTAGCCTCGCGTGCGAGGTCGCCGCCGGATCGCTGCGCTTCTACGGCACCGGGGTGGGCGATGTCGACCGGGTCAAAATCTCGATCGATCCGCCGACCGCCGCAGACGTCGGCGCAACCGACTTCACGATCGATTTCTGGCTGCGCGCGCTGCCCGACGAGAACGCAGGCACGGTGTCCTGCGGCGTCAATGATGGTTGGATCACGGGCAACGTCGTGGTCGACCGCGACATCTTCGGCCCGGGACCCGACTGGGGCCTCGCCCTCGGCACGCGGTCGGGCGGCGGCATGCGCGTAGCCTTTGGGGCGAGCGATGCCTCGGGTAGCGGCACCGTCGTATGCGGCACGAGCGATGTGGCCGATGGCGCGTGGCATCACATCGCCGTGCAGCGACGGCTCGCCGATGGTCGTATCTGGCTCTTTGTAGACGGTCGGCTCGAAGCGAGTGCGATTGGGCCTACGGGCAGCCTCGCCTACCCTGATGGCCGGTCGACCAGCTGGCCCAATAGCGATCCATTCCTCGTACTGGCCGCCGAAAAGCACGATGCAGGTGTCGGTTATCCCTCGTTCTCGGGCTGGCTCTCCGAAATGCGTCTGTCGACCGTGCTGCGCTATCCCACGAGCACGACGCTCGGGCCGGCTTTCACGCTGCATGACCGCAGGCATGCCGTAGATGCGCACACTGCGGCCTTGTACCGATTCCAGGAAGGCAGCGGCGGGGCTCTCCGCTCAGCCACGGGAGACGCAGCAATTACCGGCGAGGTGAGATTTCATTCGACACTCGCTCGCCCGCAGTGGTCGAACGAGGCACCGCTGCCGCCTTCCGTTGGCTGCCTCGACCTCGACGATGACGGCAACGTCGATGCCCAAACCGACGGGCTAATGCTGTTGCGCGCGTGGCTTGGGCTGCGTGGCTCCGCACTGACGGCCGGCGCGCTTGGCAGCGGGGCTCGCCGCACCGACCCCGAAGCCATCTTCGCCTACCTCGCTGCCCAGCCACTCGATCTGATCGCGCTCCCCGGCCGGCACGCGAGCCGGACCGGAATCGCGCTCGTCCGTTTGATGGCAGGGGTCGACGACGCCCGCCTCCTTACCGGACTCGGCGCAAGCACCTCTCCGACAAGCTTTCGCAGTGAGGTCGCGGCGGGCTGCGGTCTGCCTTGATCAGCCGGTCGTCGCGCCCAAGGTCGTGTGACGGGGATCCTGTCCTTGGACGATGTGGATCACATATTCCGCGATGTTTTTCGCATGGTCTGCGACGCGCTCGATCGCCTTGGCTGCGAAGGCGACGTCGATGCCTGAAGAGATCGTGCGCGGATCTTCCATCATATAGCTGACCAGAAGCCGCATGATCCGCGCGTATTCGTCGTCGACCGCGCTGTCTCGTCCGATCACCTCGCCGGCCGAAACGACATCCAGTCGCGCGAAAGCGTTCAAAGTCTCCTTGAGCATCTCCATCGCGAGTTCGCCGATGTGGCGAACCTCGTTGAGACGCAGGGTCTGAAAGCGTTCCGAAGCCTGGAACTGCTGCGCAAGTGTCGCGATCCTCTTGATTTCGTCGCCGATGCGCTCGAGGTCGTTGGTCGCCTGGATCGAGCAGACGATCTGCCGAAGGTCGATCGCTGCCGGTTGCCGCTTGGCGATGATCGCCATGGCGAGTCGGTCGGCCTCGACCTGCATGACGTTGACCTTTTTCTCCTCGCGCACGACGGCGGCAATGAGCTCGCTGTCACCGGTTTCGATCGCTTCGAGCGCGCGGGCGAGCTGCGCCTCCACGAGCCCACCCATGGCGAGCACGCTCGAGCGCAGTTCGTCGAGTTCCTGTTCGTACTGTTTGGAGGAATGTTCCATGTGTTTTTCCCTGTCCTCGATCAGCCGAAGCGGCCGGTGATGTAGTCCTCGGTGCGCTTGTCCTTCGGCTTGACGAACAGCTCGCTCGTCACGCCGAACTCGATGAGATCGCCAAGGTACATGTAGGCGGTGTAGTCCGAGACGCGTGCCGCCTGCTGCATGTTGTGGGTGACGATGAGAATCGTCACCTTGTGCTTGATGTCCTGGATCAGCTCCTCGATCGACGAGGTCGCGATCGGGTCAAGCGCCGAGGTCGGCTCGTCGAAGAGCAGGATTTCCGGATCCGTGGCGAGCGCGCGCGCGATACACAGACGTTGCTGCTGACCGCCGGAGAGGTTGAAGGCGAGATCATCGAGACGATGGTTCACCTCCTCCCAGAGCGCTGCGCCCTTGAGGGCGGCTTCTACTCGGTCGGCAAGTTCAGTCTTGTTATTCATGCCCCGCACGCGCAGGCCATAGGCCACGTTCTCGAAGATGGACTTTGGAAACGGGTTGGGCTTCTGGAACACCATGCCGATGCGCATGCGCACCTCGATCGGGTCGACCTTCCGGTCGAGGATGTTCACGTTGTCCGGCAAAAGCACGATCGAGCCCTCGTACCGATTGCCGGGATAAAGGTCGTGCAAACGGTTGAAACAGCGCAGCAGAGTGCTTTTGCCGCACCCGGAGGGGCCGATGAGCGCGGTCGCCTTGTTCGCCTCCAGCTTGAAGGAGATGTTCTTCAGGCTGTGAAAGGAGCCGTAATAAAAGTTGAGATTACGGACTTCCGCTTTGTAATGCTGAGTTTCAACGGCAGGGGTGGCCGCGCGGGCCTGGGAGGAGGTCACCATTTGATTTTCTTCCGGACTTGATAGCGGATGTAGATTGCAAGCGCATTCATTGCCAAGCACATCGCGAGCAGGACCAGGCCTGCGCCGGCCGCACTGGCATGGAAGGAAGAGTCTGGCCGCGACACCCAGTTGAACATCTGGATCGGCAGCACCGTGAATGGCGAGAACAGCCAGTCGAAGTTTAGAAAGGGCGGCTCGGTGCTAATGGGCGAAGGAGGGAGGAACGCGATGAACGTGAGTGCGCCGATGGTGATGACCGGCGCGGTTTCACCGATAGCGCGGGCCAGGCCGATGATGATCCCGGTCAGAATACCGCCAGCGGAATACGGCACCAGATGCTGGCTCACCATTTGCCAGCGAGTCGCGCCCACGCCATAGGCCGCCTCACGGATATGCACCGGCACAGAACGGAGCGCCTCGCGTGTTGCGACGATCACGATGGGCAGGATGAGCAATGCGAGGGTGAGGCCCGCAGACAGCACGCTTTGACCAAACTTGAAGTAGTAGACAAACAGCCCGAGCGCCAAAAGACCATAGATGATCGAGGGCACTCCGGCAAGGTTCGTTACGTTGATCTCGATGACGTCCTTGATCCAGCCGCCCTTTTGGCCGTACTCCTCGAGGTAGATTGCTGCACCCACACCGAGGGGCACTGCAGCGACCATGGTCACGATGAGCACCATGAACGAGCCCACCCAGGCGGACAGGATGCCCGCCTCGGCAGCCCGGCGGGACGGGAAATTGACGAAGAATTCGGGCCGGATGCGAGACCAGCCATCGAGCAGCAGGCTGAGGAATGCTGCCGTCAGGGTGAGGATGGCGATCGCCAGGCAAAACACGCCCAGGATGGCAAAAACCAGTTCCTTGCGCTTGCCGGTGCGGATCAATTCGGCGATGGCTGCCGCGTCTAGGCGGGCGGACGGTGGGGATGGCTTCTCGGTATTCATATCGATCGGAGTTGAGCTGCTCAATCAGTACGACTCGCGGAAGCGCTTGCGTACCCAGTGGCCCACGATATTGAAGATGAGTGTCATAACAACGAGGACCAGGCCTGCTGCAAAGATGCTTTGGTAGCCAATCGAAGCGTGCGGAAGATCGCCGAGCGCGACCTGTACGATGTAGGCGGAGATGGTGGCAGCCTGATCCATCGGGTTGAATGTGAATTGCGGATTCGTCCCTGCTGCGATTGCAACGACCATCGTCTCGCCCACGGCGCGCGAGACGGCGAGGATGTAGGCAGCGACGATGCCCGAGATGGCCGCGGGTGTGACGATACTGACAGCGACTTGCAGTTTGGTGGCGCCCACAGCGTAGGCGCCTTCGCGCATCGCCATGGGTACCGCACGCATTGCATCCTCGGCGACCGAGCTGATGTAAGGAGTGACCAACACGCCGATCACCAGCCCGGCTGAGAGCATGTTGAAGCCGGGCAACTCCGGGAAGATGGTTTGCAGCAGCGGCGTGACGACGAGCAGCGCAAAATATCCGAAGACAACGGTCGGCACCGCCTCAAGCATTTCAAGAGCGGGCTTGACCACCTCGCGCACGCCGTGCGGTGCGAATTCGGAGAGATAAATAGCGATGACCGTGCCCAGAGGGATGGCGAGCAGCAGCGCCACGCCGGCGACAGTCAGTGTGCCGGAGACGAGCGGCAGGATGCCGTAGCGCGGTTCTGCGAACAAGGGTGTCCAGAGCGTGTCGGTGAAAAAATCCACTATCGACACGTGGTTGAAGAAGGGCAGCGCTTCGGTCACCAAAACAAACATGATGGCCAGAGTCGTAAACACGGCCACGAGCCCGCAGAACAGAAGGATGGCTTCGATGAAGCGCTCCTTGAGATTTCGTGTGAACTTGAAGTGCAGCCGGTTAGGCGCTGCATCTGGCGTGGGCAGGCTTGAAGTCGAAGAAGCAGTCGTCACAGGTCCCCCGGGAGGATCGAACACGGATGCAGGTCAAGGAGGGTAGCGCGCAAACCGCGCCAGATCAAAAAACTTAGGGCGAAAGGCGATCGTCGCAGCGCCTTTCGCCCTTTTGGAGGCCAAGAAGAGTTACTTCGCTTCCATCTTCATGAGCTGGTCGATGGTCAGACCGACCTTGTTCTCGCCACCCATCTTGGTTCCAACCTGACGCTTGGCGAGCGCATTGAGGTTGTACTCATAGGCCTTTGCAGGCAGAGGGACGTACTTCACTTCCTTGGCCAGCCTGGCACCGTTCTTCATGTAGTACTCGGCGAAGGCGCGCACTTCTGGCCTGTCCATCGACTTGTTGTTGACGTAGATGAAGATCGGACGCGAGAGGGGCTCGTAAGTCGCGTTGAGAACGTTTGCTTCCAATGGCTCGACCGGCGGACGACCCTTATACGAAATTGCGACGCCTTTGAGCTTGTCTTTGTGTTCGGCGTAGTAGGCGAAGCCAAAGTAGCCAAGCGCGTTGACGTTGCGAGCCACACCCTGAACAAGGATGTTATCGTCTTCCGAGGCGGTGTAATCGCCACGGCTCGATTTAGCCTTGCCGACGATCGCTTCGGTGAAGTAGTCGAACGTGCCCGAATCAGAACCCGCACCGAACAGCGCGAGCGGCGCATCGGGGAAGGACGGGTTGATCTGGTTCCAGCGCATGATTTTGCCCTGGGCAGCGGGTTCCCATGCCTTCTTGAGCTCTTCAACCGTCATCGACTTAGCCCACGTGTTCTTCGGGTTCACGACGACGGTGAGTGCGTCATACGCTACGGGCAGTTCGATGTACTGCACGCCGTTCTTGGCGCATTCATCCATCTCGGCCTTCAGAATGGGACGCGAGGCGTTCGAGACGTCCGTCTCGCCGCGGCAGAACTTTTTGAAGCCACCACCCGTGCCGGACACGCCGACCGTCACTTTGTACTGCTTGTTCGCTTTCTGGAAGTCTTCTGCAACAGCCTCAGTGACCGGAAAAACGGTCGAGGAGCCGTCGACCTTGACGGTGTTGGCATGTGCGGCCACGGCAAAAACAGAGAGAACAGAGAGGCTCAGAGCCTTGAACTTGAATTTCATCATTGAGTCCTGTGAAGGAAGGGAAGCGACTAACAGCGGATCGCCGACGGAAGCTTCAGCAGAAGCTCCGACTGGCGTCTCTCGACGAATTCTCCCAACCGGTTGTTACAGGTTTGTTGCAGTGCAGTACGGTTCGTACCGAGGGCAGGGGCTTCTCGAGTCCGGGCACACGCCAATCGCTCAGCAATTGCTCAGGTGCTCGTAACAGGCGCTTCACATCTCCTTGCTACCAATTCCGACCTGTTTTCATCAGGACGGATCATCATGCATCGACTCCGACGCGAGATCGCCCGCACAGCACGTCGTCTGTTTGCTTTGTCGTTCGCGGCGATCGTCCTCGCAAGCGCCCACGCCCAGACCACGATCACCGAATGGACGTTCACGGGAGACGTGACGACACCGTCAACCGGGAGCGGAACTGCATCACCCGTGGGGGGTACGACGGCCAGCTTTGCGTTAGGGGCAGGTTCTTCCGGTCGAGCGTGGAACACCACCAACTACCCCGCGCAGGGCTCCGGTAACAAGACAGCGGGCGTCGCGTTCGCTGTCTCGACGGCGGGTTATGCCAACGTTCTCTTTCGCTTCGATATACGGCACAGCAACACGGCGGCCAACACGATCGTCGTGCAATACGCCACGAGTGGCTGCGCGGGCACGTTCACCGATGCTGTGACCTTTACGTTCACACCGGCCCCGACCGGTACCGGCGACACCTGGTATTCGAGGGAGGTCGATCTCTCTGCCGTTACGGCGCTGAACGACAATCCAAATGCCTGCTTCCGTGTGGTATCTGCGTTCGATCCGACCGCCGGACAGTATCGTGCCTCAAAAAGCACCAGCACTTACAACTCGGGCGGCACGATGCGCTTTGACAACGTGCGCGTCTCAGGCAGTCCTGCCGTGACCGACACGCCGCCGAGCGTCACCGCAGTCATCCCGGCTGACGGCGCGAGTAACGTCCCGGTGTCCGCGCAGATCGAATTGACCTTTTCTGAGGCAGTGGATGTCGCCGCAGGTGGCGTGACGCTCGAATGCGCCTCGAGCACGCAGACGCTCACGGGACTGCCGGCCACGAATGTCACCACGCTCACGCTCACCCCGGCGAGCGCCTTGCCCGCGGGTGCCGTCTGTACGCTTATGGTCATCGCTTCGCAGGTGACCGACCGCGACGGCAGCCCGGATGCCATGGCCGCAGACGTCGTGTCGACCTTCACCACGGCGTCGGCCACCGCGATGAACTCGCCGCCGACGATCGCGGCCGACCCCGCCTTTTCACCGCGGCTGTTCGTCAATACCGCTTCGCCCTCGCGCGTCTCGGGCGTGATCGATGACCCGACCGACCCGGCGCGCACAGTGGGCATCCGTTTTACGGTTTCAGACAACGAAACGGCTCCAAGCGCGCTCACCGTCACGGCAGTGAGTACCAACACGACCGTCGTGCCGAATGCAAACCTCGTGCTCACCGGCAGCGGCGCCCAGCGCGTGCTCACGATCACCCCGGTTGCAGTGGGCACAACGACGATCACCGTGAGCGTGAGCGACGGTGTCGACACCGCGAGCTACACGATCGACTACGCCGCCTCGGCCGCAAGCGCCCTGCCCGCCCGGTCGCGCTTCATCACCGGCGCTTGCGATGCTTCCTCGGCCGTCCGCATCGACGGGGATGCCTTCGCCGTCGCCAACGACGAGGATCAACGCCTGCGCATTTATCCGGCAACTGGCTCGGGCGCGTTCGTCGGGGGGCTTTCGGGCGGCCTGGATGTCACACCCCTTCTCGGCCTCACCGACCTGACGGGCTCAGGCGCGCCGCGAGAGGTCGATATCGAGGCGAGCGCCCGCATCGGCAACCGCATCTACTGGCTCGCCTCTCACGGCAACAGCGCCGGGGGCGCCAACCGGCCAAACCGCTCCCGCCTCTTTGCCACCGATGTCTCAGGCAGCGGCACCTCTGCAACCCTCAGCTTCATTGGTTATTACGCCAACCTCAAGGCCGATTTGATTGCCTGGGACGACGCCAACGGTCATGGCCTCGGCGCGGGGGTCCTCGGCCTTGCCGGCTCGGCGGCGACGGGGGTCGCACCCGAGGCGCCCGGTGGCAACGGTTTCAACATTGAGGGGCTGACCTTTGCGCCGGACAATACGACGGCGTGGATCGCATTCCGGGCACCGCTCCAAGACACGGTGGCGCGCAACCGCGCCCTTCTGATACCGGTGACCAACTTCACGGCGCTCGTGTCCGGATCTCCGGCCACAGGCCCGGCCACGTTCGGCGCCCCGGTCTTGCTTGACCTCGGCGGTCGTGCCATTCGCTCGATCGACCGTGCGGCCGATGGCCGGTATCTGATCGTGGCCGGGCCTCACGATGCCGCCACCGGCACCGCGCCAAAAGACTTCCGTCTCTTCCGCTGGACAGGCAATCCGGCCGATGCACCCGAGATGTTCCTCACCGACCTTGCTGCGCGCGCTGCGGCGGGCAGCTACGAAGGAATCGTACGTCTCCCCGCCACGCTCACTCCGGGTCAGTTGGTCGAACTCTTGACGGACGAAGGCGATACGCAGTTCTACGGCACGTCGACCGCCTGCAAAAGCTTGGCACACCCCGAGTGGCAGAAAGCCCGTGTCGAGACCTTCACGCTTGAAGGCCCGGTCGTGCGGATTCACACGGTTCAGGGCGCGGGGGCAAGCAGTCCTTTGGTGGGCCAGACCGTGACGGTCGAAGGCATCGTTACCGGGGACTTCCAAGGCACGGGACGACTCGGTGGCTACTTCATCCAGGAGCCGGACGCGCGTGCAGACGCCGATCCAATGACCTCGGAGGGTATCTTCGTCTTCGACACGTCGACCGCAGTGAACGTCGGCGATCTCGTGCGCGTCACTGGGACGGTGGTCGAGTTCGCTGCCGGCAGCGGAACCCTGACCCAGATCACCCCGTCTGCGGTACAGGTGCTCAGCACGGGCAACCCGCTGCCCACACCCGTCACGCTCAGCTTGCCCGTGCCCTCCTTGGCGCACTTCGAGGCGCTCGAGGGGATGCGGGTCACGATCGCCGCACCGCTCACGGTGAGCGACAATCACAACCTGGCGCGCTTTGGCGAACTCACCCTCGCGCCATCGCGACTCACCATCCCCACCGACACGATCGACCCAAACGATGATCCGGCTTCGGGCACGAGCACCTCGGGCATGAGCAACGTTGCAGCCGTGAATGCGGCCATCGATCTGATCAACCGAAGCCGCCTGATCCTCGATGACGGCAGCAATGTGCAGAACCCTCCAGTCATTCCCTACTGGGACGCGACCAACAATACGCTGCGCGTGGGCTCGCTCGTGACCACGCTGACCGGGGTGCTGTCCTACGGCTTTTCGGCGTATCGGGTCCAGCCGACCGAACCGGTCAGCTTTGATTTTGCGTCGCGCCCGGAAACACCACCCGCGGTCGGGGGCACATTGAAGGTTGCGAGCTTCAATGTGCTCAACTTCTTCAACGGTGATGGCGCCGGCGGTGGCTTCCCCACGCCCCGGGGTGCGACCAACGCAACCGAGTTCGCCCGCCAGACGGCGAAGACGGTCGCCGCGATCAACACCATGGACGCGGCCGTGACGGGGCTGATGGAAATGGAGAATGACGGTGACGGGCCCGCTTCAGCCATCAAGGCGCTGACCGATGCGCTCAACGCAGCCGCCGGCAGCGCCAAGTGGGATTTCATTCGTGACCCCGCCGGCTTGAGTGCCGTTCCGGGTGGCGCTGACGAAATCAAGGTCGCCTTCCTCTACCAGCCCGCGCAGGTTACACCCGTCGGCGCGGCCGTGGCCTGCAACGATGCCGCCTTTGTCAATGGTCGCGCGCCGGTGGCCCAGCTCTTCGAGCACGTCGCCACCGGGGGCCGGTTCATCGCCGTGGTGAACCACTTCAAATCAAAGGGTACCGGCACGCCACCCGCCGGTGCAGATGTCGACCAAAACGATGGTCAGGGCGCGTACAACGCCTCGCGCAAGGCCCAGGCTCTCGCGCTCATTTCCTGCGTGAACAGCTGGCGCAGCACGTTCGGTGATGATGACGTGCTCATGATCGGCGACTTCAACGCCTACAAGGAAGAGGACCCGATGGACACCTTCCGTGCCGCAGGCTTCACCGTTCTCGACAAGGATGCACACACTTTCGTCTTCGCGGCGCAGTCCGGATCGCTCGACCATGCGGTGGTTTCTCCCTCGCTTCTCCCCCAAGTCACGCAGGCCCGCGTCTGGGCCATCAATGCGGATGAGCCGCGCATCCTCGACTACAACCTCGAGTTCAAAGGTGCGGGTGGTTCACCCGACTATTACACCGAGACGCCCTGGCGCTCCTCGGATCATGACCCGGTGCTGATCGGTTTGAATCTGGCTGCCGACACCGCTGCTGTCTCGGTCGAGCCCGCCACCGTGGTCGAAGGCGCGAGCGCGATCGTCACCGTGCGGCTCTCGCGTGCGCTCACCCGTGATG
>CALDYQ010000046.1 GCA_937944385.1 uncultured Burkholderiales bacterium | reverse complement strand
GCCGAGCCCAACGAGGAACTGCGCGTTCTCGCGGCCGGCGCGCCCGAACCCGCTTTCTGAAACCCAAGGAGACTTTGATGCCCATTCTTCCCACGACGAAAACCCCGCCCAAGCCGAGCCTGTCGGATCTGACCGCGCTTTGTTATGGGCAAACCAAGATCGGCAAGTGTCTCGGCGGCAACTCTCTGCTGGCCAACCCGCTCAACGGCCGCCTTGTGAGGATGGAGTCGCTTGTCCGAGACCATCCCGGGCCGGTGCTGAGCATGAGGGAGGCGGGCCAGTTGGGACCGCTCACGCCCTCGGCATTTGTCGAGAACGAGCCCGCTCAACTGTACTTGCTGAAAACCCAAACCGGCCGCTGGATCGAGGCCACCGCGAACCACCCGTTCTTGACCCGGGAAGGTTGGAAGCCGCTGTCGGAGTTGAACCTGAGCGACCGGGTGGCCGTTGTCGCCGAATACCCGCCGCTGGCATGCCATGGCGACACCGACGATGAACTGGTCAAGATCATGGCGTATCTGATCGCCGACGGCAGTCTCGCCGGCAAGGGCGCCATCTTCACCAAGAGCGATCCAGTCGTGCGAATGGACTTCGAGGCGGCTGTCGAAGCCAAGGGCGATGAGTGCGTGGAATTCGTCAACCAGAAGGGGGTTGTCCAGGTGCGCGTCCGCGGCAAGCGCGGCCACCGCAACAACGTCATCGGCCACCTGCGGCAGACGGGATTGCAAGGGCTGCGGTCCCGGGAAAAGTACATTCCCGACTTTGTCTTCGGCCTGAAGCGAAGCAAGCAGAAGTTGTTCTTGAACCGGCTTTTTACCTGCGACGGCTCGGTGGAGGCGTCGGGCCGCATCAGCTTCAGCTCGACCTCGGTGCGGATGGTCGAACAGGTCCAGCATCTGCTAGCTCGCTACGGCATCGTCTCCCTGATCCGGGACCGGTTCTTGAACGGCAGCCTCTATGGCGCCGAGCTCTACATCGCTGCCAAAGACGACGTGCTCCGTTTCATCGACCAGATCGGCTTTTATGGGGAAAAAGCCGTCAAGGCGGAGGCCGTGCGGCAAAACCTTTACCAAGTGAGGGCGGCCGAAACGCAGCTCGACAGGATCGGACCAATCCTGTTCGACCGCGTGACCTCGATCCGCCCCTCGCGGGTCGCGCCCGTGTTCGACCTCACGGTTGAGGAGACGCACAATTTCGTGGCCAACGACTTTGTCGTCCACAACTCGACCTTCTGCGCTCAAGCCGATGGCGCGGTCTTCTTCGCCACCGAGCCGGGCTTGAACGCCCTCGAGGTCTTCCAGGTTCCCATCCTTTCCTGGGAGGATCTGCTGGCCGCCTGCGCCGAGATCGGCGAGGGCAAGCACCCGTTCAAGACGGTCGTCATCGACACGATCGACAACGCCTACAAGTTCTGCACCGAGTACATCCTGCGCAAGTACAAGGTCGAGCACGAGTCCGACCTGGCCTACGGCAAGGGCTATGCGATCGTCAACAACGAGTTCCAGCGGGTGTTGACCAAGCTCGCCTTCCTGCCCTACGGGCTGTACCTGATCTCACACGCCAAGGAGATCGAGGTCGAAACGCGCACGGGCAAGTACACGCGCATCGTGCCGACGCTGCCCGAAAAGGCGCGCAAGATCGTGCTGGGCATGGCCGACATGGTCCTGTACTGCGATCTCGACGTGTCGGCCGGCGCGGACGGCGAGCAGATCATCCGGCGCGTGATCCGCACCAAACCGAACCTCTACTACGAGGCCGGCGACCGCACCGGGCGGCTGCCCGAAACGATCGACCTCGACTACCGCAAGTTCCTCGAAGCCTTCCACGCGGCGGCCGGCGCGCCGCCGAAACCGCAGGCTGGTCCCAAGCAGGCCAAGTAATCCACCAACAGGAGACAACAGCATGAGCAGACATTCGATTGATCTTTCGCAGTTCGATGACGGCTTCCGGGCCGAGCAGCCCGAGGAGCGCGGCGATTTCGAGAGCGTGCCCGACGGCAAGTATCAGGTCACGGTCGAGAAGGTCGAGTTGACCGAGGCGCAGTCCTCGGGCAACCCGATGATCAAGTGGACGCTGCGGATTCTCGCGCCCCGCTTCGCCAACCGCCTGATGTGGCGCAACAGCGTCATCACGCAGAACACGCTCAAGTACGTCAAAACCGACCTGCACCTGTGCGGGCTCGATCTCGAGCGGCTGTCGGACCTGCCGAAGCATCTCCACCGGCTGCTTGACGTGAAGCTCGAAGTGACCAAGCGCACCAGGGGTGACAGCGAGAACATCTACTTCAACCGCCGCATCGAGTCGAGCCAGAGCGCAGCCAAGTTCCGGCGGGAGGCCGATGACGCCCTCGTGCCGTTCTAACGCGGCGCGGCCCACCATTGTCATCGACTCGCGCGAACAGGAACCCTACTCGTTCGATCCCCGGGTCATCCGCGCCGTGCGGCGGGCGCTCAAGGCCGGGGACTACTCCATCGCCGGGCTCGAGGACCAGGTGGCCGTGGAGCGGAAAACGTTGGATGACTTCGTCTCGACGGTGATCCACCGGCGGCGGCGCTTCCGGGAGGAGTTGCGCAAGCTCAGCCATTATCGCGCCGCCTGCGTGGTGGTCGAGG
>CALDYQ010000045.1 GCA_937944385.1 uncultured Burkholderiales bacterium | reverse complement strand
CCCCAACACCTTCATCTTCGCCTTTGCAGGCGTCGGTGGCGTGCCGATCGCCTCGCTGTTGAACCCGTCGATTCCGACCGTCGGCGCCGCTGGCTTGGTGGGTCTGGCCGTACTTCTCGCAGGCTTCGCCGCAACCCGCATGCGTCGGCGCGCAGGCTGAGAGGTCAGCGCATCGATCAAGAAAGGGACCGCAAGGTCCCTTTTTCTTTGCGCGTCGTTCAGTGCAGCGTGCGCTCGGCGGACAGCGTGAAGCGGGGAATCCGCGCTTCAAACTCGGTGCCGTCGTCGGCAACGAAGTGATAGGTGCCCTCCATGGTCCCCACAGGCGTCTTGAAGCGGGATCCGCTCGTGTAGCTGAACTGTTCGCCGGGCGCGAGCCGCGGCTGCTGGCCGACGACCCCCTCGCCACGCACGTGCTCGACGTTGCCATGGGCATCCGTGATGATCCAGTGCCGCGAGAGCAGTCGCACGCCGATGTCGCCGTTGTTCACGATGATCACGTGGTAGGCGAAGGTGTAGATGTCGCGCTCCGGATCGCTCTGATCGGCGAGGTAGAACGGGGTCGGGTCGACGGCGACCGCGATGCCGCCGAGCGCGGATGAGGTGTCAGCAGGCTTGGACATGAAGACCTCCGGTGTGCTCGAGCCGTGACCAGAGGATTGTCGCTCATTTGCGATCGGGAACATTCACGGCTACATTTGCGAGAGGCTCATCCCGGCCCCAGACTGAGGCGTGCCATCGCGTCCTTTGGTCTCGGCGTCGGCGAGTGAGACCCAATCAGGGAGCGAGTCGCCGCGGAATGACCGCAGGCGGCAGTAGGTTGGATCGCATGTTCAAACCGTTCGGACGCTGGTGGCAGGGAGGTTGGTGGCGTTAAGCCATCGACGAACGTTTTTCGCGTCTGTTGCGGACGCCCCCCGAGCCGGTTCCTCCGGCAACGCAACACCCCGACAGTCGATTTTCCCGCCACGCCCGAACGCGCTTCTTTCTCAGCCACCACCGCGTGATCGGCTCGTGCGCGACCCGGGTGGCACGATCGGCGAGACGGCTTGACCCCAACCGTTCTTCGCCATCTTCGGACCGCACCGCACACCACGCAGTGGTCCGACGAAGCCGCCAAGCGCAGAACATGCCATGATGACCGAAACCGAATTCCTCCGCCTCGCCCAGCAGGGCTACACGCGCATTCCCCTGGTCGAACAGACACTCGCAGACCTCGACACGCCGCTATCGATTTACCTGAAGCTTGCCAACGACCGCTATACCTTCCTGCTCGAAAGCGTGGTCGGCGGCGAGCGTTTCGGCCGCTACAGCTTCGTCGGCCTGCGCACGAAAAGCCGCGTCGAGGTTCGCGGCCGAGAGATCACCCACATCACCGAATACGGTCCCTCGAAGCACACGGTCGAGGATCCGCTCGAGTACCTCGCGGCCTACCAGGCGCAGTTCCGTGTGGCCACGGTTCCCGGACTGCCGCGCTTCGCAGGCGGATTGACCGGCTACTTCGGCTTCGAGACGGTGCACATGATCGAGCCGCGCCTGGCGCGACATGCCCAAGCCAATCCAAAGCCCGACCCTCTGGGTGTGCCCGACATCCTGCTTCTCTTGACCGAGGAACTCGCGGTTGTCGACAACCTGGCCGGCACGATCACGCTCATCGTCTATGCCGATCCAGCGCGACCGGACGCCTACCAGAAAGCCCAGCTCCGGCTCGAAGAAATCCGCGATCGTCTCCGGCAGCCGGTGCGCCTGCCGCTGCAGCACGCCACCACGGTGACGGAGCCGCAATCGGAGATGGGACGCGAGGCGTTCGAGGCGGCCGTCCATCGGTGCAAGGACCTGATTGCCGCCGGCGACTGCATGCAGGTCGTGCCTTCGCAGCGCATGGTGCTCGACTTTCCCGAGCCGCCGATCTCGCTGTACCGGGCGCTCCGTACGCTCAATCCGTCGCCCTACATGTTCTTCTACGACTTCGGCGACTTCCACGTGGTCGGCGCCTCGCCCGAGATCCTCGTGCGGCGCGAGGGCGATACCGTCACGGTGCGGCCAATCGCGGGCACGAGAAAGCGCGGTGCCACCCCCGAGGAGGATGCGCGGCTCGCCGAGGAGCTGCTCGGCGACGAGAAGGAAGTCGCCGAGCACGTGATGCTGATCGACCTCGGTCGCAATGACGTCGGCCGCATCGCCGAGACGGGCTCGGTCGTCGTGCGCGACCGCATGGTCATCGAACGCTATTCACACGTGATGCACATCGTGAGCAACGTCGAGGGGCGCTTGAAGCCCGGCACCCACAACATCGACGTGCTCCGCGCCACGTTCCCGGCCGGCACGCTCTCGGGCGCGCCCAAGGTTCGCGCGCTCGAGATCATCCACGACGTCGAGCCGGTCAAGCGCGGCATCTACGGCGGTGCCGTGGGCTACATGAGCTATCAGGGCGACATGGATCTGTGCATCGCGATCCGCACGGCCGTCATCAAGTCGGGCAAGCTCTACGCGCAGGCCGGCGCCGGCATCGTGCATGACTCGGTTCCCGAGCGAGAGTGGGAGGAGACCCTGCAGAAGACGCGCTCAGTGCTCCGCGCAGCCGAGATGGTGCAGCGCGGTCTCGACGGCGAACGGATCGCGAACGGGGTGGTCGCATGAAGCCGATCGATCTTCGAAGCGACACGGTCACCCGTCCCAGCCCGGGCATGCTGGCTGCGACGATGGCGGCCGACGTGGGCGACGACGTCTGGGGCGATGACCCGACCGTCAACCGACTGCAGGCGGTTGCTGCCGAGATCACGCGCAAGGAGGCCGCGCTCTTCTTCCCCTCTGGCACGCAGGGCAACCTCGCCGCCCTCATGGCGCATTGCGAGCGCGGGGATGAATACCTCGTGGGCCAGATGGCGCACGCCTACCGCTGGGAGGGCGGCGGTACCGCGGTCCTCGGCAGCCTCCAGCCGCAGCCGCTCGAGCAGGACGCCGACGGTACGATTGCCCTCGAGCGCATCGCCGCCGCGGTCAAGCCGCATGGGCCGGGACTGGGCACGCATCTGGACGTGACCCGTGAGGACGTCGACCGCTTTGTCGCTGCCGTCCAGACGTACTTCGCGGAGGTCGCGCGATGATCCTGCTCATCGACAACTACGACAGCTTTACCTGGAACCTCGCCCAGTACCTGGGCGAACTCGGCGCCCATGTCGAGGTCGTGCGCAACGACGCCATAGATCTCGACGGCGTGGCTGCGCGCGCCCCCGAGCGTATCGTCGTCTCGCCCGGGCCCTGCACCCCGGCCGAGGCCGGCATTTCGGTGCCGCTCATTCGGGCCTTTGCGGGCCAGGTACCGATCCTCGGCGTCTGCCTCGGTCATCAGTCGATCGGTGCGGCCTTCGGCGGCCACATCGTTCGGGCCCGCCGCGTGATGCACGGCAAGACGAGCACGATCACGCACAACCGGCAGGACGTCTTCGCCGGTATTCCGTCGCCCTACACGGTCATTCGCTACCACTCGCTCGTGATCGAACGTGCCACGCTGCCCGAGGTACTCTCGGTCATGGCCGAGTCCGATGACGGCGAGATCATGGCGGTACGCCACAAGACGCTTCCGGTCTGGGGCGTGCAGTTCCATCCCGAATCGATCCTGACCGAGCACGGTCACGATCTGCTTCGCAACTTTCTTTCCCTCTAGGACGCGCCCCCATGCCCATCTCCATCCAGGAAGCCATCCAACGCACGGTCGAGCACCGCGAGATCTTTCACGACGAAATGCTCTCGCTCATGCGCAAGCTCATGGCCGGGGAATTCACACCGGCGCAGGCTGCGGCGTTCCTCATTGGATTGCGGGTCAAGAAGGAGACGATCGGCGAGATCACGGCCGCCGCACAGGTGATGCGTGAGCTGTCGACCAAGGTCGAGGTGCCCGACGCGCCGCATCTCGTGGACATCGTCGGCACGGGCGGCGATCTTTCGCACACTTTCAACATCTCCACCGCCTCGATGTTCGTGGCTGCCGCCGCCGGGGCGAAGGTGGCCAAGCACGGCAACCGCGGCGTGTCCTCGAAGAGCGGCGCCGCCGATGTGCTGGAGGCGCTGGGCGTGAACATCATGCTCACCCCTGCACAGATCGCCGAGTCGATTCGCACGGTCGGCATCGGGTTCATGTTCGCCCCCAACCATCACGCCGCGATGAAGGTGGTTGCTCCGATCCGACGCGAGTTGGGCGTGAAGACGATCTTCAACATCCTCGGCCCGCTCACGAACCCCGCGAGTGCGCCCCACACGATGATGGGCGTCTTTCACCCGGATCTCGTCGGTATCCAGGCGCGCGTGATGCAGCGGCTGGGTGCAGAGCACGTGCTCGTGGTGCACGGGCGCGATTCGCTCGACGAGATCTCGCTCGGCGCGGGCACGCTCGTGGGGGAACTCAAGGATGGCAAGGTCACCGAGTACGAGATCCACCCCGAGGACTTCGGCTTCACGATGAGCGCCACGCGCAACCTGCGGGTGGAGACACCCGAGGAATCGAAAGCGATGCTTCTTTCTGCGCTCGAAGGGGAGCATTCGCCTGCGCTCTCGGTCGTGCTCATGAACGCAGGCGCGGCACTCTACGCCGCGAATGTCGCCCCGACACTGCGCGACGGGATCACGCTCGCGCGAAAGGCGATCGAATCCGGCGCCGCGCGACGCAAGCTCGACGAGCTGGTTGCCTTCACCCAATCCTGCAAGGCAGCCGGATGAGTTCGATCCTCGACCGCATCATCGCGACCAAGCACGAAGAGATCGCCCAGGCGATGCGCGCACGCCCGCTCGCCGCGATGCGCGCAGCGGCCGAGGCGCGCGCCGATCGGCCGCGTGGCTTCGTCCGCGCGATCGAGGCCGCGATCGCCGCGGGCCAAAGCGCGGTCATCGCCGAGGCCAAGCGCGCGAGCCCGAGCAAGGGCGTTCTGCGGGAGCACTTTCGTCCGGCCGAGCTCGCGACGAGCTACGCCCGCGCGGGCGCGGCCTGCCTCTCGGTCCTCACCGATCGCAGCTACTTCCAGGGCGCGCCGGAGTATCTCGAGGCGGCGCGCGAGGTGTGCGCGCTGCCCGCGATCCGCAAGGATTTCATCGTCGATCCCTATCAGGTCTACGAGGCGGCCGCGATGGGCGCGGATGCGATCCTGCTGATCGTCGCGGTGTTGGAGGCGAACCAGATGCGCGCGCTCGAAGCCCTGGCCCACGCGCTCGGCCTCGATGTGCTCGTCGAAGCGCACGACGCAGCCGAACTCGACGCCGCACTCACGCTCGGCACGCCGCTCATCGGCATCAACAATCGCAACCTTCACACGTTCGAGGTGTCGCTCACGACGACGCTCGATCTTCTGCCGCGGATTCCGAAAGACCGCATCGTGGTCACCGAAAGCGGCATCTCGACCCGCGAGGACGTAGCGAGGATGCGCGCCCATGGCGTACAGGCCTTTCTCGTCGGCGAGGCGTTCATGCGCGAACCCGATCCGGGCGCGGCACTCGCCCGGCTGTTCGGCTAAGACTGTTCGGCTAGGGCTGTTGGGCTGGGAATGTTGGGCTGAGGCTGGCGAGGCTTCAGTGAAGGGGGCACCGCTGCATCCTGCCTGCCCTGCCGCCCAACGCGGCCAGCGCGATCGCCAGTGCGATCAATGGCAACTGCCCGCCCACGGGCACGGCGTGGGCATCGACATGGGTCGGGCCGGCTGTGGCCACACGCTGAATGGCGAGGCTTTCGAGCCCGGTGAGGTCGCCGCCATTCACTACGACCTTGATGATCTGCTCAGGCACGAGATTGTCGGCGGACACGCGGAAGATCTGGCTGCCCGCGCTGCCGTTGTCGGCCACGCCGTAGAGCACCGACTCATCAGGCAGTCCGTCCAGACCGCCGTCCACGGGCGAAAGCCCGGCGAGGGTCGTCAGCGATTTCACTGCACCGGTGGCCGTGCTCACGCAGAAGAGCTTGCCGCGATCGGTGTTCGAGCCGAGGGCGTAGAGACCGCTCGCACAGTCGGCCTGGGGTGCGATGCCGGCGAGGCCGCCAATCGCCACGCCGGTGTTGCCAACGAACGTTGCTGCGCCCGTGGCGGGATCCACCCGGAAGAGCGCAGCGTTCAGCCCGACATAGAGCTTGCCGTCGGCCGCGAAGGCGAGCCCGGCGTTGCCAGTGAGCGAGGGCGCCACCCCCGTCAACGTGCCGACGACCGTGCATGCGCCAGTCTCGGTGCTGCACATGAGCAACTGCGAGCTGGCCGGGTTGACTGCGAACAGGTCACCGCTGGGCGAAAGCGCCAAGCCTTCGATCTTGCTCGTTCCGGTGGGACCGATCGCGGTGGCTTCGCCGGTGGCGAAGTCGATGCGGTAGAGTTTGCGGGCGCTGTCGGTGTTGCTCACGGCGAAGCCGACGACCGAGGTCTGCGCGAGTGCTGCCCCGGAGAGGGCGAGCCCACCCGCTGCGCCGACGACGCACCCCAGCGTGGAGCAAAACATAGCTCGAAGCCAATGCTTCAGACGGACAGACACGACGCGAAAATCTCCGGATCCTGCTCGTCGACCGCGGACGTTCAGCCGCGGAGTATGCGCTTGCGCGCCGCGGTGCGCCCGGGCAGCAGGCCAAGACGGACGGCAATGTTAGTGGTTCGCATCAGTCGTACCACAGCCTTGTCACCCCGTGGCGACAGACTGCGCGAACATCGCACGCTCACAAGAAGCAGCTTTATTGGCAAACGCTCGTTGCGATGGGGCGTTCCGTCCCGTTGAGCACCAAGTCGACTTTGCCCGAAATCGGCCGTAACGCCCCATCTAAAAGGGCGTTTCGATCCAAAGCCATCATGCCCAGGGCCGCGGGGCCACGCGTCCGCAGTCTGCTCTTTCTGGTTGTCGCGCTGGCTGTGACGCTGCCGTTCACGTGGCCGTGGCAGCGCCCGCCGCTGGCGCAGTACATGAGCCAGTGGGTCGCCTTTTGTTTGTGGGCGCTCACGTTGTTGGTGCTCACGGTCGCGAGCGGTACCGTAACCGCTGCATCGCGATCGCCGAGTCGATCGCCCCTCGTGCGTTGGTTCGCCATGCTCGCGTTGACCGCGGGCCTCGCGGTCGTGTGGCACCGCCCGCCCGCCACCGTCTGGCTCGCGCCGCTGGCCACCCTCGGGCTGGCGACGGCCTTGGTTGCGGTCGTTTCCGCGCTCGATCGTGCCCACCGTTTGCTTTTGCTGCGCGCGCTCTTGCTGGGCGTGCTCGTTGCGGCCGCCGTCAATGGCGCGCTCGTGGCCGTGCAGGTTCTCCGAGCGGGCACCGACGTGCGGGCCGCGGGGTGGCTCGCGCAGCCGAATCATCTGGCCACGCTCGTGCTCTGGGCCGGTGTGGCGGCGGTCTATCTGGGCAATGCGTGGCGATGCTCGCGGATGGGCGTCATGGCCGCCCTCGTGCCGCTTATCGCGGTACTGGTTGCCACGCAATCCCGTACCGGTCTCGTGGCGGCTTGCTGGCTCCTGGCGGCCAGGCTTTGGTTTTCTGGCTGCACGTTCCGGCATCGAATCCTCGCCCGGAGCTTGGCGTTCGGGCTGGCGGTTGCGCTCACGATCGCGCCCCTCGCAACGGTCGCAACGCTCGCGGCGACCGACATCGGCCTGCCGGAGTCTTTCTCGCAGCGCCTGACGCTCTGGTCGAACGCGGCTCTGCTCATCGCCGACGCGCCCGGGCTTGGCCATGGCTTTGGCGGTTTCAACCGCGCCTGGACACTCCGCCCGTTTGCCGAACGCGCCCCGGATGTCTTCGATCATGCACACAACCTGCCGCTGCAGTGGGCGGTGGAGTTCGGCTTGCCGCTCTCCGCCTTGCTGCTCGGCGGGCTCGCTTGGCTCTTCTGGCGCCATCTCGCAGCGGTGGAAAGCGTCGAAGGCCGCGCGGCAGTGGGCCTTCTGTTCATCGTCCTGCTGCACAGCCTGACCGAGCATCCCCTCTGGTTCAGCTACTTTCTCCTGCCGACCGCCGTGCTCGCCGCTCTGGCGGCCGGCTTTGCCGAGGACGGCCGCGCGAGGCCGTCCGCTGCTGGGCGTGCGGGGCTCGGGCGTCGGTCGCGATGGGCTCTGGCCGTCGTGGCAACGATGATGCTCGCCGGTGCCGTCTTGGCGCTGCGCGACTATCTGGCCGTGGCTCGGCTCAACGAGGCGCCGCTCGTCACCGAGGACGATCGTGCGGCGCGACGCGCCGAAGCCGAGCGCGTGCGGGGCAGTGTCTTCTTCGGTCACCTGGGCGACTACGCGGCGATCATGCTCGCGCCCGGTGAAGCGCCCACGTCCTGGTTCACGCGGCCGCTCCACCACGTGATCGACGAGCGGCTGCTCGCAGCCTATGCGCAGGCGCTGGTTCGCGAGGGAGACCTCCCGCGGGGCCGGTTCATCGTCGAGCGTGCGCGGGAGTTCCCGGCACATCCAGCCTGGCAGGCGCTGCCGACAGAGGCCATCCTCGGAGGGCGCGGCGCGGCGTCCTACCCCGCGCGGCCCACGCCGCGCTGACCGCTCAGCGCCGACGGAAGAGCAGATCCCGCACCTCGTGCCCGAGCCGGACGCCACGCCGTTCGAATTTCGTCTCCGGCCGCCATGTGGGACGAGGTGCGTAGCCTTCCGTAGTGTTCACGAGCAGCGGCTCGGCCGAGAGCACCTCAAGCATCTGCTCGGCGTAGGGCACCCAGTCGGTGGCTAGATGGAGATAGCCACCGGGCGCGAGCCGACTCGCCACGAGGGCGACGAACAGCGGCTGGATCAGTCGGCGCTTGTGGTGGCGCTTCTTGTGCCATGGGTCGGGAAAGTAGATGTGCACGCCAGTGAGCGTGCCCGGCGCGATCATGTGCTCGAGTACCTCGACCGCATCATGCATCACGATGCGCACATTCGAGAGGCTGCGCTCGTCGAGCAGGTTGCAGAGATTGCCCACGCCCGGCGGATGCACTTCGACTGCAATGAAATCCCGCTCGGGCTGGGCGGCTGCGATCTCGACCGTGCTTTGACCCATTCCAAAGCCGATCTCGAGCACGCGCGGCGCTTCACGGCCGAAGGCGCCGTCCCAATCCACGGGGCGCGGCGCGTAAGGCACGCCGAAGCGAGGCAATCCTTGGGCCAGGCCACGCTCCTGTCGAGCGCTCATGCGCCCGGCGCGGACGACGAAACTGCGGATCGGACGGTGGGTGAGACCGTCCGCAGGGGCATCCGTCTTGGTCACGGCAGCAGGATCGTCCAGCGCGGATCGTTGAGCTCGAGGTTGATGGCGCTCGAGCGCTTGCCTTCGGTGATGTCGACGATGAGGCGGGTATTCGAGCCCCAGCTCACCTCGGCGTCGTCCCACGCCGTGCGGGGCGTGAAGACCCGCTCCCGCACGGCGCCGCGACGCTCGAAGCGCCAGACGGCGATGCGGTTCTCGCAGCCGTCCTTGCAGAAGTCCGCCGTGGCGAAGTAGCGCCCGTCCCAGTTGAATTTGGGCTCGTTGGGCAGCTCGGTTACGCTGCCGGTTGCGCGGTCGAGCACGAGGAACTCGAGCTTCTCACCGCGGGCGCGGTAGAGCACGACCGCATCCGCCGTCGGGATGTAGCCATAGAAGCTCGTGTCCGGGCCAGCCTCACCGGGTTGGTCCTCGAAGATATAGGGCGCGTCACCAGGAATCATGACCGCGAGCAGGCGTCCATCACGGCGCGCGATGGCGTTCGCGCGCGGGCGCTTCAGCAGATCGGCCTCGATCTTCTTGCCGCACTCGACGAGATCGGATGTGTTGGTGCAGAGGCGCGCGAATTGCGCGGTCGTGGGCGGCTCGAGTCCGGTCGGGCGCTCAGCCCCCTGGGCGCGCACAGTCGTCGCAGCAAGCGCCAAGGCGAGTGCGCATGCGAGCGCGAAGGCAGGCGTGAAGGGGAGAAAAAAATGCAGGGGACGCACCCCTGCATTTTCGCATCCGTGGCCTCGGATCTCTCAGCCCAGGGTCTTGGCCACCTGCGCCCTCAACGCTGCGTCGAGCAGCGAAATCGCCTCGTTGAGGTGCGCTCGGTTCTCGACCGAAAGCCCCGGCCGCGCGCTTGCCTTCCGCAGTGCGGCAAGAAGGTCGACGGCATACTGGCGTTGGAGGCTGCGCGCGTCGGCGGGCGTGCGCGGGTTGGCGCTCGCTACGGCCTGGGCAAGCAGCTTCGCGTGTTCACGCTGAAGGTTCCGGCGCATCGGGCTGATCGCGCGGCCAGAGTCGAGCTCGCTCCAGATGGCCTTCTGCAGACCCCCGTAGAGCTCGGCGAGCGTGAAGGCCTCGGCCGGGTTCTTCATGCGCTCCGGCGCCGAGATCACGCGCGCAGCGACGCTGTCGCGCATCAACTGCGCGAGCGCCGCCCGTTGCAGGCCGAGCACGCGATTGGCAACCGAATAGTCGAGTGGCGGGAAGCCGCCGACCCCGATGTCGTCATCGAAGGCGTCGAAGCGCGCGTCGAAGTCGATGGCCAGACGGCCGATGAACTCCGGCTTGAACTGGAAGCTGTCCACTTCAAACAGGTTCTTCGTGAGCAGCGCGAGCGCGCGGCGCTGCTTGTCGGCGGCGACCGGCGTGAACGGCTGCCGACCCGTGCCTGCGGGATCGCGTAGCACATGCACGCCGCCCACGTACTTGGCCGTCAGTTCAGCCACTTGGCCGATCTGGTTGAAGCCCCGCTCGAAGTTGCGACGCAGCCGCTCGTACGGTGTGCCCGGCGGGAGGTCCCGCGCCTGCAGGCGTTCCCAGAGCTCACGCACGACCGAAAAGCGCTTTTCGTAGAAGCCGAGCGGGTCGGTGCCGAGGTCGAAGCGGTTGGCTTCCGGGTCGATGCCCTCGACGAGACTGCCGAGGCCGGCGTCCTCGTCGGTGGCGTACTGAAGCAGCGGCTCGGTCGCGCGGGCGAGCGTCTTCTCGAGAGCCGCCTTCTCGGTCTCGGGCGAGGTCTCTTGATAGCCGTACTCGATCGCCCAGATGTCGTAGGGGCCCACGGTCAGCATCGAGTACTGGCCCTGGCGTTCGTCCTTGAGCGCGATGTTGAGCGCGTTGTAATCCATGACCGAGGCGGAGATGCCAACCTCGGCGCCGAACTGTGCGTCGCGCAATTGCTCCGGCGTGAACGCAGTGGAGCCCTTGAAGTTGTGCCTGAGGCCCAGCGTGTGGCCCACCTCGTGGATCGTGATGTCCTTGACCGCGTCGAGGACGAAGCGCTCGGCTTCGGCCGAGCCGTACTCGAAGTCGCCGCGTGCCACCAGAAGGTCGAGCGCAAAGGCGGTTTCGGTGAGCTTGGCGTCTGCGTAGCCGCAGATCTCGCCCGAGTTCGTGATGAGTCCGCTCCAGCGGTTCATGCCGACCGGACGCGGCGGGTCTTCAGTGGCGCGAGCAGTGTAGATCCGCGTGATCTCTTCGTTCACTTCGATATCGGCGTCGAGGATCTCGCCGGTGCGCGGATCGACTTTGGACGGTCCGCGCGCGCCGAAGGAGATGTTGCGTCCAGCGACCCAGCGCACGGAGGCGAAGCGGGTGGCGGAGGTGTCGAAATCCGCGTCATCCGGCTGCTGGCGCACGACGATCGCGTCCTTGAAGCCGATCTTCTCGTAGGCCTTGTTCCATTCGAGGATGCCGGCCTTCACCACCTCGCGATACTTCACCGGGATGTTTCGGTCGAGCCAGAAGACGATCGGCTCCTTCGGTTCGCTGATCGCCGCATTCGGGTCCTTCTTCTCGAGCCGCCAGCGATGGATGTGCCGGGCGCGCGGGTCGCGCCGGTCGGGATCGGTGTAGTCGGCCACGGGTGTGGAGAAGTAGCCCACGCGCGGGTCCGAGAGCCGGGGCCGCATCGGCACCTCGGGCAGCTTCGAGAAGCCGTAGTAGAAGCCGAAGAAGAGCGAGCGCACATCCGGCAGCGTGCGCGGCACGCGCGGTGTCGGTGCGCCCGGCGGAGTGGGCGCACCCGGCGTCGGGATCACGACCTTCGGCAGTTGGTAGTGCGCGCGCACGTAGAAGCCGGTCTCACGTTCGTCGTTCTTCGCACGCTCGATCGAGGAGTTGCGCGCATCGAACTGATACGGTTGCCGGAACGTCTGCTCGAGCTGGGCCGCCGCCGACGGGAAGTCATTCAGAAGCAACGCATTGGCCTCGATCAGCACGCTCTTTCGCTCGGGATGCGGGGCAGAGACGATGGTGGCCGTACCGATGAGCGAGTCCGAGAAGGCCCGCTCGAGCATGCGCGCCGCAGGCGTGCCGGCCTGGGCGGTGTGTGCGGTGTTGCGCGCCACCATCTGCACACCATTCGTGCCGTGCTTGCGGAAGCTGGCGAGGTACTGGCCACGACCCGCGGCGAGATAGCCGCCCATTTGGTTGCCAAACAGCCCGGCGTCGCCGATCGCGTTGGTGACGTTCACCGAGAAGAAGAACGGCCGATCCCACATCGCCTCCGGGATCTCGATCCAGACCTTGTCGTCCTTCTGCCAGGTCGTGAAGAACCCCGGCTCTTCCTTGGCGTCCCTGATCACGTCGGCGAAGGGGCGCGGGGGCGGCGGCGTACCGGGTGCCGCTGCAGGCGTGCTGGAAGCGGCCTTGGCCGCCGCCCCGGGGGCCGAGGTCGACGGGGCGGCGCTCGCCGACGGCGCGGCAGCGCCAGGGTCGGCCGAAGGCGCAGCGACGGTCGTGCTCGATGCGGTGGCGGTCGAGGCGGTTGCCCCGGCGGTCGTGCCCAGGGTGCCAGGTATCTGCGCGCAGGCGGATACGGCCATGGCGATGACAACACCGAGCGCGCGATGCGACAGGACAGCAGCGGTGGGGAGCGGGGCAGCGGCGGAGGAGTATTGCAACATGAGCTTCTTCAAGGGGTTGAACCTTCTTTTGGAAGGCCCGAGCCAGCGGGACGGGTGAGGATGTACTGCATCGAAACATCGCGAGTCGCTTCGTTCAGTGCGAGTCGGGACCGCGCCGAGCGCGGATGTGTCGAGCCGTTGGCTGGTAGGGAGAGTGAGCCAGGGAGTCTACGTACCGGGCATGGCCGCCAGCAGCGTGATGTCCCGCATCGACAAGCCGCGCTGAAGCGTGCGTTCACGGACAGGGGTTGAAGTTCAGCCCGTGACGATCTCGCCACGCAGGCTGTGCGCCATCGCCTCGGTCACGCGCACGTCGAGATATTGGCCGATCAAGCGCTCGCCTTGCGGGCCGCCCGGGAAGTTGATCACGCGGTTGTTCTCGGTGCGCCCGGCGAGATCGTCTTCGCCTTTCTTGGCCCGGGACTCGACGAGCACGCGCTCGGTGCGCCCGATCATGCGACGGCTGTAGTCGAAAAAGAGCGCATCGATCCGCTTTTGCAACTCGGCCAGGCGGGCGGACTTCACCGCAGGTGGCGTGTCGTCCGGCAGATCGGCCGCCGGCGTGCCCGGCCGCGGGCTGTAGGTGAAGCTGAAGGCGCCGTCGAAGGCGACCTCGTCGATGAGCTTCATCGTGGCCGCATGGTCCCGCTCGGTCTCGCCCGGAAAGCCCACGATGAAGTCCGAGGAGATCGAGATCTCGGGCCGCACGGCGCGGAGCTTCCGGATGATCGACTTGTATTCGAGCGCCGTGTAGCCGCGCTTCATCGCAGCGAGGATCCGGTCCGAACCATGCTGCACCGGAAGATGCAACTGATTGACGAGCTTGCCCACGCGCTCGTAGGCGCGAAGGAGCGAGGCGTTCATCTCGCGCGGATGCGAGGTGGTGAAGCGGATGCGCTCGATGCCCGGAATCTCGGCCACGTATTCGATCAGCGTTCCGAAATCGGCCACGCTCTCGTTGCCTGCGCCCATGCGCCCCCGGTACGCATTCACGTTCTGGCCGAGGAGGGTGACCTCCTTGACGCCTTTCAACGCCAACTCGGCGACCTCGGTCAGCACGTCCTCGAACGGGCGGGAGACCTCCTCGCCGCGTGTGTAGGGCACCACGCAGAACGAGCAGTACTTGCTGCAGCCCTCCATGATCGAGACGAAGGCCGACGCCGCCTCCACCCGCGCGGGCGGCAGGTGGTCGAACTTCTCGATCTCGGGAAAGGCGATGTCCACCTGCGGCCGCCCCGTGGCGCGGCGGCGGGAGATGAGTTCGGGGAGCCTGTGCAGGGTCTGGGGCCCGAACACGACATCGACGTAGGGTGCGCGTTCGACGATCGCCGCACCCTCCTGCGAGGCCACGCAGCCACCGACGCCGATGACCAGATCGGGCTTCTCGCGCTTCAACGCCCGCACGCGGCCCAAGTCATGAAAGACCTTCTCCTGGGCCTTCTCGCGCACCGAGCAAGTGTTGAACAGGATGACATCCGCGTCTTCGGCACGATCCGTCGGAACAAGCCCATGGGCCGCGTGGAGCACGTCGGCCATCTTCTCCGAGTCGTACTCATTCATTTGGCAGCCGAAGGTCCGGATGAAGACCTTGCGGGGCGTGGCGGACGATGGGCCGGGGCTGGATAGGGCGGTCGTCGCGGCAGGGGCGACGCGCTCGGTGTCGTGTGCAGGCATGGCGCAGGGGACCGGCTTTATCCGGTGTTGCAAACAAGGGGCAGGCAAGTGTATGCCGCGCTCGACTCCAGCGGTCGGGGGGTGCCGAGACGCCCTCCGTGCGCGCCATCATCGTTCTGCCCTCCTAGAATGCGTGCGCGTGTCCGCCCGCCACGGCGGGCCGATGCGTCCGTCGATCTCGACTTCTTCTCTACCCATGCCGCTTTCTGCCGCATCTGCCGCTGACCGCGCCCGCATCCTGGCCGATGCGCTCCCCTACATCCGCCAGTTCCACGACAAGACCATCGTCGTGAAGTACGGCGGCAACGCCATGACCGACCCGGCGTTGAAGAAGAGTTTCGCCTTCGATGTGGTGATGCTCAAGCTGGTCGGCATGAACCCGGTCGTCGTGCACGGGGGCGGCCCGCAGATCAACGAGATGCTCGACAAGACGGGCAAGAAGGGCAGCTTCGTCCAGGGTATGCGCGTGACCGACGATGAGACGCTCTACGTGGTCGAGGCGGTGCTCGGTGAGTTGAACCAGGAGATCGTCGGCCTCATCAACCAGGCGGGTGGCCGCGCCGTGGGCCTGAACGGACAGGACGCCGGCTTCATCCGCGCGAAGAAGATGATGGTGGAGAGCGAGTCGGAAGCCGGCAAGATGCTCGACATCGGCTTTGTGGGCGACATCGAGGCGATCGACCCGCGGTTGATCCACCATCTGGACGCAGCCGATTTCATTCCCGTGGTCGCCCCGATCGGCGTCGGCAGCGACGGGCAGGCCTACAACATCAACGCCGATCTCGTGGCTTCGGAACTCGCGCAGACCTTGAAGGCCGAGAAACTCATCCTGATGACCAACACGCCTGGCGTGCTGGACAAGTCGGGCAATCTGCTGACCGGTCTCACCTACGCCGAGATCGAAGCGCTCTTTGCCGACGGTACCATCTCCGGTGGAATGAAGCCCAAGATCCAAGGTGCGCTCGATGCAGTGCAGCATGGCGTGGCCTCGAGCCACATCATCGATGGGCGGGTGGAGCATGCGTTGTTGCTCGAAATCTTGACGTCCGAGGGCGTGGGCACGATGATTCGCGCCTGACCGCGGATCGGCACCGCGACGAGAACAATATCGATAAGGGCTCAACGTGGCATTGAAACCCGGGGAACGTCGCGCGCAGATCCTTCAGGCCCTGGCCGGGCTGCTCGAGTCACCCGAAGGCGAGAAGATCACCACCGCCACCCTCGCCGCCAAGGTTGGCGTCTCGGAAGCCGCGCTCTATCGCCACTTCGCGAGCAAGGCGCAGATGTACGAGGCGTTGATCGACTTCATCGAAGAGACCGTGTTCTCGCTCGCCAACCAGATCATCGCCGCCGCCCCCGACGGTCGCACGCAGGTGCTCGAGATCGTCGCCATGCTGCTCGCGTTCGCCGAGAAGAACCCCGGCATGGTGCGCGTGCTGGCGGGCGATGCCCTCACACACGAGGACGCACGGCTTCAGGCCCGCATCAACCGGCTGCAGGACCGGCTCGAGGCGACCTTCCGTCAATCGATGCAGCTCGCCGGGCATCCGGCCTACGCAACGGTGGCGAGCGTCGTGCTCGCCTTCGTCGTCGGCCGCTGGCAAATCTTCAGCAAGAGCGCGCTCAAGCGTCGCCCCACCGAGAACTGGGACGCCCTGGCCAAGGTGCTCGCTTGATCGAGGCCGCGCCATGACGCCGGGTACGGGCCCAGGCGGTGACCCGCGCGAGGCCGTGCGCTACGGGCTGTTCGATGACCTGCCCGCGATCCTCGTGCGCACGCCGCATTCGACCGCGGCGATCAGCCTCTTCGGCGGGCAGGTGCTGTCTTTCGTGCCCACGGGACAGACCGATCTGCTCTGGATGTCGCCGATCACGGCCACGCCGCCCCGACCCCTGCGCGGGGGCATTCCGATCTGCTGGCCGTACTTCGCCAGGCAGGGACAGCCGGCCGATGCGCCCCAGCACGGGCTCGTGCGTACCGAACACTGGAAGTTCCTCACCGCGCAGATCGAGCGGGATGGGCGTGTCGTGGTGGCGCTTGCCGCCCCCGCGCTGGCCGGCGTGGGGCTGGATCTCGTGCTGACCCTTTCGATCGGCACGGCGCTTGGCATGGCGCTCACCACAGTGAACGTGGGCAGCGAAACCGTGCGCATGACTCAAGCCTTCCATACCTATCTGCGCGTGGGGGATGCCACCCGTTGTGCCATCGACGGCCTCGCCGGGCTCGCCTACAGCGACAAGTTCGACAACTTCGCGCGGCATCTGCAATCCGGCCTCTGGACGCTCGCCGATCCGCGCGATCCTGGCCGCGCCGACCGCATCTATCACGATGCCGAAGGGCGGTATCAGCTCATGGATCCGACGCTCGGTCGCGTGGTCGACATCGCCTCCACCGGCTCGCGCTCGGTGGTGGTCTGGAACCCAGGGGCCGAGGCGGTGCGGGGCTTCGCCGACATTCCGGACGATGCGTGGCGGCACTACGTCTGTATCGAAGTTGCCAACTGCGGCGAAGACATCGTCGAGCTTCTGCCAGGCGAGGCGCATGTGCTGCAGCAGACACTTTTGGCTCGGCCTACCTGACCGCTCGACGACGATGATCGACGGTCTGCTCGCTTCACTGCACCACCTGCTCGCCTTCGGGCTCGTCGGTCTGCTCATGGCGGAGTGGGCGCTCCTGCGCGGCAGCGCGAGCGCGGAGGTCATTGCCCGACTCGCGCGGATCGATCTCGCCTACGGCATCGTCGCCGGCGTGCTCCTCGTCGTGGGCGTGCTGCGCGTCGTCTACGGTGTCAAGGGCGCGACCTTCTACACCGGCAGCTGGGTGTTCTGGCTCAAGATGGCGGCGTTTCTCGCGGCCGGACTCATCTCGATCCGTCCCACGTTGGCCTTCATCGGCTGGGCCCGTGGAATGAAGCAAGGCGGCGACTTGCCGAAGCCCGCGGACTGGCTTGCGATGCGTGGCATCGTGGTCATCGAGCTGCACCTCCTTTCGGTGGCAATGGTGGCGGCGGCGCTCGTGGCGCGCGGCGTCGGTCACTGATCCGCCGAGGCCGACCCCACCGGCAGGCGCAACCGCGCCACCGTCCCGCCGCCCGAGCGGGGCAGCAGTTCGAATGGGGCGTCGTGCCACGCGGCCAGTCGCTCGACGATTGCGAGCCCGAGACCTGCGCCCGGCGGGCCCGAGCGGGCGGCATCCCCACGCACGAACGGGGCCTTGAGCGCCTCCGCCCGTCTGGGGTCGATGCCCGGTCCCCGGTCGAGCACGTCGAGCACGACCTCGCCGTCACGCCGCGAGAGTTCTATCGCCACGGGCGGCGCACCGTGCGTGAAGGCGTTGTCCACGAGATTTGCGAGCAGGCGCTCGAAGGCCGCGCGGTGAATGCCCGCGTGCACGACCTCCGGTGGCGGGCTGAAGGCGATCTCGCGACCGCGGGTGCGTTCGCGCTCGACCCAATCCGCAATCAAGCGCGCGAGATCCACGACCTCGCGCGCCGCAGCAGGTGGTGTGCCGCGGGCAAAGTCGAGGAATTGCCCGAGCACCCGTTCGATGTCGTCGATATCGGCGACCATCGCGCGGCGTTCCTCGTCCGATGTCACGGAGAGCTCGACTGCGAGCCGAAGCCGCGTGAGCGGTGTGCGCAGGTCATGGGAGATGCCGGCGAGCATCACGCTGCGGTTGGTCTCGAGCTGGTCGAGTGCAGCGGCCATGCGGTTCACGTTCCTCGCTACCTCGGCGATCTCGCGCGGGCCGGTCTCGGGTAGCGCAGCCGGATGGCGGCCGCCGGCCACCGCCTCCATCGCCTTCGAAAGATCGGCGAGCGGCTGCGTGAGCCTGCGCGTGAACCACCAGGTGAAGGTCAGCACCAGCGCGAGCATGAGCCCGAGCGCCGCAATGAGCGTTCGCGGCAGTTCGCCGCGCTCGGCCGCCCGGATCGGCACCCCGAGCCACGCTGAGCGCGCGCCCTCGCGTCCCACCGGCAGGCGCAGCCACGCGATCGGCTGGTCGAGCCGCATGCCGAGCCTCACCTCCACCTCGGCGCCGAGCCGCTCGGCCAGCCGGGCGCGGAGTTTCTGGAAGACCGGACCGCGTGGCAGCGCACCGATCTCGGGTCGCCGCTCGGCCGGGATCAGCAGAAAACCCGCCTCGCGCGCGCGACGCTGCAGGTCGAGCCAACCCGTGCCGAATCGAGGCAGCGGACCACCCCGCCCCGGACCACCCGCACTCCCAGGGTCGGCGTGCGGGTGGTTGGGCGAGATGGTCGCGCCCTCGTCCGGCAGTGCGCGCAGCGCCTCACGCAGGGCCTCGATCTGCTCGAGCCGTGTGTCGGTGAAGCTGCGTGCCACGAGCGCCGCACGGTCTTCGCGAAACAGCAGCACCGTGATCACGGCGGTGGTTGCAAGCGCCGCAAGCAGCAGGAGCGCGAGCCGACCGAACAGCGTTTGCGGCAACCAGCGTGTCATGCCGTGTCGGTGCCCCGGACGGCCGGATCCGGCAGCGATGAAGGCGTGGGCGACGGGACGAACACATAGCCGCGACCCCACACCGTCTGGATATGACGGGGCCGCGCAGGGTCGGCCTCGATCAGCTTTCGCAGACGCGCGATCTGCACATCGACCGAGCGGTCGAACACATCGTAGGGCTTGCCGCGGGCGAGCATGGACAGCCGGTCGCGCGACAGGGGCTCGTTCGGATGGGTTGCGAGCACGCGCAGCATCGCGAACTCGGCCGTGGTCAGATCCACCGTTTCGCCCCCGCGTGTGAGCGTGCGTGTGGCGAGGTCCAGCACGCATTCGCCGAAGGCAATCGGTGCATCCGCAGGCAGCGGCGCACCTGGGGCAGCGAGCGCGGCACGCCGAAGCAGTGCCTGAATGCGGGCGAGCAGCTCGCGCGGATTGAAGGGCTTGCCCAGATAGTCATCGGCTCCGCCGTCGAGCCCCTCGATGCGGGCCTCCTCCTCGCTCTTGGCCGTGAGCATGATGATCGGCGTCATGTCCCCGCTCTCGCGGAGGCGGCGGCAGGCCGCAAGCCCGTCCTCGTGCGGCATCATCCAGTCGAGCACGATCAGGTGTGGCGGGTCGTGCTCGAGCACGCGCGCCAGCGCCCGTGTGTCCGGCAGCGTGGTCACCCGAAAGCCCGCATCGCCGAGGTACTGGGCCAAGAGCCCCGCGAGGCGTGCGTCGTCATCGATGACGAGCAGGTGGGGCGACGGACGGCCGGCGGTGGACATGGCCCCGACGATACCAGCGCTGCGCGCCAGGCAACCGCGCGGAAACAATCCGTTGCAAAAGCGCGCTCACGTTTTCCTAGGGACAACCATCAGGAACCTTACACCGGCGAGTGCTGTCTTCTTCGCCGTTGACGCCCGGCCTTGTGTTTCCTCCGGCGGCAACCCTTTGCTCATTGGCGACCCGGCTTCGGCCGGGTCTTTTTTTGTCCTGCCGTGTACGCAGTCCGCGCATTCGCTACAATCGAGGGCTTTCGTGGGACGTTAGCTCAGTCGGTAGAGCAGCGGACTTTTAATCCGTTGGTCGCAGGTTCGAATCCTGCACGTCCTACCAGCCGCCCGCTTCAATCAGAAGCCGCCTGCCGAGTCGTCGATGGCGAATTTCTCGTTTTTGTTTCCGCGCTTGGCTTTCGTGCTCTAGCCTTCGCAGGCCCCTCGGAACGGCTGACTACCTGGCGATCAACCGCAATGCGGGAGCGCGCTGCAGCCGGCCGTGGTCGAAGTCGTTGGCGCGCGAGGGTGTGCGGGGCAACCATGACGCGCCGCGCGCCGACAGAGGCCCGATGCGTCAGCGGGGCGAAGAAAAGCGACCAACCGTCGCTGTGGTCCCGCCGCGGCAGTAGGCCCAAGGCGGTATTGCGCAGGCGGATATTGGCAAAGCCCCCCTAGACTTGCGGCAATCATTCCTCGGCTCAAACAGGTTGCTGCCATGAACTGGGCCGACGCCGCCGCAGAGTACGACCAAAAAGACCCACTCGCGCCTTGCCGCGAGCGGTTTTCATTACCGCCGGGCGTCGTGTATCTCGACGGCAACTCGCTCGGTGCCCTGTCGCACCACGTGCCCGAGCGGATGCGGCAGGCGGTCGAACGCGAATGGCGCGAAGGCCTCATCCGCTCCTGGAACGATGCCGGCTGGTATCTCGCCCCACAACGGGTCGCCGCGAAAATCGCACCTTTGATCGGCGCTGCGGCCGATCAGGTGATCGCGGCGGACTCGACGACGGTCAACCTCTTCAAGGTACTGACCGCGGCCATGGAGGCGAACCCCGCGCGCCGCATCGTCCTCTGCGAGCGGGACAACTTTCCGACCGACACCTACCTCGCGCACGAAGCCGCGAAGCGCTACGGCAAGACCGTGCGCACGGTCGATCAGGACACGATCGAAGCCGCCATCGCCGAAGCGGGCGACGACCTCTGCACGGTCACGCTCACCCATGTGCACTACAAGACCGGGCGGCTCTACGACCTGCCGCGCATCACGGCGCTCGTGCACGCACTAGGCGGGCGCATCATCTGGGACCTCGCCCATAGCGCTGGGGCGGTGCCGGTTTCGCTCGATGAGGCACGCGCCGACTATGCTGTCGGCTGCGGCTACAAGTACCTCAATGGCGGCCCGGGTGCCCCGGCCTTTGCCTATGTGCGGCGCGATCACCTGCCCGCGTTCACGACGCCGCTCGTCGGCTGGCACGGTCACGCGGCCCCATTCGACTTCTCGCCCGAGTGGCGGGCGCACCCAGGCATCGAGCGGCTGCTCGTCGGCACCGCGCCCATGCTCTCGATGCTTGCGCTCGAGGCGGCGCTCGAGGCCTTCGAGGGCGTGTCGATGACCGAGCTGCGCGAGAAGAGCCTCTCGCTCACGCGGCTTTTCATCGCCGGTTATGACGCTTGTCTGGCACGGCATGGGTTCGGCCTTGCCACCCCGCGCGAGGATGCACAGCGCGGCTCACAGGTCGCGCTCACCCACCCCGACGGCTACGCCATCATGCAGGCCTTGATCGAACGCGGCGTGATCGGCGACTTCCGCGCGCCGGACATCCTGCGCTTCGGCTTCGCACCGCTCTACGTGAGCCACGCCGATGTGGCCCGTGCGGTCGAGACGCTCGATGCGATCATGACCGAGGGGGTCTGGCAGGAAGCCAAGTACGCGCAGAAGAAGGCGGTGACGTAGGCCGCGATCAAGCCGCCCGCCGGAAGGTCGCGAGTCCCGCGGCCGCGGCCATGAAGAGCGCGCCGAAGCTCCGGTTCATGAGTCGCATGCGGCGTTCGCCCTGGAACCAGCGCGCAGCGCGCGAAGCGAGCGCGGTGTAGCCCGTCATGACCACGAACTCGGTGATGGTGAAAGCCGCTGCGATGGCGAGATATTGCGGCAGCAGCGGCCGCGTGACATCGATGAACTGCGGCAGGAGTGCGAGCAGGAAGACGTAGCCCTTTGGGTTCGTCGCATTGACAGCCCAGGCCCGAAGGAGGAGCGCCCGCGGCGGGATGTCGCGCGTGGCGGCATCGGCCGCGGCGACGAGCGGGCACGCCGGTGCCCGCCACTGCTGCACGCCGAGGTAGAAGAGGTAGCCGACCCCGATCCACTTGAGGATCGTGAACGCGGTGGCCGACCCTGCCAGGAGGCCGCCGAGCCCCACGCCGACCGCCGCGAGCGAGGTCCACACGCCGAGCACGAGTCCGACCATCCCGGGGAGCGAGCGCCGCACGCCGCGGCTCAGGCCAGAGGAAAGCGCAAAGAGCGTGGCGGGCCCAGGCGAGATCGAGATCGCCCAGGCGGTCACGAAAAAGGCGAACCAGACGGTGGCATCCATGCGAAATTCATGCGCGCTCAGCCGCCCGTCGCCGCCGCGAGTTCGAAGCTGTCAGCGAAGAACGCCTCCTCGGGCAGCCCGCACTGCGCGGCGAAATCACGCCGGGCGGAATCGACCACGATCGGTGCGCCGCAGGCGTACACCTCGTACCCGGAGAGGTCGGCAAAGTCCTCCATCACCGCACGGTGAACGAAGCCCGTGCGTCCAGTCCAGGCATCCTCGACAAGGGCGTCGCTCACGACGGGGACATAGCGGAAACGATCGGGGTGCTTTTCCGCCCACGCCTTCGCCAGGTGGTCGAGGTAGAGATCGCGCGGGCGCCGCCCGCCCCAGTAGAGCGTCATCCGGCGCGTGAGGCCCACGTGGAAGGCATGCTCGACGATCGCCTTGATTGGCGCGAAGCCGGTGCCCGAGGCGAGGAGCACGATGGGCTTGTCCGTCTCTTCGCGCAGGAAGAAGCTGCCGTGCGGGCCCTCGAGGCGCACGATGTCGCGTGGTTTGATGGCCGGCTCGGCCGCGCCGAACACGCGATCGGTGAAGAGCCCGCCGGGCGTGTGCCGGATGTGCAGTTCGAGCAGGGCATCGTCGTGCGGCGCGTTCGCCATCGAGAAGCTGCGCCGTTTGCCTCCGGGCAGGAGCAGTTCGATGTACTGCCCCGCGCGGTAGGCGAGCCGTTGGTTCGTCGGCAATTTGAGTCGCAGGATCATCACATCTTCGATCACGCGATCCATCTGCTCGACGCGCGCAGGCAGCGTGCGCACCTGAATGTCGCCCGCGCCACGCACCTCCCGCGCCGTCATCGTGATGTCGGTGCAGGCGCGGGCTGCGCAGGGAAGAAACTTCCGCTCGCGCTTTTCGGCCTCGGTGAGGGTGGCGGGCTGGTGTGCCCCATGATCGACCTCCCCGGCGTCGAGCGTCGATTTGCACGAACCGCAGGCGCCGTTGCGGCAGCCATAAGGAATCAGCAGCCCCGCGCGCAGCGCGGCTGAGAGAATTGTTTCGTCATCGTTGCAGGTGAAGCTGTGGTTGCCCGGCTGAAGGGTGACGGCTGGCATGAAGCGGGAACGTTCGAAACGGGTAGTGATCGTGGGGGCGGGGGACGTCGCCCAGCGGCTCGTGCGGCTCGTCAGGTCGCGCACGACTGGGTGTGGCACGCACCTCCGCTGGCTCTCGCTCGCGCGAAGTACGCAGGCGGCCGAGGCGCAGCGGCGCTCGGGAATGTTACCCATCCCGGGGGACCTGGACAGTCGCCGGACGCTCGACCGCCTGCAGCGGCTTGCGAGGAGTGCCTTCGCCGTGCTCTATCTCGCGCCGCCGCCGAACGCGGGCGAGGACGATCCGCGGCTTCGCGCCTGGCTCGCGAGCCCGCCCAACCACCGCGGCCGTGGCCGCTACTCCGGCCGACCCGGGCCGAAGGCGCGGTGTCGCCTGCGGACACTCACCCAGGTCTACGTGAGCACGACCGGCGTGTATGGCGACTGCGCAGGCGAACGCATCGATGAGACCCGCAGGCCCAAGCCACAGACCGCGCGCGCCAGGCGCCGCGTGGCGGCGGAGCGGCGCTGGCGGGCTGCCGGCCGGCGTGGCTTCGCCCGCAGACCGATGGCCGGTTCGCGCGGGGCCGCGGTGCTGCGTGCGCCGGGGATCTACGCACTCGACCGCCTGCCGCTCGATCGGCTCAAGGCGCGCACGCCGGCGCTCCGGCCCGAAGAGGACGTCTACACGAACCACATCCACGCCGAAGACCTCGCCCGCGCCGTCTGGCGGGCAGTGTTCTTCGCGCGCCCGGGCCGCGTGTACAACGCAGTCGATGATGCCGAATGGCGGATGGGCGAGTATTTCGATCGGGTGGCCGATGCCTTCCACCTGCCCCGACCGCCGCGGGTCACGCGCCTCGAACTCCGGGCGAACGTCTCCCCGATGCTGCTCTCCTTCATGAACGAATCTCGCCGGATCGGCAACGACCGACTGAAACGCGAACTCCGGTTTGCGCTCCGCTACCCCACGCCCGACGCGCTCCTCGCCGAGGCGCAAGCGCGCGCTGCGGCGTCGGCCGACCCTCCGACCGACCCCCGCCAGGAAGCTCTGTTCTGATGACGACCCGCCTGCTCGATCAGCCCTGGGCGCGACGGCTCGACGCCTATGAGCGGCTCATCCGGCTCGACAAGCCGGTGGGCTTCATGCTGCTCATGTGGCCGACGCTCTGGGGCCTCTGGATCGCCAGTCTCGGGGCTCCCGACTGGCGGCTCGTCGGCATCTTCGTCCTGGGCACGATCCTCATGCGCTCGGCCGGCTGCGCGTTGAACGACTGGGCCGACCGTGATTTCGACGGCGCGGTCAAGCGCACTGCACAGCGTCCTCTCGCGGCGGGCGAGATCGCGCCATGGGAGGCGCTCGCCGTGGCGGCCTTCTGCGCGCTCGCGGCCGCGATGCTCCTCATCCCGCTCGAGTGGAGTGCTCGCCTCTGGGCGCTGCCCGCTCTCGCGATCGCCGCGCTCTATCCGTTCACCAAGCGCTTCTTCGCGGTGCCGCAGGCCTTTCTCGGCCTCGCCTTCAGCATGGGCATCCCGATGGCCTTCGCCGCCGTACAGGGCAGCGTGCCGCCGGTGGCAGGGTGGCTCGTGCTTGCGAACTTCTTCTGGGTCATGGCCTTCGACACCGAATACGCAATGGTCGACCGCGACGACGACGTGAAGACGGGCATCCGGACTTCGGCCCTGTTCTTTGGTCGCTTCGATGTGGCCGCAGTGGCGGCCTCCTACATCCTGTTTCTCGGACTCATGGCGTGGATTGGCCTTCAGCTCGGCGCCGGCATGTATTACTTCATCGGCCTCGGGCTCGCCCTCGTGCTCGCCATCCACCACCTCTGGCAGATCCGCAGCCGGGAGCGCGAGGCCTGCTTTGCCGCCTTCCGCGGCAACAACCTGCTCGGGCTGTGCGTCTTCGCAGGCGTGGCGCTCGATTACGCGGTGCGACTGAAGGCGTGGCCGCAGTGGTATTCGTGACCGCCTCCGACGCGGGCATTCACCCTCACCGGCGCCTTCGGGGCAGCCTCGCCCGAGGGGCGAGCCAACGCGACTCCCTCTCCCGTCGGAAGAGGGCCGGGGTGAGGGACAGGCAATGACCTATTCCGCCCCCGACCGCTGTGCGAAAAGCGCAAGCAGTGTCGCCGCCATGATCAACGCACCGCCGGCGAGCGCCCCGGGGCCGAGCATCGATGCGCCCAGTGCCCACGCGCTGAGGGTGGCGACCAGGATCTCCGAGAGCATGATGAGCGAGAGCACGTTCGCGGGCAGCCGAGCCGCGCCGTATTGAAGCGCGAGGTTCGCGAAGAGCACTGCGAAGGCGAATCCTGCGAGGACCAGGAAGGCTCTGGCATCGGGCGCGAAGCGCGTGGCCTCGATCGGACCGACGATGAGGCGCACGAGAACGATCGCGATCGGGGCGAGCACTACGGCGCCGCCGAACATCGCGAGCGCCCGCGCCTCGGCGGGTGTGTCGCGGTGCTTGCGGAGCAGCACGTTGTTGAGCCCGAAGGCGAAGCCACCCGCGATCGCGAGGCCATCGGCCACGCCCTTGGGCCACGGGGCGATCCACTGCCCATCGCCCAGGACGAGCACCGCCCCGGCGAGCGCGAGCACGACGCGCCCGAGGGCCGCCCCGGTGATCGGTTCGGCGAGCAGCGAGCGGGCAAGCAGCACGACCCACGCGGGCATCAGGTAGAAGAGCAGGATCGAGCGCACCACATCACCGGTGGCGAGTGCGACGTTGAAGCAGACGTTGGTGAGCCCCGCTGCAAGCGCGATCCCGCCAAGCGCGCGGTCGCGGGCGAGCGCGCCCCAGGCTCGGGGGGAGGCCACGAGAATCGCGAGCGTGCAGAGCGCAAAGGCGACGAAGGTCACCCAGAGCGCGCCCACGGCATGCGCCGAGAGCCACTTGAGCGGAATCCAGGAGGCACCCCAGACCGTCGCGTTCACGAGCGCCGCGAGCGCCGCGAGCGCGATGGCATTGCCGGTTCGGGCGCCCAAGTTAGGCTGCGCGCAGCCGGGTGCGGTGCGACTTCGCGAGCGCGAGCAGGTACTCCATCTGGTCGGCGAGGATGTGCCGGTTGGCGAGGATGAGCTTTTCGCTCTTGACCGGCCGGTAGGGCACGTAGAGCAGTTTGAGGCCAGCCTGCTCGGGCGTGCGACCGGCCTTGTCGAGGTTGCAGCGCCGGCAGGCGGTGACGCAGTTCTCCCATGTATCCCGTCCGCCCTGCGACCGCGGCACGATGTGATCGCGGGTCAGTTCGCTCTCGGGGAAAACACCGCCGCAGTAGCAGCA
This sequence comes from uncultured Burkholderiales bacterium, assembly GCA_937944385.1. Lineage (GTDB taxonomy): Bacteria > Pseudomonadota > Gammaproteobacteria > Burkholderiales > Casimicrobiaceae > Casimicrobium. Next base: position 36,849 of record CALDYQ010000045.1, on the reverse strand, counting down.
GATGTTGCGGTCGCGTGCGAAGAGCATGCGGTTGTCGCGACCGGGCAGCGCAGAGACCGGATTCCAGACGTTGTGCCGGTGTTCGCCATCGCAGGCGATGATCGAGGCCACCTCGATCACCGAGCGCTCGCCGGTGCGTCGTGAGATGCCGCCGCGGAAAGTGCAGATCACCTGACCCAGAGCCCACACCACGTTCCCGCGCGCATATTGGCAGGCGGCAGTTTCAGGCGTCATCCAGCCCTTGGGCTGTCCACCGGAGTCTAGAGCCAGAATCGCCAGCGACATGCAATCCTTTCGCGGCCAGTACGGCTCACCTCGATGGCATGGCCCGGAAAGGTCACGCGTGAAGGAGCCGACAAGTGAGGCGAAAAGTATCACGAAACCGTGTCGCGCGTGCGCACGCGGTCGCCGTGCCCGACCCGGATCACTTCTTCACGGGCCGCTTCCAGCCGGAAATGCTGACCGGTTTGGCCCGCGCGACGGTCAGTGCGCCAGGTGGGGTGTCCTTCGTGATCGTGCTGCCGCCCCCGATCGTGCCGCCCGCGCCAATCGTCACCGGTGCCACGAGCACGCAGTTCGAGCCCACGTGCACGTCGTCACCGATCGTCGTTGGATGCTTGTTCGCGCCGTCGTAGTTTGCGGTGATCGAGCCCGCGCCGTAGTTCACGCGCTCGCCGACCGTGGCGTCCCCGAGATAGGCGAGGTGGTTGGCCTTGCTCGCCCGGCCCATGGTCGTGTTCTTGGTCTCGACGAAGTTGCCGATGTGGACGTCGTCAGCGAGCCGCGTGCCCGGCCGGAGCCGTGCAAACGGGCCGATGCTCGCGTGGGCGCCGACTGCAGCGCCTTCGATCACGCTCATCGCTTCCACGCGCGTCCCCCGTCCGATCGTGCAGTCGGTGAGCACACAGTGAGGCCCGATCACGACGCCATCCTCGAGCACGACCGTGCCGTTGAACACACAGCCGACGTCGATGGCGACATCGCTGCCGCAGGAGAGCTGACCACGGATGTCGATGCGCGCCGGGTCCGAGAGCGTCACGCCCGCGCTCATCAGGGTCCGTGCCCGACGCTCCTGAAGCGCACGCTCGAGCGCGGCCAACTGCACTTTGTCATTGACACCGGCGACCTCGACTTCATCCTCGATCGTCACTGCTTCGACCGCGAGCCCATCGACCGCCGCCCTGCCGACGATATCGGTCAGATAGAGCTCACCCTGAGCGTTTTTCGGCTCGAGCCTCGCGAGCACCCCGCGCAGCCAAGCCGTTGGGGCGCACATGAGCCCGGTGTTGACTTCGCGGATCGCCAGCACCGCAGCGTCGTTCGTAGCCAGCGCGTCCTTGTGCTCGACGATGCGAGTGATCGCGCCCGCCGCGTTGCGCACGATCCGGCCGTAACCGGTCGGATCAGACAGGGTGCAGGTCAGCAGGGCGAGCGTTCGTTGCCCGCCCGCGGCGGCGAGCCGCTCCAGGGTTGCCGTCGTGATGAGCGGTGTGTCACCCGTGACGATCAGCGTGCAGCCGTCATCCGGCAGGGCCGTGAGTGCAATCGCTGCGGCATGCCCGGTGCCGTTTTGCGGCTCCTGGCGGACGAAGGTCAGCTCGCGCCCGGCGAAGGCGGTCTCGACCTGAGCCGCCTCGTGGCCCACGACGACGACCACGCGGGCGGCCGCAAGAGGCACAACCGCATCGAGCACGTGCGCAAGCAATGGCTGGCCCCCCAGCGGCTGCAGTACCTTGGGCAGGCGCGACTTCATGCGGGTGCCTTTGCCAGCGGCGAGGAGGACGACGTGGAGCGGAGAACAGGTCATGGGCTCAGAAAGTTGCGCTTGGGAACGGGTCTCAGCCGCGTTCGTAGCGAAGGAGCACGCTCTCGGCATGCCTCGTGATCGCGCCATCGGGGCCGGTCACTCGGTGGGTCATGGAATGGATGGCATTCACGGGCGGCGCGTAGTCGTAGCGCTCCTCGTTCAACCACGTGACCGGCGGATCGCTGCCTTCAACGGTGACACGGGCCAGATAACGCACGCGCCAAACCTCGATTTCGCGCGAGCGGATACCGACGGCGGGCTTCGCCCCCGGCGCGGGGTTGGGTGAGGCGGCCGCTGGCAGGCCTCCTCCGAACGGCACTCGGATCGCGACGCGGCCGAGTACCGTGCGTTCGTAACGATGCAGATTCGAGGTGCCGGTGACCGCATTCGCCACGCGCGCCTCACCCGCTGCGCGATCGCCCGTCACGAGGGGAAAGCGAAACAGTGGAAAAGCCGGCGTCCAGACCCAGCGGCCGGCGTCTTCCTCTGTGTCTCCGGGCGCTGCGAGTGCAGGGCGGGAGAGCAGATTCCATTCACGGGTGTAGATCCAGCGGCCGCCGGCGTAACCTGGCGCGTCGGATTGCTGTTCGCAGGTGATGGTTTCGCCATCGAGTGCGACCACGCTTCGCGTCTCTTCGTAATGCGCCTTGCGCAGCCGGTCGTCGATCCGATAGGTCCATCGGTCGCCGATCCGAAGTTCGGGGCGCGCCGGGGTGTGGAGCGTCGCTGGGCGGGTCATGACAGGGCAGTCGTCTCAAGCGAGTCGGCGAAGGTCACCGAATGGTAATCGGCCGTGCCTGGACTTCGCCATCTCATCCGAGCAGACCGAGGTTGTCATGATGTCCGTTCACTCCCTGTGTTCCGCGGCAAGGTGGATCGCCACCGCCGTCGGCGTGGCCACCCTGTCGACCACTGCGCTGGCCGACACGTGCAAGCACCGCGGCGAACTCGACCAGAACTACTGCGACGAGAACAAGGATCTGGTCGCGGACCTGCCGAAAGATCCGAAGAAGTGGAAGAACCCCTCGACTCTGGTCTGGGCCTATACGCCCGTGGAAGACCCGGCGGTGTACGAAAAGATCTTCGCACCCTTCACAGAGTACCTTGCAAAGTGCACCGGCAAGCGGGTCGTGTTCTTCCAGGTACAAAGCAACGCGGCCGAGATCGAAGCCATGCGCTCGGGCCGTCTGCATGTCGCAGGCTTCTCGACCGGCCCCACCGCCTTCGCAGTCAACGTGGCCGGCGCGGTGCCGTTCGCGGTCAAGGGCACGGCGAAGGAATTCCAGGGCTACCACCTGATCGTGGTCACGCGCGCCAACGGGCCGATCCAGACGCTCGCCGATCTGAAGGGCAAGAAGGTGGCGCACACCTCGCCCTCGTCCAACTCGGGCAATTTGGCGCCGCGCGCGCTCTTCCCGGCCGAAGGCATCACGCCGGACAAGGACTACACGGTTGTCTACTCGGGCAAGCATGACCAGTCGATCCTCGGGGTCATGAAGGGCGACTACGATGCCGCACCGGTGGCGAGCGACGTCTTTGAGCGCATGGCGCGCCGCGGTCAGATCAAGGAGTCGGACTTCCGCATCGTCTACCGGAGCCGCAAGTTTCCGACCTCGAGTTTCGCCTACGCGCATGACCTGCATCCGCAGCTCGCTGAGAAGGTGCTGTCCTGCTTCTACGACTACCGCTTCACGCCCGAGATGCAGAAGGCGTTCGACGGGGCGGATCGCTTCTTCCCGATCAACTACCAGACGACCTGGGAGCCAGTGCGGCAGGTGGCCCAGGCCTCGGGGGAGAGCTTCGGCCGCGCGGGCTATCAGAAGGAAGTCGAGCGCGAAGCCGCAGCGAAGAAGAAATAAACCGGTGTCGGCACTTTCCATCCGCGGGCTCGCCAAAGAGTACGTCCGCGGAAAGCCCGTCCTGCGCGACGTCTCGCTCGACGTGGCGGCCGCTGGCATCACTGCGATCATCGGGCCCTCGGGCACGGGCAAATCCACGCTCATCCGCTGCATCAACCGGCTGATCGATCCGACGGCCGGAGAGATCCTGTTCGAGGATCAGGACCTCGCCCGGCTCTCCGGCCGGGCGTTGCGCTTGGCCCGTCGGCGCATCGGCATGGTGTTCCAGGAATACAACCTGGTCGAGCGCCTGACCGTCATGGAGAACGTGCTCTCGGGTCGGCTCGGGTATGTGTCGGCCTGGACGGCATGGCGACGCACATTCCCGGAGGCCGATGTGGCACGCGCTTTCCACCTGCTCGAACGCGTGGGCCTGGCTGACTTCGCCCGCCGTCGCGCGGATGAGCTCTCCGGCGGCCAGCGTCAGCGCGTGGGCATCGCCCGCGCACTCATGCAGGCGCCGGGACTCCTCCTGGCGGATGAGCCGACCTCGTCGCTCGACCCGAAGACCTCGGTCGAGATCATGGAGCTGATGCGCGACCTCGCCGCCGAGAGTGGCGTGCCGGTGATCGTCAATATCCACCAGGTCGACCTCGCGCGGCGCTTCGCCGGCCGCATGGTCGGCATGAGCGGCGGTCGCATCGTCTATGACGGTGCTCCGGAGGGATTGGGCAATGCTGAACTGAAGGCGATCTACGGCGGCGAAAGCTGGTTGAGTCCATGAGTGCCACGGTCACCCGGGATGACTTCTTCGCCCCCTCGATCGGGCGACGCCTCATCTACGCGGGCCTCATTGTCTACGTTGTCTATGCAGCAGCCACGCTCGGCCTGAGTCTCGAGCGCATCGAGCGCGGCATCGGTTACGGGGCGCGCTTCCTCGCGGGGTTCTTCCCGCCCGATTTCACGAAGAGCGACATCCTGCCGGGACTGCTCGAATCGCTGCAGATCGCTTTTCTTTCCTCGCTGTTCGGCACACTCCTGGCGATTCCGGTCGCGCTTGTGTCGGCGCGCAATCTGATGCCTCGCGTGGTGAGCTGGAGCGGGCGGCTCATCATCACCTTCTGCCGGTCGTTCCACCCGGTCATCATCGCCATCATCGCGGTCAAGGCAATCGGGTTCGGCGCGGCAGCTGGGGTGGTCGCGCTGACGATCGCGAGCGTCGGCTTCGTGGGCAAGCTCCTGGCCGAGGCGATCGAGGAGATCTCGGAGAAGCAGATCGAGGCCGTGCGGGCCACGGGTGCCTCTTTCATGGGCGTGATCGTGTTCGGGGTCATTCCGCAGGTGGTCAACCGTTTCATTGGCTTTGTCGCCTATGAGACAGATGCCAACCTGCGCAATTCGACGATGGTCGGGGTGGTGGGCGCGGGCGGCATCGGTGGGACGCTGTTCTCGGCCTTCCAGCGGTTCGACTACGACTTCGTTGCCGGCATCGTCATCTGCATCATCGCGCTCGTGATGGTGGGCGAAGTGCTGCAACTCGTCGTGAAGCGGGTGTTCCGGTGAGCCTGGTCGCCACGACCGAGGGCGCGCGTCGCTGGGTGCGCTTCACCCCGGCCGAGCGCATGGCCCGCTTTGCGGTGTACCTGGCGGGGGTGGCGGCCATCGTCTGGTCGGCGCGCACGATCGAGATCATCCCGGAGTTCCTGCTCGACGCGCCGGAGCAGGTCGCAGACATGGGCAGCCGCATGTGGCCGATCGACTGGCGCCACTTCTGGCCCGAGGTCTGGCCTGCGCTGATCGAGACGCCGCACATTGCTGCCATGGCCACGCTCCTCGGGTTGGCGATGGGCATCCCGATCGGATTCCTCGCGGCACGCAATGCCACGCCCGTACCGTGGCTCAATCACCTCGCGCGCTTCATTTTGGTCGCCACGCGCTCGATCCCCACGTTGATCTGGGCGCTGTTCTTCGTCGCCATGTTCGGCCCCGGGCCGCTTGCTGGCGCGCTCGCCATCGCCTTTCACTCGGTGGGCTTCATCGGCAAGATGTTCTCCGAGGGCGTGGAAGAAGCCGCCCGCGGGCCCATCGAAGCGCTGACGGCTACCGGTGCCACGCCGATGCAGAAGATCGTGATGGGCTATTGGCCCATGGCCTTGCCGACCTTCTGGTCGGTCGCGCTGTTCCGCTGGGACATCAACGTCCGCGAGTCCGCGGTGCTTGGGCTGGTGGGTGCAGGCGGCATCGGCGTCGCACTCAATTCCGCGATCGACCTGATCCAGTGGGATCGGGTCGCCCTGATCCTGCTCACGATCTTCGTCGTCGTGGTCGTGATCGAGTGGCTGGTGACGCGGATCCGCGAGCGCGTCATCTGACGGCCTGGGGCAGCAAGACCTGCCCGAAAGTGGGGTTGAAGCGCCGAACTAAAATCGGGGTCCAGCCCTTGCGGTATTTCCGGGCGACCCATGAACCAGTTTCTCGCACTTCTCGGCGTTCGCAGTCCCGGCGCCTCGGGCGCCCGACGCGGTGGTCCTCTCGATGTGATCTCCGGCTCGGCGGCGCTTTCGGCAGTGCCTCTTTCGGCTGCCGCGGCCACCCAGGCCACAGAGCGAGCAATGCCGCGCACGCCCGCTCGCAACGCGAGCGAGATCGAGACTGCGACATCTGCTGAGCAGCGCATCCGGGAGATTCCCTACAACTACACGAGCTTCTCGGATCGAGAGATCGTGCAGCGTCTGCTCGGCCTCGACGCCTGGGACATCCTGCAAAGTCTCCGCGGCGAGCGAAAGACCGGTCGCAGCGCGCGCATGCTCTTCGAGGTGCTGGGCGACATCTGGGTCGTCGAGCGTAACCCTTACCTTCAGGACGACCTGATCGAGAACCCGCGCCGTCGGGCGATGTTGATCGAGGCCCTGCGCCATCGTCTGCGGGAAGTCGAAAAGCGCCGCCAACTGCAGGCGGTGGACGCCGAGGCGCGTGCGCGGGACGCGAAGGTGGGCGAACTGCTCGAGCGCGCGCGCCGGGCGGTCGACCGCTTCGAGCGCGAGTTCGCCGAGACGATCGAACTCCGAAAGCGTGTGCTGCGCGTCCTCTCGCGCGTGACGCATCGAGACAACATCACCTTCGACGGGCTCGCCCGCGTGAGCCATGTGACCGATGCGACCGACTGGCGTGTCGAGTATCCGTTCGTCGTGCTGCATCCGGACAGCGAGGCCGAGGTGCCCGGCCTCGTGCGCGGACTCATCGAACTCGGCCTGACCATCATCCCGCGCGGCGGCGGCACGGGCTACACCGGGGGCGCAGTGCCGCTCGTCAAGCGCTCGGCGGTCATCAACACCGAGAAGCTCGAGCGCCTCTCCGAGGTGCGTTACGAAGTCCTGCCGGGGCACAGTGAGCCCTACGCGGTGATCGAATGCGAGGCGGGCGTGGTCACGCGCCGAGCGATGGACGCCGCAGAGCGCGCGGGGCTCGTCTGGGCCTGCGACCCGACGAGTGCGGACGCGAGCTGCATCGGCGGCAACATCGCGATGAACGCGGGCGGCAAGAAGGCTGTGCTCTGGGGCACGGCGCTCGACAACCTGGTTGCCTGGCGCATGGTCACGCCCGATGGGGACTGGCTCGAAGTCACCCGGATGGATCACAACCTCAGCAAGATCCATGACGCCAATCACGCGACGTTCCGCCTGCAGTGGCTCGATGACGCGCGGCGCGTGAAGCGCGAGGAGACACTCATCATTCCGGGGCCGAGCTTCCGTAAGATCGGCCTCGGCAAGGACGTGACCGACAAGTTCCTCTCCGGCCTGCCGGGTGTGCAGAAGGAAGGGACCGACGGCATCATCACCTGGTCGAAATGGGTGCTGCACAAGATGCCGCCCCACACGCGGACGGTCTGCCTCGAATACTTCGGCCCCGTGCGTGAGAGCGTGCCGTCGATCGTCGAGATCAAGGGCTACCTCGATGCCCTACCCAAGACCGGGGGCTCGCGCGTCATGCTCGCCGGGCTCGAGCATCTCGATGAGCGCTACATCCGCGCCGTGGGCTATGCGACGAAGGCGAGACGCCACGGCCGGCCGAAGATGGTGCTGATCGGCGACATCGTTGGCGATGACGAGAGCGAGGTCGCCCGTGCCGCGAGCGAGGTCGTGCGCCAGTGCAATGCACGCGGCGGCGAGGGCTTCGTGGCCGTGAGCGCCGAGACGCGCAAGAAATTCTGGCTCGACCGCGCGCGCACGGCGGCGATTGCCAAGCACACGAACGCCTTCAAGCTGAACGAAGACGTGGTGATTCCGCTCGAGCGCATGGGTGAGTACTGCGACGGTGTCGAGCGGATCAACATCGAACTGTCCATCGCCAACAAGCTGCGCGTGTGCGAGGCGCTCGAGCGCTTCTTGGCGGGTCCGATGCCACAGCACCGCTACGAGGAATTCGGAATTACTGCGGAGACCCTGGCGGACAAGGTGGCTGCAGCACGCGAGCTGGTCGCCGAAGTGGCGGCCCGCTGGCGTAGCCATCTCGGTGTTCTTGCCGGCTCGCAAGTCGCGCACGTCGATTCGCAACCCGGATTCGCCGCGCTCGCAAGCGAGGGCGAGGCACTCGCGCTGTTCCGCCGGCTGCAGTCGCAGGAGCTGCGCATCTCGTGGAAGCGTGAGCTCAAGGCCCCTCTTGCTGATCTGTTTGCAGGCGATGCGCTCCGGCCCATCCTCGAGCGCATCGAGGCGATCCACCGCGAGGTGCTTCGTGGCCGCACCTGGGTCGCGCTGCACATGCACGCAGGGGACGGCAACGTGCACACGAACATCCCCGTCAACAGCGACAACTACGACATGCTGCAGGAGGCCAATGCCGCGGTTGCGCGCATCATGGCACTCGCGCGGCGGCTCGACGGGGTCATTTCGGGCGAGCACGGCATCGGCATCACGAAGCTCGAGTTCCTGACCGAGGAGGAAATCGCGCCCTTTGCCCGCTACAAGCAAAGGATCGATCCCGAGGGCCGGTTCAATGCGGGCAAGTTGCTTCCGGGAGGCGACCTGAGGAATGCCTGGACGCCCTCTTTCGGACTGCTCGGCGCCGAATCCCTGATCCTCGAGCAGTCCGACATCGGTGCGATCAGCGATTCGATCAAGGATTGCCTGCGCTGCGGCAAGTGCAAGCCCGTCTGCGCCACCCACGTGCCGCGGGCGAACCTGCTCTACAGCCCGCGCAACAAGATCCTCGCCACGGGGCTGCTCGTCGAGGCCTTCCTCTACGAGGAGCAGACGCGTCGCGGTGTCTCGCTCCGCCACTGGGATGAACTCGCCGATGTGGCCGACCACTGCACGGTCTGCCACAAATGCGTGAACCCCTGCCCGGTGGACATCGACTTCGGCAATGTCTCGATGGCGATGCGCAACCTCCTGCGCAAGGAGGGCAAGAAGAAGTGGAATCCGGGCACGGCCGCCGCGATGATGATCCTGAACGCGCGTGATCCGGCAACGGTGAACCTGCTCAAGCGCACGGTCGTCAACTGGGGCTACGAGGCGCAGCGCTTCGCGCACAAGCTTGCCAAGCGCTTCGGTCTCATCGGCAGCCAGACCACGCGGCCGCCGGCCACCACGGGCGGCCGACCGCCCGTCAAGGCGCAGGTCATTCACTTCATCAACAAGCCGATGCCCGGCGGCTTGCCCAAACAGACCGCGCGCAAGCTCCTCGACATCGAGGACGACAAGATCGTCCCGATCATCCGCAACCCGAAGTTGAATGCCGACGAGCAGGAGGCGGTGTTCTACTTCCCGGGTTGCGGTTCAGAGCGGCTTTTCTCGCAGGTCGGGCTTGCCACCCAGGCGATGCTCTGGCACGTGGGCGCGCAGACCGTGCTGCCGCCGGGCTACCTTTGCTGTGGCTACCCGCAGACCGCGAGTGGCAACCATGACAAAGGGCAGCAGATCATCACCGACAACCGGGTGCTCTTCCATCGGGTCGCCAACACGCTCAACTACCTCGACATCAAGACAGTGATCGTCTCGTGCGGCACCTGCATGGATCAGCTGACGAAGTACGAATTCGAGCGTATCTTCCCCGGCTGCCGCCTGCTCGACATCCACGAATACCTGCTCGAGAAAGGCGTGAAGCTCGACGGTGTGACGGGCGTGCGCTACATGTACCACGACCCCTGCCATACGCCGATGAAGACCTACCAGCCGACCCAGGTGGTCAATGCGCTGATGGGCCAGGACGTGCCTTTGAACGAGCGCTGCTGCGGCGAGTCCGGCACGTTGGCCGTCGTTCGCCCGGACATCTCGACCCAGGTGCGCTTCCGCAAGGAGGAGGAGATGAAGAAGGGGGCGGCGGCGCTGCGCGCCATACCCGTCAAGTCATCAGACGGCAGTGAGCGGGCCTTCGAGGGTCAGGTCAAGGTGCTGACGAGCTGCCCGAGCTGTCTGCAGGGGCTCTCGCGCTATGACGACGACAGCGGCACCACCGCGGATTACATCGTGGTCGAGATGGCTCGCCACGTATTGGGCCCGAACTGGATGAGCGACTACGTGAAGGCCGCGAACGCGGGCGGTATCGAGCGCGTGCTCGTGTGACGAATGCCGTGGCCCGGGGTATCGAGGGCGATCCCCGCTTGAATTCCGCGCGGCCGGTGGCAACATCGCAGACATGAAGCCTGCCCCGTCGTCGTCCTTTTCCATTGCACGGCTTGCCGGGCTCCTTGCGGGGGTAGCGGCGGGCCTGCTCACCCCGTCCGCCATGGCCATCGAAGAGCCCCGTCACCGCGTCATCGAAACCGTCGGTGCAATCCAGATCCGCGAGTACGAGCCCACCATCGTGGCCGAGGTCGAAGTCGAAGGCGAGCGCTCTGCAGCGATCAACCGCGGCTTCCGCATCTTGGCCCGCTACATCTTCGGTGGTAATCAGGGCGAGCGCAAGATCGCGATGACCGCGCCCGTCACGCAGGCCGCTGGAGACGTCGCCGAAGGCCAAAGGATTGCGATGACCGCACCGGTCACACAGACGGCTGCGGGCGGCGAACGCTGGCGAGTGACCTTCGCCATGCCCTCTACCTTTACGCTCGAGACCTTGCCTATCCCGAACGATCCCCAGGTGCGCCTCCGGGTGCTGCCGCCCGAGCGGCGTGCGGTCATCGTTTTCGACGGTCTCGCGACCGACGCCAATCTCGGTCGCCATCGCGCCGAACTCGAACGGTTCGTCCGCGAACGCGGATTCGCGCCCGCGGGCGACTATGTGATGGCGTTCTACAACGACCCGTTCACCTTGCCGTGGAATCGACGCAACGAGTGGTGGGTGCCAATCCGGTAGCGTCGCGCCGGGCCGACTGATCCCGGTCAACCGGGCGACGGGCTCCTGCGCGACAATCGCTGCAGCACCCGTCAAGGAGAATCGCGATGAAAGTCCTGCTTCCGGTCGATGGCAGCAAGCACACGAAGAAGATGCTCGCCTACCTGACCACGCACGAGGGGCTGCTCGGCCCCGATCCCGAGTTCATCGTCTTCAACGTGCAACCGCCGATCCCCTCGCGTGCTGCGCGCGCGGTGGGCAAGGAGATCGTGGAGAGCTACCACCACGCCGAAAGCGAGGCCGTGCTCGCTCCGGTGTGCAAGTTTCTCGACCGCAAGGGGATGAGCTACAAGGCCAAGACGACGGTCGGTCACGCGGCCGACGAGATCCTCAAGCTCGCGAAGAAGGAAAACGTGGATCTCATCATCATGGGCTCGCGCGGGCACGGTGCGCTCGCGTCACTGCTCATGGGTTCGGTGGCGCAGAAGGTGATGGCGCATGCGGACCGGCCGGTGATGATCGTTCACTGACCTCGCGGAAAAAGCGCCAGATGAGGTCCGATGCCGAGGGTCCCGTCGGGTCGAAGAACGGCTCGCCTGAATCTCCGCCGGACCAGGCGTGGGCAAGGCCGTGGATGCGAATGCCGGAGAGGATCAGCCGCCCGCCCGCCCGGTAATCCGTCCGGGTATAGGCGCGTGCATCCGGCCGGGCCGCTTCGGCCTGTGTCGTCTTGACGACGGACGAGGGGGATACGAGACGCGTCTCGTAGATCGAGCGCCAAAGCGTGACGAGCGCGCCGGCGTTCACTTCGCTCACTCGGGCGTCGGCATCCCCGTGGATGACGAGCAGGGGCGGTGGCGGCTCGGGCACGCCGGGGCGCGCCGGGCGATTCGTCCAGTAGCGTTCGGCCATCGCGGCGGCCTGCTCGCCCGGGCCACGCTTCATGACGGTGAGTGCCTGGGTCGCCGAGATCGGCCACACGGGCGGGAGTCCGGAATGCACGGCCACGCCGCGGAACCGATCGGGGTGGTGATAGGCGAGAAGGGCTGCAAGCGCACCACCGGAGGAGAGGCCAGCGACGAACACCGTGCGATCGGCGATCGCGGCCTTGCGGGTCGCTTCCCGGATCATTTCGAGCACGAGCTCGCATTCGCCCCCACCGCTCGCCGTCTTCGGGTCGAACCAGCTCCAGCAGCGACGCACGTTCGCGAGCTGCGCCTGCTCGGGGTAGAGCACCGCTAAGCCGTGCGCATCGGCAATCCGGTCCATGCGGGTCCCGCGCGCGAACATCTCGGCATCCTGGCGGCAGCCATGGATCATCACGACGAGCGGCAGCGGCGCTGAATCGGCTGAGCGCGCCGGGATGTAGAGCCGGTAGTTTCGCTGCCGCGGCAGGAGCAGCCAAGGAGCGGCACTCGCAGCCGGTAGCAGCACTCTTTCACGCAGGAGGCGCGCCGGAAGGGAGCGCAGCGGCGGGGAGGGCGTCAGAGGCGGCAGTCGGGATTCGGGCGCGGCAGGTTTCGGTTGACTCGCTGCCGGGCCACGCCGCAGCCAGGCCATGATGCGCGCTTTCAGACCCACGCGTCGATCAAGGTTCATGCGGTCCTTATAGCGGGATTCATGCCGGAACAGCGCTCGCCAGCCGGATCGGCGCCGTAGCATTGCCGTCATGAATGCCGATGAGCGCGTCGCGATCCGTGCCGCCGTCCTCACCTGTACGGGAGACCCCGGGCTCGACGGAGCGAATGCCCGGCAGGTGCGTTACCTGCCCGATGCAGTGGTCGTCCTCGCCGATGGACACATTGAAGCGACTGCGCCGGCCGAGGCGCTCCTGCCCGCGCTCGGCGAGGGCGTGCGCCTGCTCGACCGGCGGGGCTCGATCCTCGTGCCTGGCTTCGTCGATGCGCATGTGCACTACCCGCAGGTGGACGTGATCGCAAGCCACGGCACGCAATTGCTCGACTGGCTCGAGCGGTTCACATTCCCCGCCGAGCGGGCATTTGCGAACCGCGTGCACGCCGAGGCCACGGCACGTTTCTTCCTCGACCGGCTGCTCGAGGTGGGGACCACGACCGCCGCCGTCTTTGCGACCGTGCATACGGCTTCGGTCGATGCGCTCTTCGAGGCGGCCGAGCCGCTTGGCATGGCGTTGATCGCGGGCAAGTGCCACATGGACCGTCACGCGCCCGAGGGGCTCACCGACACCCTCGAGGGGGGCCTCGCCGAGGCGCGTCGGCTGATAGCGCGCTGGCACGGCGGTGGAGCGCGCGGCCGATTCCGCTACGCGATCACGCCGCGTTTCGCCGTGACCTCGACCCCCGAGCAGCTCGTGGCCCTGGGCGCCCTTGCCGAGGAGCAGCCGTCGGTCTACGTTCAGTCCCACGTGGCCGAGAACCACGCGGAGATCGAGGCGGTGGCACGTCTCTTCCCAGGCCATCGCAGCTACCTCGAGGTCTACGACCGTGCAGGCCTCGTTCGCGAGCGTTCGCTTTGGGCGCATTGCATTTACCTAGACGATGCAGACCGCGCGCGGCTCACGGCCGCCGGGGCAAGCCCGGTGTTCTGCCCGACCTCGAATCTCTTTCTCGGCAGCGGTCTCTATGACCTCGCCCGGGCGGTCGGTGCAGGCAATCGTGTGGCCATGGGCAGCGACGTCGGCGGCGGCACCGGCTACTCGATACTCACCACGCTGGCCGAGGGCTACAAGGTGCAGCAACTGCTCGGCCAGACGCTTTCACCCGCGTATGCGCTCTACCTGGCGACTTTGGGCGGAGCAACCGCCTTGGGGCTGGCCGCCGAGATCGGCTCGATCGAGCCCGGCAAGTGGGCGGACTTCGTGCTTCTCGATCCGGCTGCAACGCCGCTGCTCGCTCGCCGGACGGCGCTTCCTCACGCGCGCCACGATCCGCTCGACACCTTTTTCGCGCTCATGATGCTCGGTGACGATCGCGCCGTGGCTGAGACCTGGATCGCGGGTCGCTGCGTCCGTCATCGCGCAAGCGAAGCGCTCGGGGTCGCGGGCGGCTAAGTCTCAGGAGACCTCGGTTGTCCATCCCTTGCTGCGCTCGACTGCGCGCGCCCAGCCCGCCATGCGCTCGGCCGCGCGCTCGCGCGCGAGCGTGGGTTCGAACACCCGATCCACAGCCCAGTTGGCCGCGATGTCGCGCTCATCCTTCCAGAAGCCGACCGCGAGCCCCGCGAGGTAGGCCGCACCGAGCGCAGTCGTTTCGAGCACCTTCGGGCGGATCACCGGCACACCGAGAAGATCGGCCTGGATCTGCATGAGCAGGTCGTTCGCGGTGGCCCCGCCATCGACCCGAAGCTCGGTGAGCCGCGTGCCAGCATCGCGCTCCATCGCGAGGAGCACCTCGGCCGACTGGAAGGCGATCGATTCGAGCGCCGCACGCGCGATGTGGGCGATCGTCGAGCCACGCGTGAGCCCGAGGAGCGCACCGCGGGCGTAGGCGTCCCAATGTGGCGCGCCCAGGCCCGTGAACGCGGGCACGAGGTAAAGCCCCCCGGCGTCCGGCACTTCGGAGGCGAGCGCCTCCACCTCGGCCGCGGTCTTGACCGCCCGCAGCCCGTCGCGGAGCCACTGCACGACCGCGCCGCCGATGAAGACCGAGCCTTCGAGCGCGTAGGTCGGCGCACCCCCGGCGTACTGCCACGCGGTGGTCGTGAGCAGCCGGTTCGTGCTTGCGACCGGCGTCGCTCCGGTGTTGAGCAGCAGAAAGCAGCCGGTGCCGTAGGTGTTCTTGGCCATGCCCGGCTGGTGGCAGGCCTGCCCGAAGAGGGCCGCCTGCTGGTCACCGGCCACGCCAGTGATCGGAACTTCGGCGCCACCGATCGAGGCGTAGCCGAAGTCGCTCGAGGAAGGCCGCACGTCGGGCAGTACCACTCGCGGAATGCGAAAGAGGGCAAGCAGTTCGTCATCCCACGCGTTCGTGTGGATATCGAACAGAAGCGTCCGGCTCGCATTCGACGGATCGGTCGCGTGCACGCGACCGCCGGTCAGGTTCCAGATGAGCCAGCTGTCGATCGTGCCGAAGGCGAGTTCGCCCGCTTCGGCCCGCGCTCGCGCGCCGGGCACGTGATCGAGCAGCCAGGCGAGCTTGGTGCCCGAGAAGTAGGCATCGAGCACGAGCCCGGTCTTCTGCCGGATGCGCTCGGCATGGCCTTCGGCGCGGAGGCGGTCGCAGTCGGCTGCGGTGCGGCGGTCCTGCCAGACGATCGCCCGGGCGAGCGGCGTGCCGGTCGTCCGGTCCCAGAGCACGGTCGTCTCGCGCTGGTTCGTGATGCCGATCGCCGCCACGTCGTTTGGTGTGACGTCGGCCTGGCGGAACGCAGCCTCGAGCACGGCCTGCTGCGTCTCCCAGATTTCCTGGGCGTCATGCTCGACCCAGCCGGGCGCGGGGAAGTGCTGGCGGAATTCACGCTGTGCGACGGCGCAGAGCCTTCCCTCACGGTCGAACAGGATCGCGCGAGACGAAGTTGTGCCCTGATCGAGCGCGAGGACATAGCGGGTCATATGGATTTCACTCTTTTGTTGCGGCGCACAAGCGTTGCGTCATGCCTCCTTACAATCGGATCAGTCTGCCAGCATCGGGACGTGATGCCAACCGCGTCGGCCCGCACCCGGGTGTTACGTCTCCCTCGAACGAAATGCCGCTTTCTCCGCCCTCCCCGCGCGAACGTCTCCATCTGCGCCGCATCACCTACGAGGGCTATCGGCGTGGCGACGGCCTCTTCGACATCGAAGCGCGACTCGTCGATACAAAGGAGCATCCGTACTCTTTGGCCACGGGCGATCGCACGCCCGACCAACCGGTGCACCAGATGCTCGTTCGGGTGACGATCGACGCCGGTTTCAACGTCGTCGAGATCGAGGCAAGTACCGAGGACATGCCCTACCCAGGGCACTGCGACACGATCGGGCCCGCCTATCGCAAGTTGATCGGCGCGAATCTGATGCGCGGCTTCCGGAAGGCGATCGCCGAGCACATGGGTGGCGTCGCGGGCTGCACCCACATCTCGGAGCTGCTCGGCTATCTGCCGACCGCCGCCGTGCAGACCTTCGCCGGGCTGCGCCGCGAGACCGAGCATTGGGGCGACCGAAAGCCGTTCCAGCTCGACGCCTGTCATGCACTCCGAACGGACGGCGAGGCGGTGCGGCTCTACTACCCGAAGTGGTATGTCGGGGGGACGCACGACGCAGGCTGAGCAGTCGCTCGATCCATCCTGCTTTGCCATGGCTTTTCGGCATGAGCGATTGCGAGGCCGGACGGATGGGATGACACTGCCGTCCGGCAAAATTCGAAAACCGAGCGAATAACCCCCGGGGGACCGACAGCGTGAAAATTCACGAGTATCAAGGCAAACAGATCCTGCGCGAATTCGGCGTGCCGGTGCCGCGGGGCATCCCCGCCTTCACGGTGGAGGAGGCGGTCAAGGCCGCTGAAGAGCTGGGAGGACCCGTCTGGGTGGTCAAGGCCCAGATCCACGCCGGTGGCCGTGGCAAGGGCGGCGGCGTCAAGGTGGCCCGCTCGATCGACGAGGTCCGGGAGCGTGCGGGCCAGATCCTCGGCATGCAGCTCGTCACGCACCAGACGGGCCCCGAGGGGCAGAAGGTCCGCCGACTCCTGATCGAGGAAGGCGCCGACATCAAGAAGGAGCTCTACCTTTCGCTGGTCATCGATCGTGGCACCCAGCGCGTGGCGATGCTCGCGTCGAGCGAAGGCGGCATGGACATCGAAGAGGTCGCCCACCGCAATCCCGACGCGATCAAAAAGGTCTTCATCGATCCGGCGGCCGGGCTGACACCCGCCCAGTGCGACGAGGTCGCCGCCGCGATCGGCATTCCCGAGTCGGCCTACGCAGATGCACGCAAGGTCATGCTCGGGCTTTACCAGGCCTTCGTCGATAAGGATGCGTCGCTCGCCGAGATCAACCCGCTGATCGTCACCGGAGACGGTCGCGTCGTTGCGCTCGACGCGAAGTTCAACTTCGACGCGAACGCGCTCTTCCGTCACCCAGACATCGTGGCGATGCGCGATCTCGACGAGGAAGATCCTGCCGAGATCGAGGCATCGAAGTTCGATCTCGCCTACATCTCGCTCGATGGCGACATCGGCTGCTTGGTCAATGGTGCAGGTCTCGCCATGGCGACGATGGACACGATCAAGCTCTACGGCGGGGAGCCGGCAAACTTCCTCGACGTGGGTGGCGGCGCAACCACCGAGAAGGTGACCGAAGCGTTCAAGATCATGCTTCGGAACCCTAACCTGAAGGCGATCCTCGTCAACATTTTCGGCGGCATCATGAAGTGCGACACGATCGCCGAAGGCGTGGTGGCCGCCTCGCGTGCCGTGGGATTGAAGGTCCCGCTCGTCGTGCGCATGAAGGGCACGAACGAAGATCTTGGCAAGGAGATTCTGGCCAAGAGCGGCTTGCCGATCATCACTGCGAACAACATGGCCGAGGCCGCCGAGAAGGTCGTGGCCGCCGCGCGCGGGGAGACCAACGCGCCTACAGCCCCAGTGGCAAAGGAATCTGCGGCGCCTGCGCCAACGCTGTCGGCGCCGGCGGCCCCGGCCGCCCGTGCCGCGGCGAGCCCAGCCGCGCCCGCCGCGGCGGTCACTGCGGATCAACCGCTTCAACCGTCCGCACCGATGGCGGGCTGGATGATCTGGGTTCTCGTGGTCGTGGGCGTGGTGATCGCGGCGCTAGCGATTCGTGAACTCGCCGGTGCCAAGCCTGCACCGGCGGTGTCCGCGCCGATCAAACCCGCGGAGTCGGCAGCACCGGCAGCACCGGCAGCACCGGCAGCAGCGGGCAATTCGGGTGCGCCAGCGGACGCGCCCGCATCGGGATCCACACTCGCACCTGGGGGAGATGCGGCCAAGTCGGCGGACACGTCGGCAACCGCGCCTGCGCCCGCCAACCCCGCGCCCAAGCAATAACTCGAGATCGAGCCATGTCCATCCTCATCAACAAGGACACCCGCGTCATCACCCAGGGCATTACGGGCAAGACAGGGCAGTTTCACACCAAGGCCTGCCAGGCCTACGCAAACGGAAAGCATTGTTTCGTTGCGGGCGTGAACCCGAAAAAAGCGGGCGAGCAGTTCGAGGGCATCCCGATCTACGCGACCGTGGCCGAGGCCAAGGCGGCCACCGGCGCGACCGTCAGCGTGATCTACGTGCCACCGGCTGGCGCGGCCGCGGCGATCGACGAGGCGGTGGACGCCGATCTCGATCTGGTCGTCTGCATCACCGAGGGCATTCCGGTGCTCGACATGCTCCGCACGCGCCATCGCATGCAGGGCAAGCGCACGCTCTTGCTCGGGCCGAACTGCCCGGGGTTGATCACGCCTGACGAGATCAAGATCGGCATCATGCCGGGTCACATTCACAGGAAGGGCCGCATCGGCGTGGTCTCCCGCTCGGGCACGCTGACCTACGAGGCAGTCGCGCAGTTGACTGAGCTGGGCCTTGGGCAGTCGAGCGCCGTGGGCATCGGTGGTGACCCGATCAACGGGTTGAAGCACATCGATGTCATGCGCCTATTCAACGAGGACCCCGACACCGACGCGGTCATCATGATCGGCGAGATCGGCGGGCCGGATGAGGCAAATGCCGCGCGCTGGGTCAAGGAGAACATGAAGAAGCCCGTGGTGGGCTTCATTGCAGGGGTCACCGCACCGCCGGGCAAACGCATGGGGCATGCCGGGGCCCTCATCTCGGGCGGCGCCGACACGGCGGATGCGAAGCTCGCAATCATGGAGGAATGCGGCTTCAAGATCACGCGCAACCCGGCCGAGATGGGGCGGGTGTTGAAGAGCCTGCTCAAGTGATGCACTGATCTCGGACCATGCAAAAAAGCCGCCCGTGGGCGGCTTTCTCGTTTCTGGACGGGAGTAGGGCTCAGCCATGTTTGGGTCCGTTGCCGCCGTGCGGACCGTGACGCCGGCGCTCGCCGCGCAGCGCCTCGAGCTTCCTCATCTCGTCGGCCGTGAGCACCTGGGCGAGCTTGGTCTTGGTGTTTTCGCCGATCGTGCGCATCTGCGCGCGAACGGCCTCGCGGGCGGCGGGATCACCCTTCCTGTCCTTCATGGACGCCCGGACCGCGCGGCGCTCGGCGAAGGATTCCTTCATGATGGCGCGCACCTGATCGGCCTTCGCGCCTTCCAGATTGAGCACCTGGACGATGCGGTCGCCGGGCTGATGCTGGCCCATGCCCATCATGCGCTGGCCGGGCCCATCGTGGGCCATGGCGGTGCCGACGGAAAGCGCTAGACCGCACGCTGCAGCGAGGGTGGAGAGCTTGGTGAGTGAGAAACGTTGCGTAGTCATGTTGGCGAGTCCTTCCGATGTGATTGACGTCGATGAACCAGGGGCGAGGCGTCCGGCTGAACGCGCCCGCGTGGCTGATAGAGAAGGCATCTTGCTGCATCGTTCCTGCGCGCGGGCGGTGCGGTTGTAAGCGTTTGTGAAGCCTTGCCAGAATCCGGGGCATGAAACGACTGTGTCGCGCGCCAAGTCTCGCCCTCGCCCAGATCTGGTGTGATGTGCTCAATCGCGCCCGGATCGAGGTCACCGTGCAACGGATTTACCAGCAGGGTGTGGCCGGAGACATCCCGCTCGACCAGGTGGGTCCGGAGCTCTGGCTCATGGACGAGTCGCAGCTTGTCCACGCGCAGGAACTGCTTGCCGTGTTGAGGAACCCGCCGCAGCGACGCTGGTTCTGCGACTGCGGCGAGGAGATCGAGGGCGGCTTCGAGCAGTGCTGGAACTGCGGCGCGATGCGGTTGGCGCCATGAGCCCGGTGGGGCGCCCGCGGAGGCTCAGCGCTCGAACAGACTGAAGAGCAGGTCTTCGAGATCGCCGGCGAAGCCCTTCGTGTCGAAAAGCTCGAGGCGTGTCCGGTTCTGGGTCAGGTGGTGCTTGGCTGCGACGAGGGCTTCGGGACGCGAGAGCAGTTGGTCGAGCCGGTGTTCATAGGCGTCTAGCGAATCGGTGACGAAGTCGGGCAGCCCGGCCGCCTTCACGAGACTGGCACCGACCCGGCCGGCGAAGCGCACGCCGCGCTGGGTGAGCAGCGGCACGCCCGCCCACAGAAGTTCGGCGCCGATGCTGTGACTCGAATACGGCAGTTGATCGAGGGCGAGATCGGCGAGGGCGATGCGATCGAGGTGAGTTTGCACGTCGGGCGCGTAGTCCAGTTCGATGATGCGCTCACCTGCATCCACGATCCCGTGACGCAGAGCACGTTCGACGAGCACGGCGCGCGCCTCGGGCGAGGGCGTGCGCGCCCAAAGCACGGCACGCCGGTGGCGGGCGAGCGCGCGGAGCCAAATATCGACGTACTCGACGCTCCACTTCCACGGCTGGTTGTAGTTGGTGAGGACGATCGCGTCCTCGGGCAGTCCGATCGCGGAACGTTCGATCGGACGCGGCAGGGCTCGACGGTCGTCGGTCACCATGAAGCAGCGCGGCAGCCGCAACACCTGCTCGGCAAATTCCGCCTCGCCTTCGGGCGGGACGGTCTCGGCGTCGGCGAGGTAGTAATCGATGCCGGGCATCGCGAGCGAGCCGGCATGCCCGAGATAATGAATCTGCACCGGCGCGGGACGCAGCGAGGTGATTTCGGCGCGGCTGCCTGCAGTATGACCGGTCAATTCGATCAATACCTCGACGCCGTCGTTTGCGATCCGCTGCGCGGCATCGACGTCGCTCAGTTCGTTGAGGTCCCGCCAGTTGGCGCTTGCCTGTTGCATGCGACGCCGATAGGCATCGTCGGTTCGTGGGCCGTAGTTGTAGAGAAAGAGCTCGACACGGGACGGGTCATGGGCCTCGAAGAGCCCGGCCATCAATATCCCGACCGCGTGAGTTCGCAGATCCGAGGATAGGTAGCCCAGGCGCAGGCGGCCGCTTTGCCGCCGGCGCGGCGGCATGATCTTTGGCTTGCGTACCTGGCCCGGTAACAGCGCCGGAGGATCGTTCCCGTAGAGGGTCAACAGTATGTGGACAGGGATTTGCTTGAGATCCCGGTTTGCTGCGCAGGCTTCTCGCGCCCGCTGCGCATACGTTGCAACCAGATCCCACTGCCACTGGTTTTGTGCGATTTTGTATTTGCATGCCCACGCCCCGGGGTGGTCAGGCTGCTGCTCGAGCAGCTGGTCGAAATGGACCGATGCGTCCTCGAGAGCGCCTTGGACGAGCTCGAGCGATGCGAGCAGCGCAAGGACATCGGGCCGACGGCAGCCTTGACGTACAGCTGCCTGGAGGGGTTTGATTGCGACGGGTGCGGCCGCGGTCCGCGCGAGCGCAGCGCCGAGTTCAACCAACGTGGCCACATCGTCCGGCCGCCGCGCTGCGAGCCGATTGAGCGCGCGCAAGCGAGCCGGGGCCGTGGGTGTGCTGGCCAGCCGCTCAGCGATGAAGCGAAGCAGCGGGTCGGGGTCGGTGACCTGCGCGAGAGCGCGTTCCAGTTGTTCCGCGGCGGCCACCGGGCCGACGCGGTCAGCGATCCAGCGCGCCAGATTCAGCCAAGCGTTGGGCTCGCGAGGGCTGCGGCGGACGGCGTCGACCAGTTCGATGGGCGGGGAAGGGGGAAGCGGCATGGCTGGATTGTTTCAGCACGGGCTTGAACAGGTGATCCGGCACCCTATAATTAGCACTCACAGGCGGCGAGTGCTAACACCATAGCGCGAGTCGCAACTCGTCCAACGTCGCCCGGCCCCATTCGAGCGCCGTTGTGACGGGTTTTCCGCTCGGGGGCCCGCAGGGCGGGCCTCCCATCCCATCGATTTTTCAACAGGAGTGCGTCTCATGAAACTTCGTCCCCTGCATGATCGCGTGATCGTCAAGCGCCTCGAGGAAGAGCGCAAGACCGCCTCGGGCATCGTGATCCCGGACACCGCGGCCGAGAAGCCGGATCAGGGTGAGGTTCTCGCCGTCGGCCCCGGCAAGCGCGATGACAGCGGCAAGCAAAACCCGCCGGACGTGAAGGTCGGCGACAGGGTTCTCTTCGGTAAGTACGCCGGCCAGACAGTGAAGGTCGATGGCGAGGAACTGCTCGTGATGCGCGAAGAAGACATCATGGCTGTCGTCGAGGGTAAGAGCGCGGTCAAGGCCGTGGCCTGATCCTTCTCGCGAGCGTGTCTTAAAGACGTAACCAATTGAATTCAGGAGAGTTGAAACATGGCAGCTAAAGACGTCCGCTTCGGCGAAAGTGCCCGCGCCGGCATGGTGCGTGGTGTGAACATCCTCGCCAACGCAGTCAAGGTCACCCTCGGTCCCAAGGGCCGCAACGTCGTGCTCGAGCGCAGCTTCGGTGCCCCGACCATTACCAAGGATGGCGTGTCGGTGGCCAAGGAAATCGAGCTCAAGGACAAGTTCGAGAACATGGGTGCGCAGATGGTCAAGGAAGTGGCTTCCAAGACCAGCGATGTCGCCGGTGACGGCACCACGACGGCCACCGTGCTGGCCCAGTCGATCGTCCAGGAAGGCATGAAGTTCGTCGCGGCAGGCATGAATCCGATGGACTTGAAGCGCGGTATCGACAAGGCAGTCACCGCCCTCGTCGACGAGCTCAAGAAGATTTCGAAGCCCTGCACGACCGCCAAGGAAATCGCGCAGGTCGGTGCCATTTCGGCTAATAGCGACCATGCGATCGGCAAGATCATCGCAGATGCGATGGAGAAGGTCGGCAAGGAAGGCGTGATCACGGTCGAGGACGGCAAGAGCCTCGAGAACGAACTCGAAGTGGTCGAGGGCATGCAGTTCGACCGCGGCTACATCAGCCCCTACTTCATCAACAACCCCGACAAGCAGCTGGCGTTGATGGAGAACCCCTATATCTTGCTGCACGACAAGAAGATCTCGAACATCCGTGATCTGCTGCCGGTACTCGAGCAGGTGGCCAAGGCGGGTCGTCCGCTGCTCATCATTGCCGAGGAGGTGGATGGTGAGGCTCTCGCCACGCTCGTCGTGAACAACATCCGCGGCATTCTGAAGACCGTTGCCGTCAAGGCGCCCGGCTTCGGTGACCGTCGCAAGGCCATGCTCGAGGACATCGCGATCCTCACCGGTGGCACCGTGATCAGTGAAGAGGTGGGCCTCAAGCTCGAGAACGTCACGCTCGCCGACCTGGGTCAGGCGAAGCGTGTCGAAGTGGGCAAGGAGAACACCACCATCATCGACGGCGCCGGCAAGGAAGAGGCGATCAAGGCACGCGTCGCCCAGATCCGCAAGCAGATCGAAGAGGCCACCAGCGACTATGACCGCGAGAAGCTTCAGGAGCGCGTGGCCAAGCTCGCCGGCGGCGTGGCGCTCATCAAGGTGGGCGCGGCGACCGAAGTCGAGATGAAAGAGAAGAAGGCCCGCGTCGAAGACGCACTGCACGCCACCCGTGCGGCCGTCGAGGAAGGCATCGTTGCGGGCGGCGGCGTCGCACTGCTCCGCGCCCGCGCCAATGCCGGTGCCATCAAGGGCGACAACCCGGATCAGGACGCCGGTATCAAGATCGTGATGCGGGCGGTGGAAGAGCCGCTGCGCATGATCGTCTCGAACGCCGGTGGCGAGCCGTCGGTCGTGGTGGCCAAGGTCCTCGAGGGTCAAGGCAACTTCGGCTTCAACGCAGCAAACGACACCTATGGTGACCTGGTCGAGATGGGCGTGCTCGACCCGACCAAGGTGACGCGCTGCGCGCTGCAGAATGCAGCCTCGGTTGCAGCACTGATGCTCACGACCGACGCCATGGTGGCGGAACTGCCCAAGGAAGACACGCCGGCCCCGGCGGGCGGCGGCATGGGCGGCATGGGTGGCATGGACATGTAATGCCATCTGCCGGTGGGCCGACGTGAGTCGCCCGACCTGGCGCCCAAGCCACGTGCTGGAAGGCCACCCTCGGGTGGCCTTTTTCATGGAAACGCCTGAATCCCGCGCGGGCGCAGCGCTCCGGGATAATTGCTGCCATGCAAAAGGAACAATTGGTCGATTGGCTCGCCGCAGGCGTGCAGCGTGCGTTCGGGGATCGGCACGGTGTGAACGTGGCCGTCGAGCGGCCGCGCAATCCCGAGCACGGTGATTGGGCCACCAACGTCGCACTGCAGCTGGCCAAGCCGCTCGGTAAGTCGCCGCGGGACATCGCGATGGCGCTCAAGGCCGTGCTCGAAGCGCCGGGCCATTCAGCCATCGCGGGGTTGGACATCGCAGGCCCGGGCTTCATCAACATCCGCCTCGTGCGAGCCGCACGATTCTCCGCCGTTACTGAGACCCTCGTCCGTGGCGCGGACTTCGGACGGGGCACGAGCAGGGCGGGGCAAAGAGTCATGGTCGAGTTCGTCTCGGCGAACCCGACCGGCCCCCTGCACACGGGGCATGCCCGGCAGGCAGCGCTGGGTGACACACTCTGCAACATCCTCGAGACCCAGGGCGCCTTCGTTCACCGCGAGTTCTATTACAACGACGCGGGCAATCAGATCGATAACCTCGCCCGCTCGGTGCAGTTGCGGGCCCGAGGCATTGGCCCCGAGCATCCGGAATGGCCCGAGGATGGCTACCGCGGCGAATACATCGTCGAACTGGCGCAGCGCTTCGTTGCCGAAGGTGGAGATGCAGCCGATCAGGACGCCATCCGCCGCTTCGCGGTAGAGGCCCTGCGCGCCGAACAGGACCGGGATCTCACGGCCTTTGGCGTTCGCCGGTTCGATTGCTACTACCTCGAAAGCTCACTCTACACCGACGGACGCGTCGAGCGCACCGTCGAGGCGCTTCGGGCGTCAGGGCACACCTACGAGCAGGACGGCGCGCTCTGGCTGCGCACGACGGCCTTCGGCGACGACAAGGACCGCGTCATGCGCAAGGCCGCCGGCGGCTACACGTACTTCGTCCCGGACGTGGCCTATCACGTGACCAAGTGGGAGCGCGGCTTCACGCAAGTCATCAACATCCAGGGAACGGATCACCACGGAACGATCGCGCGCGTCCGTGCCGGTCTGCAGGCTCTGAACATCGGCATTCCCGCGGGCTATCCGGACTACCTGTTGCACTCGATGGTGCGGGTCATGCGCAACGGCCAGGAGGTCAAGCTGTCCAAGCGCGCCGGCAGCTTCGTCTCGCTCGGTGATTTGATCGAATGGGTCGGCAAGGATGCCGTGCGGTTCTTCCTCGTTTCGCGAAAGGCGGACAGCGAGTTCGTCTTCGACATCGATCTGGCGCTTCTGCAGAACGAGGAGAACCCGGTCTTCTACGTGCAGTACGCCCATGCGCGCATCTGCTCGGTCCTGCGCGAAGCGGGCGTCGATGCGGCGGCCGAAGCAAGTGCGCTCGCCCGCGCCAACCTCGGTTTGCTTACCCACGAAAAGGCCGAGGCGCTTGCCGCCAAGCTGGCCGACTACCCCGCGCTCCTCGCGACCGCGGCACGCGATCTCGCGCCCCATGTTCTGCCGTTCTATCTGCGCGAAGTCGCAGCTGCCTTTCACGCCTGGTACGCCGCGGAGCGCATTCGTGTGGAAGATCCCGAATCGCGTCTGGCCCGGCTTGCCCTCGCTGCCGCCGCAGCGCAAGTGCTAAAAAACGGCCTCGCCCTCATGGGCGTGTCTGCCCCGGAGAAGATGTAGGTGCAAAGCACGGGTACCTCGCCAAAAGTCACGTTCTTCTTTGGCGGTCTCATCGGATTCGTGGTCGGGGTCGTCCTCGCGGGTGTGCTCGCGATCTGGATCTACCAGTCGCTGCCCTACCGGCCCGAGGTCAATCCCTCCGCCCGATCGGAGGTCCGCCCCAAGACGCCTGCAACCAAGCCCGCTGAAACCGGGCAGCAGGTCGTGGCAAAGGAAGAAGGCAAGTCCGACGCTCAGCGCATCGTGCCGCCTACAGCGGTCGTTGCCCCGGGTGGAACCAACCCAGCCGCCAAGCCATCGCCGGAGCCCGAGGCCGCGAAGTCGGGCAAGGCGGACGGCAAGACGGCCGACGCGTCGCTGCCGCCCGCTGCGGCCGAGCCGTCGCCGACCGCTGAGGCGCGTGGCCGTCTCTGGTTGCAGGTGGGCTCTTACGCCCAGCGCGGGGACGCCGAAGCGCAGCGCGCGAAGTTTGCGGTCATGGGGTATGAGGCGCAGGTCCTGGTGGCCGAGGTCCCGGACAAGGGCACGTTGCATCGAGTGCGCATCGGCCCCTTCCGCGACCCGGACGAAGCGGCCCGCGTGCGCTCGGACTTGGCGCGTCAAGGCATTGAAGTCTCGGTCGTTCGCCCGTCGGCGAACTAACCATCTCGCGCGTTGTTCGAAGCAGTGTTGACTCCACCTTCCACGAACATGACCCAACTGACTCGCCGCGACGCACTCGCCCTCACGCTTTCCCTCCCGGGCTTGTTTCTGACCACGGGCGCTGCCCAGGCCCAGCAACAGTTCGCCGAAGGCAAGAACTTTACGGTGCTTGCCCAACCCCAGCCCACGGAGAGTGGCGCCAAGGTCGAGGTGATCGAGTTCTTCAGCTACGCCTGCCCGCACTGCCGCGACCTCGAAGCGTTTTTGGGGCCTTGGAAGGACAAGCTGCCCGCGGATGTCGCGTTCCGCCGCGTGCCTGTGGCGTTCCAGCCGGCATGGGTGAACCTCGGCAAGGTCTACTACGTGCTCGAAGCGCTCAATCGCGATGACCTGACCATGAAGGTCTTCCAGGCGATCCATGGAGCCAATCTTCGGCTGCACGAGGAAAAGGTGTTCTTCGATTGGGCCGGCAACCATGGGCTCGATGTGAAGAAGGTGCAGGAGCTCTGGGGATCCTTCGCGGTCAACAGCAAGATGAATCGGGCGCGGACGCTCGCGGCCAACTACAAGGTCGACAGCGTTCCGATGTTGTTCGTCGACGGCAAGTACCGCGTCCAGTCGCATCTGCTGCCCGGCAGCCACAAGGACGTCCCGGCCGCCATCGACTTTCTGGTCGCGCGGGCCCGCAGCGAGCGTCGGAAGTAACCTGCGGGCATTGTGGCTATGGAGGGGTGGCGCGACGCCATCGGCGTCACGCATCGCCGGTGTCCGGACGCACGCATTGCCAGCCTCGTCCCCTCCCTGACCGAGACGCTGTTCGAATTCGGGCTCGGTGACCGTGTGGTCGCGAGGACGGGCTTCTGTATCCATCCGGAGGCGGCGGTGCGCGCCGTCCCCAAGGTTGGCGGCACCAAGGATGTGCGTCTCGACCGCTTGCTCGCGACCCAACCCACGCACGTTCTCATGAACATCGACGAGAACCGGCGTGAACTGTTCGAGCAGTTGCGCGGCCGCGTGCCGTACGTGATCGTCACGCACCCGCAGACGCCCGAGGACAATTTCGCGCTGTACGAATTGCTCGGCGGCGTTTTCGGGGCCGAACAGGCCGCCGCTGCCGCGTCCCGAGCGCTTTCGGAAGCCCTTGGCCGAGCCCGGTCCCTGCGTGCAGGAGCACGCGAGGTCACGGTGCTTTACCTGATTTGGACGGACCCGTGGATGACCGTCGCCCGCACGACCTATGCGAGCGCCATGCTGGATCGTGCGGGCTTCCGGACGCTGCCCGACGCCGCATCCGTTCGCTACCCCGAGGTGTCCGCAGACGCAAGTGAGTGGGAGCGTGCGCAAATCGTGTTGCTGTCGTCCGAGCCCTACAGCTTCACTGAAGACGACGTCCGACGGTTGGCCGCGCGATTGCCGAGGCGCCAGCCTGTACGGTTGATCGACGGGGAAATGGTGACCTGGTTCGGCAGCCGGGCGCCGAGGGCGATCGATTACCTGATCGACCTGCGACATCGAATGGCGGAAGCAGGTGTGGAGGTGCCCGCCTGATGCAGGTGTTCGGACCGGATGTCAGAACGCTGGGTTGTCCTCCGCATTCGCGAGACAGCGGCGAAGCGCGGCCAGATCCATCCGCCGACCCGTTCGCGGCGCGCGCGGATCTTCGCGGGGTCGTCCCCGTGCGCCCATGACGGGACCGACGACCAGGCGCACCGGCCAATCCGCGTCCTCGGTCCGGTAGGAGTAGCTGCCATCCCGGTGCGCGTCGACCGTGTAGGTGACACCGAGATCGATCAGGGCATAGTCGAGCAGCTTCTCGCTTTCGCACGAAAGCTCGATCCGGATGTCACTGCCGGCATGGGCCCAGCCTTCGGCCACCGCGCCGGTCAGCCTCGGCGAGAACTGCGCCAGCGCTTCCATGACCTCGAGCGCCGTTTCGCGCTGCGCCCGCAGTCGCTCGGCGTGTTCAGCGCCGCCAAAGAGCCGCTGGTGGGCGAGCAGCGCATCGATGATCTCCTCATCCGTCGGCAGCGGTGTCCCGTGCGCGTTCAGATCGAGCTGCTCGAGGGCCTTGCGGCGAGCAAGGCGCCAGTCGGTGAGCTCCGAATCGATGATGATGCGCGCGGCCGTCGCGGCGATCTCGGCGGTGAGCGACGACATCAGAACAGCTGCTGGCGGACCTCGTCGTCCTGGCGCGAGCGGAAACCGTCGTTGCCCGTCAACGGGTCGGCAAATCGCTTGGGCGGGAGCTCCGAGTAGAACCAGTCGCTGCTCGAACCGACGTCCCCGGCGCTGCCATCGTCCCCTGTTTGCATGTTGACCACACCCGGCGGTGGCTTGAGGGGCATTTCGGGCACGCCCTGCAGGGCCACCCGCATGTAGCCGATCCAAATTGGCAGCGCCACGCCGCCCCCGGTCTCCCGGTCGCCGAGCGAGCGCGGTTGGTCATAGCCGACCCACGCGACACCAACGAGCGCGTGGTTGTAGCCCGCAAACCAGGCATCGAAACTGTCGTTCGTCGTGCCCGTCTTGCCGGCCAGATCGCTGCGCCCAAGGGCCAGCGCCTTGGTTGCGGTTCCGGCTCGGACCACGTCGCGCAACATCGTGGTCATCAGGAACGCGTTTCGCGGATCGATGGCCTGCTCGGCGCCCTCGCCCGCCCTTGGCGGCTGGTCTTCGAAGATCACGTTTCCGCGCGCGTCGGTGATGCGCTTGATGAAATGCGGCTTGACGCGGAAACCGCCGTTGGCGAATACCGCATAGGCACCGGCCATCTGGAGCGGGTTGGTCTGTCCAGCCCCGAGCGCGAGGGTCAGATAGGGGGGATTCTGCTTGGGATCAAAGCCGAACCGTGTCGCGTAATCCTGCACGTAGGTTGGCCCGATCGCGCGGAGGATGCGGATGGAGACCATGTTTTTCGACTTCGCAAGCGCCGTGCGCACCCGCATCGGGCCGTCGAACTTGCCGTCGTAGTTCTTCGGTTCCCAATCCTCGCCCCCCGTCTGGGAGGCCGGGAAGTAGAGGGGCGCGTCGTTGATGACCGTGGCCGGAGTGATGCCTTTCTCCAGCGCCGCCGAGTAAACGAACGGCTTGAAGGCCGAACCCGGCTGCCGCGACGCCTGCGTGACGTGATTGAACTGGTTGCGGTAGAAGTCGAAACCGCCTACGAGGGCGCGGATCGCACCGTCGCGCGGATCCAGGGAGACGAACCCCGCTTCGACCTGCGGCACC
This sequence comes from uncultured Burkholderiales bacterium, assembly GCA_937944385.1. Classification (GTDB taxonomy): domain Bacteria; phylum Pseudomonadota; class Gammaproteobacteria; order Burkholderiales; family Casimicrobiaceae; genus Casimicrobium. The sequence continues at coordinate 7,436 of CALDYQ010000045.1, read as the reverse complement.
TGGGTCAGGCGCCAGCCGCCTTTCTCGTCGGTGGTCATGCGGAGGATGGAGCCCCGCCGCACGCGTGTCGCTCCCGCGTTGTCTGCGAGTGCAGCGCGGATGAAGCGGATGGCGTCCCCCTCCAGCGCATAGACCTCGTTTTCGCTGCGTGCGACCACCACGCGCCGCGGGGAAGCTTCCAGCACGACGACGGCCAGCAACTCGTCGCTGTCGGGGTATTGCTGCATGGCCGCATCGATTGCATCCCCCAGCCCGGGTTTGCCTTCGGCCGGCAGCTCGACGGCGCCTTCCGGCCCGCGGAAGGGCTGTCGCCGTTCATAGTCGAGCAGACCACGCCTGACGGCCTGATAGGCCGCCGCTTGATCTCGCGCACGGACCGTGGTTGTGACGTTGTAGCCCCGCACGTACGCAGATTCACCAACCAGATCGACCACGAACTGTCGCGCCATCTCGTTGAGGAACTCGGCGTGAATGGCCGGCCCGGTATCCGCTTTCAGCGTCGAGCGGGCGGCCAAGGCGGCCTTGTGCTCTGCCTCGGTGATGTAACCCAGTTCGGCCATGCGCCGCAGCACGTACTGCTGCCGGAGCGCTGCCCGCTTCGGATTGACGAACGGGTTGAACGCGGAGGGTGCCTTGGGCAGCCCAGCCAGCATGGCAGCTTCCGCAATGGTGAGGTCGGCAAGTTGCTTGCCGTAATACGCCTGAGCGGCGGCCGAGAAGCCATAGGCGCGCTGCCCGAGAAAAATTTGGTTGATGTAGAGCTCGAGGATCTGATCCTTGGTCAGTTCCCGCTCGATCTTGAACGTGAGCGCCACCTCGTTGGCCTTGCGTAGCAGGGTCTGCTCGCGGGTGAGGAAGAAGTTGCGCGCGACCTGCATGGTGATCGTGCCCGCGCCCTGTCGCGAGCCCGTGGTCGCGTTGGTATATGCGGCGCGAAGAACGGCGATCCAGTCCACCCCGGCGTGCTCGTAGAAGTTGGAGTCTTCCGCGGCAAGGATGGCCTGCTTGACGTGCCTGGGGACGTCGGACAGACGGACCACAGTCCGGCGTTCCTCGCCGAACTCCCCGAGGATGACGCCCTCCTCGGAGAGCACCCGAAGCGGCAGCTTGGGTTGGTAGTCGGTGAGCACATCCAAACTTGGTAGCCGCGCGGAGATGAGCGCCCAGACCAAGCTGGCCAAGGTCAGACCGACGACGGCCAAACCGAAGGTCACCGAGAGTGCATAGATGGCCCAACGTTTGAGCATGTGCAGCCTTCCCAAACCCCCAGCCGGCGGCCATTCGCGGTCTCCGAGCCCCGTCGGGGGACGGACCCGTCGGCGGGGACGTGGCGAATTTCCGTCAGTCATTATAGGAACGCCGGGAAAGTCATGGGCCTTGCTTGCCACTTGTCACGCCTTGTGAAAAACTCACTGCCCGAGTTAAAGTTTCAGGCAACAAAAGTTGCCTAAACGCTCAATGCGCAAAGATTTTTTCGGGCAGCTGGGTGGCCTCTTCGGTGCCAAATCGACGCCACTGATCGGTGTCGACATCAGCACGACCAGCGTCAAGATGGTGGAGCTGGGCGGCACGCGCGAAAAGCCGGAACTGCTGCGCTACGCGACCGAAGCAATGCCGAAAGACAGCGTGGCCGACGGCAACCTGGCCAACATGGAGGCGGTTGCGGCCGTGGTCGAACGGGCCTACCGCAAGCTCGGTTCGCGTACAAGGGCCGCGGCGACCGCACTGCCGACCAGCATGGTGATCACCAAGCGAATCACCTTGCCGGCCGCGCCGCGGGAGGACGATCTCGAACCCGCGGTGGAGTCCGAGGCCAATCAGTACATCCCGTTTGCGCTCGACGAGGTCAACCTCGACTTCTGTGTGGTCGGGCCTGTTCCCAACGACCCCACCCAGGTTGACATCCTGATTGCCGCCGCACGCAAGGAGAAGGTCGACGATCGGGTAGAGGCCCTGGAATCCGGGGGACTGAAGGCGGCGGTCGTGGATGTCGAGGCGCTTGCTGTGCTCGCGGCGTGTTCTCTCCTGGCGGAAGGGCTGCCGGGGCGGGGCATCGACCAGAACATCGGGGTGGTCGACATCGGGGCCACGTCCACCCGGTTCTACGTCTTCCGCAACGGCGAGCAGACGTTCATGCGTGAGAGCCCGTTCGGCGGCAACCAGCTCACGCAGGAGATTCAGCGCACCTACAACATGACAGCCGAGGAAGCCGAGGCGGCGAAACGCGCCGGCAATCTTCCGGCGAATTACGCGAGCGACGTGCTCCGTCCCTATGTGGACACGCTAGCCATCGAATCGGCGCGGGCGCTCCAGTTCTTTCTGACCTCCAGTTCCCAAGGTCAACTCGACTACGTGCTCCTTGCAGGGGGATGCGCGGTCATTCCGGGGTTGGCCGAGGCCGTCTCGCGGCGCACGAACGTGATCGCCTCGGTCGCCAACCCATTCGCAGGCATGTCGCTCGGCAGCGCAGTGCGAGCCCGGCAACTGGCCGTGGACGCTCCCGCGCTCCTCGTGGCCTGCGGTCTCGCGCTTCGGAGGTTCGATCCGTGATTCGCATCAATCTCCTGCCGCACCGTGCTCAGAAACGAGCGCTCAAAAAGCGTGAGTTCCTGATCGCGACCTTGGGGACCATCGTGTTGGCTGCGGCCGTGTGGTACGCAGGCAGCCTCTACCTCCAGGAGCGTATCGCTGCCCAGGAGCGGCGCAATGAGCTGCTGACTCAAGAAATCAAGAAACTCGACGAGCAGATCGCCGAGATCAATCGCCTCAAGGAGATGACGGCGGCGCTCCTGGCCCGGAAGCAGGTTGTTGAAACGTTGCAGGTCAACCGCGCGGCTTCGGTGAAGCTGCTCGATCAGATCGCACGCCAGTTACCCGATGGCGTCTATCTCAAGTCGATCAAGCAGACCGGCGAACGCATCACGATGATCGGTATCGCACAATCCAATGCGCGCGTTTCGACGCTGATGCGCAATCTGGAGGCTTCGCCGTTTCTGACGCGTCCGGAACTGGTCGAAATCAAAGCGGTGACCGAGCGCAATCAGCGTCTGAACGAGTTCAACCTCAACTTCCGGCTGAAGAGTGTCGAAGCACCTCCGTCGCCTGCACAGGCTGCCGATGCTTCGCCTCCAGGGCAAGCGCCAACGACGCGTGAGAAGGTGATGCAGGCCATCACGAAATAACGATCCGGAGCCCTGCAATGACTTTCGAAGAACTCCGTCGGCTCAATCCGCGCGACATCGGCATCTGGCCGGGTCCAGCGAAATTCGGTGCGCTGGTGCTTTTGTTCGCCGTGCTCGTTTTTTTCGCCTGGTATCTGGGATGGTCTGAACAGCAGACCGAATTGGAATCGAAGGAAGGGCAGGAGAGAAGCCTGAGAACGCAATACGCCGAAAAGAAGGCGCAGGCCATCAACCTCGACCTTCACGTCCAGCAGCTCAAGCAGGTCGAGGAGCAGTTTGGTGCGTTGCTGCGTCAGTTGCCAAGCCGCAGCGAGATGGATTCGCTGCTTTCGGATATCAACCAGGCGGGGCTGGGTCGCGGCTTACAGTTCGAACTGTTCAAGCCCAGTGGTGAGCGTGTTCAGGAGTTCTACGCCGAATTGCCAGTCGACATTCGCGTCACCGGCAACTATCACGACTTCGGCGCGTTTGCAACCGATGTTGCGCAGTTGTCGCGGGTCGTAACTCTTGACGAGATTGGTATCACCAATCGGGAGAAGGAAGGCGTCCTCGTCATGGAGGCCGTGGCGAGGACCTATCGGTATCTTGACGACGACGAACTCGCCGCCCAGCGCAAGGCGAAGGAAGCGCAGAAGGCACCGAAGAAATGAAGCTCAAGTTGCTCTTTATGATTTCCGTGGCCGCCTTGCTCGTCGCCGGCTGCAGTACGTCGGACGATCAGGATCTTCGCGCCTGGATGGACCAGCAAGGAACCAATGCCCGCGGCAAGATCGAGCCAATCCCGGCGGGACGCGACTATCAACCCTTTGCCTACAACGCCTTCGATCTGCCCGATCCGTTCAAGCCGCGCAAGGTCGAGGGAGCGAAGGGCGGAGCGCGCGGTCCCGACCTGACGCGCCGCAAGGAACTGCTCGAGTCGTTTCCGCTGGAGACGCTCGCGATGGTCGGCACGCTTCAGCGCGGGCAGGCCATGGTCGGTTTGATCCGCACCAACGACAACCGAATCGTTCAGGTACGCCCGGGGAACTACATGGGACAGAACTTCGGTGTGATCACCGCGATTACCGAGGGTGAAATCACCCTGAAGGAACTCTTTCAGGACGGTGCCGGCGATTGGGTCGAACGGCAGACGAAAGTGTTGCTGCAGCAACAGGAGCAGAAAAAGTGAGCTACGCCATCCGATTCGTCCTCATCACCGCCGGGCTCACGCGCGCCTTGTGGCTCGCGTCCGCTGCCCTTGTCTCCTCGGTTGCGTTCGGGCAGGGCGTCATCGAAGATGTCTCGGTCTCCAAGGCACAGGGCGGTCGCACGGTCGTCACCTTTGCGATCAAGGGGGAGGGTGCTGCTGCGCCGACCGCCTTCGCGATCGCGGCACCGCCCCGCCTTGTACTTGATTTCGCCAACACCGGAACGAGCGGCCGTGGTTCTGCCGAACTGTCCGACCCTGTGATCCGAAGCTACAACCTCGTTCAAGCGCAGGGGCGGACACGGGCCGTTCTGAACCTCAACCGCCCACAGGCTTACGAAGTCCGCATGGAGGCCGGGCGCGCAGTGGTGACGCTGTTCGATCCCGTGGGCGCCAGTGTTGCCGCTGCCGCGGGCCCCGAGGCAGGGCGCTTTGCGGCTGCGGCGCCCTCCGAGAGCGCACCCTCGACGATCCGTGACGTCGACTTCCGTCGAGGTCAGAACGGTGAGGGTCGCCTCATCATCGATCTGTCCGACCCGAACGCCGGTGTCGAGATCAAGCCGCAGGGGCGTGTCCTCTTGATCGACCTTTTCAAGACCAACATTCCGCGCAACCTCGAGCGGAAACTCGACGTCACGGATTTCGGCACACCTGTCCAGACGATCGACACGCAGGTGCAGGGCGGCAATGTCCGTTTCGTGGTCGAGCCGAAGGGCCTCTGGGAGCACTCCGCCTACCAGACCGACACGCGTCTCATCGTCGAAGTCAAGCAGATCATCGAGGACCCGAACAAGCTGACACAGGGCAGCCGCCCAGGCTACAAGGGCGAGAAGCTCTCGCTCAACTTCCAGGATATCGCGGTCCGCTCGGTGCTTCAGGTCATCGGTGATTTCACCGGCCTTAACATCATCGTCTCGGACACCGTGACCGGTAACGTCACTTTGCGTCTCAAAGATGTGCCCTGGGACCAAGCACTCGATCTCGTGATGCAGGCACGTTCGCTCGACATGCGCAAGAACGGCAATGTCGTCTGGATTGCGCCGAAAGAGGAGTTGGCCCTCAAGGAGAAACAGGAACTCGAAGCCAAGGCGCAGGTTGCCGACATCGAGCCGTTGCGCACCGAGATCTTCCAGCTCAACTACCAGAAGGCCGAGGAGATCCGTCGCTTGCTGCTGTCGGGTAGCGGCAGTGGTGGCGCGCCGGCGGCGGGCGGAGTGGGCACGGCGGCGCCCGGCACGACGCTTCCGACCGCCGGTGGGCTGCTCTCCCGTCGTGGCACGGTGACCGTCGACACGCGAACCAATATCGTGGTGGTGACGGATACGCCGTCGAAGCTCGATGAGGTTCGACGGCTGCTTCAGCGCATCGACATCGCGGTCAAGCAGGTGCTCATCGAAGCTCGGGTTGTGATCGCCGACGACAAATTCAGTCGTCAGCTCGGCGCCCGCTTCGGGATCGGCGCCGGTATCCATCGTAACGGTCGAAACGTGGGCATCAGTGGACGTCCACTGGCAGATGCGGATCAAGCCAACATCCCGAGCACGAGCACGGTTACCGGCTTCCCGCCGTGGAGTTACTACTGGCGGGTCAAGCCGGATCAGCAGTCTGGTGGTTTCGTGGGTGAGTACACCAACTCGATCCCTTACAACGTGAACCTGCCGGTCAGCAATGCCGCGGGCACCTTGGCGCTGACCTTCCTGAATCTTGGCAACAACAACCTGGTCAATCTAGAGCTGTCGGCGGCAGAGGCTGCCAACCGCGGAAAGGTCATCTCGAGCCCGCGGGTTGTCACCGCAGACAACCAAAAGGCATCGATCGAGCAGGGGCAGGAAATCAAGCTGCGCATTGCCGGCGGCGTGGGGGGGCAGAGCCAGGTTGTCACGGTCAACGCGAAGCTCGGGCTCGAAGTGACCCCGCAGGTCACGCCAGATAATCGGATCATCATGGATGTCGGCGTGACCAAGGACAGCATCGCGGGTTTCACGGACGGCAACCCAATCGTCAATACACGGCGGGTCTTCACTAAGGTCATTGCCAACAACGGCGATACGGTCGTCTTGGGCGGCATCTACGAGGAAAACATCACCGATTCGGTCGACAAGGTTCCGCTGCTCGGGGACGCTCCGGTGATCGGCAACCTCTTCCGACGAACCAATCGTGGAACGGACAAGCAGGAACTGCTGATCTTCCTGACCCCTCGCGTCTTGGCCGAGACCGCCGGAGCGTTACGCTGATCAGCCCCAGCGCGTGGAAGGGGCCAGGTCCGTCCTCCGTACTCCTCTGCTGGATGGCGATCGAACTCCAAGAGTTGCCACAGCGCGCACTGCTTGACGGGTTGAGAATGACCTGCTGTACGGGGTCACCTCCGTACCCGTAGTCCCTTGCTGCTCGGCTCCACCCCATCGGCAGACGCCACCACTCGATTCGTACAACTCGATTCGTACAGATGGACACGAGCGCTGCCCAAGTACCACCGGAGGTCGACCGACGCCCAATCGTGCTTGTCGGCCCGATGGGTGCCGGAAAGACGACCGTGGGGCAAATCCTTGCGCGGCGACTTGGTCTGGCCTTTCTCGACAGCGATCAGGTTCTCGAGGCCCGTACCGGCGTCACGATTGCGACGATTTTCGAAGTCGAGGGCGAGCAGCAGTTTAGGGCGCGCGAGGCAGCGCTAATCGCAGAACTTCTTTCTGCGGATGACGTCGTTCTTGCAACCGGCGGCGGCGCAATTCACTCTGATGCGACGCGTGAATTGCTCCTGCAACGCGCGCGAGTCGTCTACCTGCACACCACACCCGAGACGAGCTATGCCCGTGTTCGAAAGAGTCGCGACCGGCCGCTTCTCGTGGTCGACGATCCGCTCGCGAAGCTGCGGACGCTGTATGCCGTGCGTGATCCGCTGTATCGTACGGTCGCCCATCTGATCGTGAACACGGGCGAGGGGCATCCGGGTGCGAGTGTCCAGCGCATCATCGAGGGGCTTGCCCGAGGCACGGCGACCGATTCATCCGTGCGCTGAAACGCCTCTCGCGACATAACGAGGGGCTTGCGCAGCAAACCATTCGGTC
>CALDYQ010000044.1 GCA_937944385.1 uncultured Burkholderiales bacterium | reverse complement strand
CCGCCATCCTGCCAGCGCCACCCACTCGACGAGCGTGTCGAGCACGGGGTAAGCCCGCGCACTCGTTGCCTCGGGGTGGTTGACCATCGTAACGAAGACATACTCCTCGCCATCGGCCGCGGTGATGTAGCCCGCAAGCGCGCCGACGTCGCGGAGCGTGCCGGTCTTGAGCCGTGCGGGCGCCGGCAAGGCTGCCGCAGCGGATTCACGCAGGCGGCGCGCAAGAGAGCCATCGCGCCCGGCAACGGGAAGTCCGTAGACGAACTCGTGCCACCAGGGTGAGCGGCGCGCAGCGCGAAGCGCTTTCCCGAGCGTGCGCGGTGTAATGCGCTCGCTGCGGGAGAGGCCCGAGCCATTGTCGAGCACGAGTCCGGGCGCAGGGATGCCGCGCTCGGCAAGCCAGCTGCGAATGACGCGCTCTGCGGCGGCCGCTGTAGGCTCTCCTGGCTGTTCCCGCCCTGCGCCAAGCACGAGGTAGACCATCCGCGCGATCGGGTTGTCGCTCCGGCGCTGGATGTCGCGCGCAATCTCGGCGAGGCTGCGCGAGCGGACGACGGCGATCTCGCGAAGCGCGGCGACATCGGGCAGAGGCGAATCGTTGAAGCGGATGCGTCCGCCAAGCGTGCCGCCCAGGGCCGCCCAGCGCGAGGCGAGCAGCCGCGAGACGTAGTCGTCACGGTCGATCACGTTGATCTGGGTCGAGACCACACAGCTTTTGGGGAAGCTGCCGTGCAGCAGGACTTCAAGCTCGCTGCCGACGGCTCTCACCTGTGGCAGCCGCCAGCCGTCGGCCCAGCGTGCGCAAGGCGCTTCGACGAGTTCGAACGCTGCGCGCCAGCGCACCCCAGGGAGATCCGGCGCCGGTAACACCCGCACTTCGCTCATGTCGGCGCCGATTTCGAGCGCCACGAGATTGCTGCCGAGGAAAAGCGCATCCGGAATCGCGTTGTAGCGAAACTCGGGCGACTCATCGAAGGGCGGTACCCCAACGTCCACGCGCGCCGGATGGAAGAAACTCCGATCGACGATCCAGTCGCCCGCGATGTGCTTCACGCCCTGGGCGCGCAGCCGCCGAAGCAGCTGGTCGAGCTGCGCCCCGTCGAAATCGACATTTGCCTCGCCGCGCAGGATGAGATCACCCTCGACCACTCGCTCGTTACCGGCCCCCCCAATCGGGGCGCGCGTCAAGAGCTGGGTGGCTCCGCGCCAGTTGGGACCCAGGGTGTCCAGCGCGACGATCGTGGTCAGGGTCTTGATGGTCGAGGCCGGGGCGAACGCCACCTCAGCCCGCTCGGCGAGCACCGGCAGCCCGCCCCGCACTGGCGCCACCCAGACGGCCACCGCCTCACGGGGCAGGTCGACCGCACGCAGGGCCGCCTCCACCGGCTGCGGCAACGCCCAGCCCCAGCGCGGCACCCAAACCGCGCACAGCAGGCCGCCCAGCGCGAGCCATCGCCTCAGCACACCACAACAGGGTGCGTCCGGTTGCCGCTCAGGGCTTTCCCTCATCATCGACATCTCGCGAGTCGCGCACTGTGGCGATTGTGCCAAGCCCGACACGGCGCACCCGAATTCCGTCATCTGATTGACACATGCCGCGGAGAGCGGCCGATAATGACCGCCAAGGCGGGGCAGGCAGCGGAGAAACGGCCGCAGGGCCGCCCCACGAGATCATCGAGACACCCCAAGGGAACCCACGGAGAAGTGCAGTGAAACTCAAGCGAATCGCCATGGCGGTTTCGGTCGCGGTCGCCTCGACTGCCGCCATCGCCCAGAGCACGAATGAGCCCACCCGCGTCGAGCGAGTCGAGATCACCGGCTCGAGCATCAAGCGGGTTGCAACCGAAGGCGCGCTGCCGCTACAGGTCATCACGCGGGCCGAACTCGAACGCGAGGGCATCACGACGGCCGAGCAGCTGATCCTGAACCTGAGCGTCAACGGCAATGGTCTGGACAACCTCGCCTCCAACGCGGATGTCGTGGGCGGCGCGCAGCGCGGCAACAACGGTGCCACGAGCGCGAACCTCCGTGGCCAGGGCTCGAACGCCACCCTGATCCTGCTCAATGGTCGCCGCGTGGCCGCGCATGGTCTCAATGGCGGCGTGGTGGATCTGAACCAGATTCCGATGGCTGCGGTCGAGCGGGTGGAGATCCTCAAGGACGGCGCCTCGGCGATCTACGGCACGGACGCCATCGGCGGGGTCATCAACTTCATCCTGCGCACCGACTACACGGGCGTGACCGTACGCGGCACGGCCGATGTCACCGAAGCCGGCGGCGGCAACATCTTCAATGCCGCCCTGCTTGCTGGCACCGGAAACCTCGAGCGCGATGGCTACAACTTCATCGCCAACATCGCCTACCGCGATGCCAAGGCGCTGCGCGGTGATCAACGTGACTTCGTCAACACCTTCCAGCCCAACCGCGGGCTCTCGGTGGACACGCGGGGCACCCCGTTCGCAACGATCTTCCCGCTCTCCGGGACGCTGTTTCCGAACGCAGCAGCCTTCCCCAACATCCCGGGCACGAGTGTGAGCGCCCGCGGCGGCATCAACGTGCTGCGCCTGCCCGGACAGCCCGGCTGTAACGCCATCCCGGGGATGGCCGACTATGACGCACTCCTGTGGGATTTCCCGCAAGCCGGACTCGCCTGCGCCTGGGACACCGGCAAGGCTGCGGTGCTGCAGCAGCCCATTCAGACCCTGAGTCTGGTCGCCCGCGGCACGCTCAAGTTCGGCGAGCACCGCGTGGCCGGCGAGTTCACGGCCTCGGATTCCGACTCGGCCAAGCGCTTTTCGAACCTGCAACTCACACCCAACACGACGACACAGCAGCTTCGCTACCCGCGCAACAGCTTTTCGCAAGAGAGCTACGACTACGTCTTCAACGCGCTCATGGCCGCCTTCCCGGATCGCATCACCGAGGCGCAGCGCGGCCAGCCTCTGGCGTATCGGTGGCGCTGCATCGAGTGCGGGCCGCGCGAAATCGTGACCAATGCGAAAACCCAGCGCTTTGCGCTCACCGCCGATGGTCCGCTCCTCGGCGGCTGGGACTATCGCGCCGGGCTGGTCCAGGCCACGAGCCAGGCGAAGTCTACCCTTGGCGGCGGCTACTACTTCCGCGGTACGACCTCAACCGGAGCAAGCGATGGCGGCCCGGGCATCATCCCGGCATTGAACAGCGGGCGGATCAACATCTTCCTGCTTCCCGGGCAGCGACAGAGTGCCGAGGGCCTCGCCGCACTCGAAGAGGCCTCGGCGCGCGGCGTCGTCCTCTACGGCGGCAAGTACACGATGCAGCAAGCGGACTTCTCCGCGAGCGGCCCCATCTGGAAGTTGCCGGGCGGTGACGTCATGGCCGCGTTGGGCCTGGATCATCGCGTGGAAAAGTATCGCTTCAATGGCGATGAGCGCGAGGCGGCCAACCAGCGCGTGATCATCGCCGCGCCCTTCGATCAAGCCAACATCCTCGCGGGCGCAAAACGCGATGTGACGGCGGCTTACGCCGAAGTGCTGTTGCCGGTCATCAAGAACCTCGAAATCACCGCGGCCGCGCGCCACGACCGCTACAGCGGCTTCGGTGGGACCACCAACCCGAAGATCTCGGCGCTCTGGAAACCCTCGAACGCCTTGCTGCTTCGAGGCTCCTACAGCACAGGCTTCCGGGTGCCCACGTTCAACCAGCTCTTCAACGGCTCGGCCGAGTCACTCTACACCGGCCTCGACCTCGTCGACCCGGCCACCTGCCCCTCGGGCCGTCCGAGCACGACCGACCCAGGCTGTGCCGCAATCGACCGTGCCGCCAACATCATCCAGGGCGGCAAGCCCGATCTCCGGCCCGAGGAAGCCAAGATGTCCTCCGTGGGTTTCGTCTGGGAGCCCAATGCGAACCTCTCGATCGGCGTGGACTGGTGGGGCATCGAGCGCACTGGCACGATCACCATCCTCTCGCTTCGGCAGTTGATCGACAACTACCGCTTCTTCCCCGAGCGTTTCATTCGTGATGCCTCGGGCCGCCTGATCGCGGTCGACCAACGCTGGGTGAACTCCGGCTCCTCGCAGACCGAAGGCATCGAAGTCAGTCTGCGCGGCAGCTTCAACACGATGGGCGCACGCTGGACGGCCGGCATGGAGGGCACCTATCTCACCAAGAAACGCTCGCGCCTCGTGCCAGGGGTGGATTACGGCCCGAGCGAAGTCGGCCAGTTCAGCTTCGCCGGTGACCTGGGCCTGCGCTGGAAGCACAGTGCCTGGCTCACCTACACCCGGGGCCCGTGGAGCACCACACTCTCGCAGATCTACCGAAGCGGCTACAACGATCAGGTTTTGCCGGGCGTGGCGGCCGGTCTGGTGAGCCCTCCGGACTGGAAGCCAAAAGTCAAGGCCTACACCACGTACAACCTGTCGGTCACCTACACCGGCATCAAAAACCTGACGATCACCGGCCTGGTCAAGAACATCCTCGACACCGACCCGCCGTTTGCCATCACGTATGACAGCAACTTCGGCTCGGGCAGTTCGTGGGAGCCGCGTGTGGCCGACCCACGCGGACGCGCCTACGTGGTGAACTTCACCTACTCGTTCAAGTAGCGAACAGCTGCGCTTGCGGGCCGAAGACGGGGAAGCCCCGGCTTCGGCCTTTTTCTTTGACCGTGACGAACCGCTCCCGATCCTCCGAAGCACGCCGTCGATGGCTCGCTGCCATGGCGGCGGTGGGGCTCTCCGCGGCCTTGGCTGGCTGGCCCCATCACGCGCGCGCTGCGCTGGCCAGGGCACACCGGCAGCCGCTCGTCAAGCCGCCACGGCTCCGAAGCGGCGACTGGGTCGCGATCATCTCGCCTTCGGGCCATGTCAGCGACGAGCAGCTGGAACGCGCGGTACGGAACCTCGAATCTCTCGGGGTCCGGGTGAAACTCGCGCGCAGCGTGCGCAGCCGATCGGGCAACTATGGCGGCACCCTCAAGGAGCGGCTTGCCGATCTGCACGGCGCCTTTCTCGACCGCGACGTGCGCGCAATCTGGCCCGCCCGGGGTGGCTCGGGGGCGGCCATGCTCCTGCCGCATCTCGACTACCGGCTGATCCGGGCCCACCCGAAAATCCTGATCGGCTTCTCCGACATCACGGCCCTGCTCGTCTCGCTCTACCAGCATGCGGGCCTGGTGAGCTTTCACGGCGTCGTCGCGGGCTCGCAGTTCGCCCCGTGGAGCCAGCGTCACGTGGAGGATGTGCTCTTCGAAGGCCGCGCTGGGGTCACGATCACGCCGCCGCCTGAGCAGGTCGTGCGCGCCGCGCGCAACGACGAGGATCGCATCCGCACGCTGCGCGGCGGCGTGGCCGAAGGCCCACTGGTCGGCGGCAATCTCGCCGTGCTTTCGAGCCTGATCGGCACTGCGTTTGCCGCACCGCTCGCCGGGCACCTGCTCTTTCTCGAAGAGATCGGCGAGGCGCCCTACCGCCTCGATCGCATGCTCTTCCAGTTGCAGCACTCAGGCGGCTTCGAGCGGATCGCTGGCCTTGCGCTCGGCGTCTTTCGTCGCTCGGTCGATACGGACGGCGAGCCGGGCTCCAAGCACACGCTCGCGCAGGTGCTCGAGGAACGCTTCGGTGCGATCGACGTGCCCGCGGTCTACGGCCTGCCCTTCGGCCACATCGCACCGCAGGGCGTGTTGCCCCTGGGCATCCGCGCGCGGCTGGATGCCGACGCGCAAACGCTCACCTTGCTCGAGCCCGCGGTCCTCTGAAGCCGTGTTCACTCGGGGCGGTGGAGCGCGCAGAGCTTGTTGCCGTCCGGGTCACGCACGTAAGCAAGATAGAGCCGCCCCGAGGCGCCCTCGCGCCAGCCGGGCGGATCCTCGATCGATGTGCCGCCGTTCGCTACCGCTGCGGCGTGGAAGGCATCGACCATCTCCGGAGAGGCGCAGCGGAAGCCGACCGTGCCGCCATTGGCGAAGGTTGCGGGCTGGCCGTTGATCGGTTCGGTTGCACAGAAGGTCGCCCCGTCGTGACGGTAGGCCACGCGCCGCTGGCCCGTCTTGTTGGTGCCGATCGTCCCGGGCGCAGCCCCCAGCACGGCGAGCGCCGCATCGTAGAAGCGCTTTGCGCACTCGACATCGTTGGTTCCGACGAAGATATGGCTGAACATCGTTGCTCCTGACTCACGAAATGATTGAGGAATGGCTCAAGTCCAGACGCGCGACAGCGCGGTCGCGATCATCTCCTCATAACGATACTGCGCCGAGAACGCCCCGCGCTCGGTCTCGGGGTCGAAGGCGGTGCCGCCCGAGAGAAAGATGAAGCCGTGCCCGCGCGCGGGATCGAAGGCGAAACAGGCGGTCAGTCCGTAGGCGTTGCCGAGGTGCCCCCAGCCTGTGAAGCCGCCGCCCTCGACGAGTCGGTCGCCGCGGCCCGGTCCGCCGGAGAGATCGAGAAAGCGCTGAGGGCCCAAGCCCCAGGCATTGAAGAGCCCGCCCGCGCCCTCGTCGTCCGCCGCCCGGTTGCCGCGCCCGCCGAAGGCGCCCGGGTCGTGACGCCATCGCTCGGTGAGGAGCAGTTCGATCGCCCGCGGCGAGAACACCTGCCGCCCGGTTTCATCCTGACCACGCCGGAGCAGCACGGCCATGAGCCGCGCGAGATCGGTCACCGAGATTCGCAAGCCACCTTGCGGCGCAAACAGGCTGCCGTTGGTCCCCGGCACATAGGCGGCGCTCGCGCGCGGTTTTGGCTCGACACGCGAGAAGTCATCGACCTGAGGCACCCACGGGCCCTCCGGGTTCCAGCGCAGATCGCCATCGCCCGCGGGCCGCTTGCGGTAGAGCGTGGCAAAGCGCTCGCGCTCGGCGGCCACGAGCCGCGCGGGATCGAAGGTGGCCGTGAGGCCGAGCGGGCCGAAGACGAGCCGCTGCATCAGGCGGTCGAAGCGCTCGCCGGTTGCCCGCTCCATGGCCTGCGCGGCCACACCGAAGCCGAGATTGCAGTAGCGGAAGAACGTCCCCGGCGCGTGCCCCGGGGCGAGCGGATGCTGCCAGGCGCGCCCATGGGCGAAGCGCGCGCCGGAGGCGGTGAGCACGTCGGCGAGCGCCGTACCCTCGGGAAAGTTGTAGCCCGCGGCGTCTGAAAGCGACGACGTGTGCGAAAGAAGGTGCGCGAGCGTGATCGGCACTTTCGGGTGATGCGGGTTGCGCAAAGCGAACCCGAGCACCTCGCCGAGATCCCCGTCGGGCTCGAGCCGGCCCTGGGCGCAAAGCTCTGCCGCCGCGAGCGCGACCACGAGCTTCGAGACCGAGGCGATGCGATAGAGCGTGTCGACCGTGGCCGGGCGATCTCGACCCCGTCCCTCGGGATCGATCCATGCGCGGCCGAAGGCACCCGTGTAGACGATCTCCCCCGCCCGTACCACGGCCGCGGCCAGGCTCGCGAGCGCGCGGCCCGGTCGTTCGACGATCGCGCGAAGCGCTGGATCCAGTTCAGCGCGCAAGTCGTCGCTCGATGGCGTGGCGCCTCGCGGGCCGATCCGGCCGGCACAGGCCGTGAGCAACCCGGGCCAGGCCGCCGTGATCAGCGCTCGCCGCGACCGGCTCACCATAGGCCCGGTTGCACACGAAAGCCCTCCGGCGAGGTGATCACATCGAGCAGCGCCGCGGTTTCGGCGTCTGGCGTGCCGTCGAACCGGGCCGGACGGTACTTCATCTGGAAGGCTTCGAGGCTCGCGCGGGTCACGGCATCGAGAACGCCGGTGACCGGCACGTCGAAGCCGTGCTGCGTGAGTTTCTCCTGAAACCAGCCGATCGGCGGGAGCGCCGCCTGGAACTGCGGCAGCCGCTCGCGCACGAGCGCCTCGTCGGGCCAGGCGATGAGCCCCTCGCGCGCGAAGCGGCGCCAGGGGAACTTCGGGCCCGGATCGTTCTTGCGCGTGGGCGCAATGTCGGAGTGCCCGAGCACCCGATCCGGCCGGATCTGGTGGCGCGTGATGATGTCGCGCGACAGGGCAAGGACGAGATCCATCTGCTCGTCGGGATAGTCGTGCCAGAGGCGGCCGTTCGGTGTGTCGGTGAAGCCCTTGGCCACGATCTCGATGCCGATCGAACTCGCGTTGATGTGGGTGACGCCGTCCCAGTGGCTTCGACCCGCATGCCAGGCGCGACGCTCTTCCGGAACGAGCTGATAGACCTTGGGCGGAATGTCGCCCACGCGCTCGGTGACGAGGTAGTGCGAGGACACGGGGCCCTCGGTCAGGATGCGGATCGAGCGCTCGTTGTCGGCGAAGGTGAAGTGCAGGATCAGAAACTGCACGCGCGAGTCCTGGCTCTTCGCGTTGTAGGTGGTGCGGTCGACGGTCAGTCCGTCGGACGGGCCGGGCAACGTGGCACAGCCGCCAAGGGCGACTGCGAGCGTCGCGAGCACGGCCACGGCGAAGCCGACGGGGAAGGGGCGCACGTGCACCGCAAACGTAAGGCGGGTCGGTAGCATGGGGCTGCACGATAGCAGAGCAAGGGCGGGCCATGGCACTCACGTATCTCTGGAGTGGTTTCTTTCTCGTGGGCATTGCGGCCGCCGTGTTGCAGTGGCTCGTCACGGGTGATGGCACAGTGTTCAAGAAGATCATCGACGGCACGTTCGCCGCCGCCCGACTCGCCGTGATGGAGATCTCGCTTCCGCTCGCAGGGGTCATGACCTTCTGGCTCGGCATGCTCTCGGTGGGTGAAAAGGCGGGCGTGATCGCGGTCGTGAGCCGCTGGATCGCGCCGCTCTTCTCGCGCCTCTTCCCCTCGGTGCCGCGGGATCATCCGGCCCATGGCCACATGATCATGAACTACTCGGCCAACTTCCTCGGCCTCGACAACGCGGCCACACCGCTCGGCCTCAAGGCGATGAAAAGCCTGCAAGAGCTCAATCCGCAGAAGGACACGGCGAGCGATGCACAGCTCATGTTCCTGGTGATCCAGACCTCGGGGCTCACGCTGATTCCGCTCTCGGTGATCGCACAGCGCGCGGTGCTCGGTAGCGCGAACCCGACCGACATCTTCATCCCGACCCTGATCGCGACCTATTGCGCCACACTGGTTGCAATCCTGCTCTGCGGCTGGAAGCAGAAGATCCGCCTCGCCGACCCGGTGATCGTCGGCTGGCTCGGTGGCATCACGCTCGGGCTGGCCGCGCTCGTCTGGGCGATGACGACCCAGCTCACCCGCGAGCAGATCGAAACGGTCTCGCTCGTGGTGTCGAACCTGATCCTCGCAGGCATCATCGCGGTCTTTCTCGCCTTCGGCCTCAAGCGCAGGATCAACGTCTACGAAGCCTTCATCGAAGGCGCCAAGGAAGGGGTGCAGACGGCGCTCACGATCATCCCCTACCTCGTCGCGATGCTGGTCGCAATCAGCGTGCTGCGTAACTCCGGCGTGCTCGACCTCGTCGTGGCCGGCTTTGCGTGGTTCTTCGGACTCCTCGGCCTTGCGACCGACTGGGTCGCGGCGCTCCCCACCGCACTCATGAAACCGATCTCGGGCTCGGGCGCCCGGGCGATGTTCATCGATGCGATGAAGACCTATGGCGTGGACAGCTTTGTCGGTCGGCTCGCAAGCGTCATGCAGGGCGCGACCGACACGACGCTCTACATCATCGCGCTTTACTTCGGCACAGTGGGTGTGACCAAGGTGCGCTACGGGCTCGCCTTCGGGCTGCTCGCCGACTTTGCGGGGATCGTGGCGGCGATTTTCGTGGCCTATCTATTCTTCGGCTCATGATCCTCGGTCGCCTCATCGCTCTGGCCTTGGCAGCGCTCGGCGCGGGTGCCCAAGCCATGACGCTCGCCCGCCACGGCGACACGCTCATCCTCTCGGGCGTGATCGAGCGGCGCGATCTGGACCGCGTGCAGGCCGAGTTCGGCCGGCCGCCCGCTTTGACCACCATCGTGCTGCGCAATTCGATGGGCGGCAACAGCTGGACTGGCTATCGGCTGGGCGAGCTGTTTCGCGAGCGCGGCGTGCGTACCCTCGTCTCGGGGCACTGTGTGTCGGCCTGCTCGCGCCTGTTTCTGGGCGGCCTCACGCGCCAGTTCACCGATGACTACCCAGCGAGCCTCACCTGGGTCGGCTTTCATGGCCACTACGAGTTCGACCGGCTAGACCCAAAGGCGAGCGAGAAATACGATCAAGCCGGCTGGACGCGGCGCTTCACCGGCGGCCGCGTGAACGAAACGCTCCTTCGACGCTGGCTTGCAATCCCCGAACGCGCGGGTGATCTGGGCTTCTACCCCGCCACAGCGGGCGAGGTGCTTGGTGCCCGCACTTTTCTCTGCCTGGGCACGGAGTTGCGCCGCCCGCACGCCTGCGAGCGCCTCACGCGCCCGAATGAGCAGGCGCTCGCCAACGGCCTCATCACGACTGAGGCACTCGCCTCGAGCGTCGATGCGGCTACGCTGCCCTTCAAGCATCGGGAACGCGCCCATCCGGCAAGCGGCTACGCCACGCTGCGCGCGATCGAGCGGCTGCCCGCAGCGTCGGCGGCTGCTCGACGGGACTATCGCGCGTTTCTCGATGCGAGCCTGCCGCGCGCCTTCGCCGTCTCCGCGGACGGCCGCCGCTGGGGTTGGGCAGGCAACGACCGGCAGGCGAACGAACACGCGCTCGAACGCTGCGGCGGAACACCGCGCTGCCGTCTTTACGCAGTCGACGAGCGTGTGGTCTGGTGAGAGTCGGCGGCGCGGCACTGACCCGAACCCGGCGACAATAGCGCCATGAAGAAAACCCGCGTTCTCGTTCTCGCCGGTGGCCAATCCGAAGAGCACGAGGTCTCGATCAAGAGCGCCCGTAACGTGCTCGAAGCCTTGCCGAAGGAGCGATTCGACGTCACGGCCGTCGTCATTTCCCGCGAGGGACGCTGGCTGGCGCCGCCCGATTCGGCGCGCGCGCTCGCCAACGGCACAGCCCCCTCGGGCGGCGGGCTCGTGCTCTCGCAGGCCGCAAGCGCCGAGGGCTTCGACGTGGTCTTCCCGATCCTCCACGGACCCAATGGCGAGGACGGCACCGTGCAGGGCATGATGAAGCTCGCCGGTATCCCCTGCGTCGGCTCCGGCGTGCTGGGTAGCGCCGTCTGCATGGACAAGGTGATGATGAAATCCGTGCTCGCGGCCCACCGCATCCCGCAGGTCGCCTGGACGCTCGTGACCCGAAGCGAATACGCCCGCGCGCCCGAGCAGGTGCTCGAACGGGTGCTCGCCATCGCGGACGGTTCGGCCCCTGCAGTCTTCGTGAAGCCGGCGAACTTGGGCTCCTCGGTCGGCATCTCCCGCGCCACGAACGAGGTCGAGGCTCGCGCCGCACTCCGGCTTGCCTTCGAGCATGACCGGCGGGTGATCGTCGAGGCGGCGACCCGCCACAAGCCGCGCGAGCTCGAAGTGGGCATCCTCGGCAATGACGCGCCGGAAGCCTCGCCCGTTGGCGAGCTCACCTTTGCGAGCGCGTTCTACGACTACGAGACCAAATACACCCCGGGGCTTGCCGAGATGCACATCCCGGCCCAAGTGCCCGAGGCGATCGCGGCGGAGGTGCGCTCGCTCGCCCTCACCGCCTTTCGCGTGCTCGACTGCGCCGGACTCGCGCGCGTGGACTTCTTCTACGTCGAGCAGACCGGCGAGCTGTTCCTGAACGAGCTCAACACGATGCCCGGCTTCACCAAGACCTCGATGTACCCCGCACTCTGGGCGGCGGCCGGTGTGAGCTACCCCGCGCTCGTCGCGCGGCTCGTCGAGCTCGCGCTCGAACGCCGGTGAGCGGAACTCAAAAGACCACGCCACGGGCAGCGGCAGCGCGCAGTTGCTTGCGGCAACCGCCCAAGCCGACAAAGCCCTGTGTGTTCACGTCACGTCCTTCGCGGCGGCGAAGCGCGGCCACGAGGGCGCCGGAAAAGCCGGTCAGGAAGGCATGTCGCGGCCAGTCGGCCACGATCTTCTGATCCCACTCCCACTCTGGGTTGATCGGATTTTCGTTTCTCGGTTTGTAGCGATACACGCGGACGCCGTTGTCCATCCGGGTCTGGAGCCGAAGGTTCCAGTCGTAGTAGTCGAGATGGATGTGATTTCGGTGCGCCCGTCCCAGCTTGAGCGCCTTGCTCGTAGTTTCGCGGTCGCGCGCCGAGCTGTCCCGGAGGGCGATCAGCTCGGTCGAGGTGCGGCTGCGCCGTTGGCAGTAGGGAGGTCCGTAGGGCATGTTGCCATTCACGCTGAAATACCGCGCGACGTTGCCGTCGTAGTCGGTGAAAAGAATGTTGCCCCAGCGGGCTAGGGCATGCACATCGATGAGGGCGTCGATGATGTTGTCGGCGATGCGCTTCTCCTCCTCATTGATGCTGCAGAGAAGAATGTCAAGCGCAAGCCCCGCGGTATGGCGCGAGCCATCGTCCCGGAAGTCATCAGCAAGGATGTTCGGATAAACCTGTCGCAAGGCGAGTTTGATCTCTGTGATCGCCGGGCAGATCTGGCGGGCGCGGTGATTGGGTTCCATGGCGGTCGATGAAGGAGAGAAACTCTGAGCATTGGCATAGACGTAGTCCGACCCTTCGCCATGACAACCTGGCGGCCCGAACCGGATCGATCGTGAACCCATCCCCGCACCGTGCCTGGTCGACTCGACGTCGTCGGCGACGGCGTCGTGAATCCGCTCACCGACGGACTGATTCTCGTTCGCACGATGCTCCGGCTCTCCGGGTGGGCGGCGCTCGCCAACGCGATCGGGCCCGGCGCGACGCGCTCGACCTCGCCACGGGTTCGCAACGACGTGGGAGACCTATGGCATCAGTGCCGGCTGCCGGTGAAAGTCAACTGACCGATCGCCAGTGCGCCTCGATGAGCGGTGCCACGCGCTCCGGCGCCTCGTGATGCAGCATGTGGCCCACGCCTTCGAGGACGACGAAGTGCATCCGGCAAAAGGCAGCGAGTCGCGCGGCGAATGAGCCTGGGGTGACCGGCTCATCGCCGGTGGGTACCCGCGTGGTCGCGTCGTAGCCTAGCCAGCGCGTCACCTCGGACAGCGATGCCCCAATCCAGAGCGTCGGAGCCGAAACTTCCCGCCAGATCGCGATCGCTTCATCGAGCCGGTAGCCCGTGGGAAAAGGTAACTTGTGCGCTGGATCAGCACGCAGCCGCCAGCCAGTGACGTCGTCACCGGCCGCCCAGTGCGCTGCGATCCATTCGGCGCGATCCCGGGGCAGACGCGGGTTGGTCTTCTGCAACCGATCCGCCACCGTCGCCAACGTCGGATAGGACTTGAGGTCGACGCCAGCCTTGCTCGCATCGAGCCAACGTCGATAGCGTTCGGCTGCGTCGGCCGGATCGCTGTTTGGCAAGCCGAAACCGTCGAGCGAGACGAGCGACTTCACGCGATCGGGGCGAATGCCTGCGTAGAGGCAAGCCACGTTCCCGCCCAGGCTATGACCGACGAGATGCACCGGTGCCGCCGGCGAGACATGATCGACGAGCGCATCGACATCGGCCACGTATTCGGGGAACCAGTACCCGCCGGCGGGCTCTCTTGTCCACTCGGTGTCGCCAAAGCCGCGCTGATCGGGGGCAATGAGACGCCATCGCGAATCGAGCCGATCGGCGATGAACTGGAACGAGGCCGCCCCATCCATCCAGCCGTGCAGCAGGATCACGATCTCGCCGTCGGCAGCACCCCACTCGAGCACGCTCGCGCTGTGGCCGCGCAGCTCGAGCCTCAGACGTCTTCCGGGTCTCATGTCTGGGCATTGTAGGAAGGCCATCGGAGACGACCCGGAGCGGAAAAAGACCCCCACCAAGCGGTTCGTAGAATCGGCGCATGCCCCAACCGCGCTTCGTCCATCTTCGCCTGCACAGCGAATACTCGATCGTCGATTCGACACTCAGGATCGGACAGGCGATCGAGCTGGCCAGCGCCGACCAGCAAGGCGCGCTCGCGATCACGGATCTTGGCAATCTGTTCGGGTTCGTCAAGTTCTACAAGGCGGCCCGCGCCGCGGGCATCAAGCCGATCTGTGGTGTGGATGTCGCAGTCGAGACCCACCGGATCGATGAGCGCGCGCTGGTCGAACCGGTGCGCATCCTGCTGCTCGCGATGTCACGCGTCGGCTACCTCAACCTCTGCCGACTGCTCACCCGGGCGTGGCGCGAGAACCAGCGACGCGGCGTCGCCTACCTGAAGCCCGAGTGGCTCGACGTGCCCGAAAACACGGCGGATCTCTTCTGCCTCTCGGGCGGCTGGTTTGGCGAGGTCGGCGCCCTCCTTCGCTTGGGGCAGCGTTCTGCGGCGGAGGAGGCCTCACGTGCGTGGGCCGCCCGCTTCCCGGGCCGCTTCGCACTCGAAATCCATCGTGCGGGCTTCGAGAACGAGCGCGTCGTCAACGACAACGTGGTGCGGCTTGCCTGGAGCCTCGGGCTGCCGGTCGTGGCAACCCACCCGATTCAGTTCGCGCGGGAAGAGGACTGGAAGGCGCACGAGGCCCGGGTGTGCATCGCCGAGGGCTACACGCTCGCTGATCCGCGTCGGCCGCGCCGGTTCACGATCGAGCAGCGCTTCCGGAGGCAGGCCGAGATGGAGGCGGCCTTCGCGGATTACCCCGACGCGCTCGCCAATACGGTGGCTATTGCGCAGCTCTGCAACCTCGAACTCACGCTCGGCAAGAGCCACCTGCCTGACTTTCCGTTGCCGCCCGGCGTGACGATCGAGGAGCATCTTCGGAGCGAGGTGGCGCGCGGTCTGGCCGCACGCCTCGAGAAGCTCTACCCCGACGCTGCCGCACGGGAAGCCGCGCGCGCGCGCTACGAGGAGCGGGCCGCCTTCGAGATCGCCACCATCGTGAAGATGGGCTTCCCGGGTTACTTTCTGATCGTGGCCGACTTCATCGGCTGGGCCAAGAGGAATGGCGTTCCGGTCGGTCCGGGGCGCGGCTCGGGCGCGGGCTCGCTCGTCGCCTATGCGCTCGGGATCACCGACCTCGACCCGCTTCGCTACGGCCTGCTGTTCGAGCGCTTCCTGAACCCCGAGCGGGTGTCGATGCCGGACTTCGACATCGACTTCTGCCAGGACGGCCGTGACCGCGTGATCGAGTACGTGCGGCAGAAGTACGGTGCCGAGAGCGTTGGCCAGATCGCCACGTTCGGCACCATGGCCGCCAAGGCAGCGGTACGCGACTGCGGTCGCGTGCTCGACCTGCCGTATGGCTTCGTCGACGGTGTCGCGAAGATGATCCCGTTCCAGCCGGGCAAATGGACCACGCTCGCGCCCATGCCGGACGATCCGAAGGCACGCGAAGCGAACACGATCTACGCCTTTGAGGCGGAGCCACTGCTCGCCAAGCGGCGCGATGAGGAAGAAGACGTCGCCGCCCTG
Source organism: uncultured Burkholderiales bacterium (assembly GCA_937944385.1). Classification (GTDB taxonomy): domain Bacteria; phylum Pseudomonadota; class Gammaproteobacteria; order Burkholderiales; family Casimicrobiaceae; genus Casimicrobium. Next base: position 18,978 of record CALDYQ010000044.1, on the reverse strand, counting down.
CTCGAGTTGGCCGCGCAGGTAGAGGGGCTGCCGAGAAACGTAGGGATGCACGCCGGCGGCGTACTCATTGCGCCGGGCAAGCTGACCGACTTCACGCCGCTCTACGCCCAGGATACCGCCTCGGGGATGGTGAGCCAGTTGGATAAGGACGACATCGAGGCGATCGGCCTCGTCAAGTTCGACTTCCTCGGCCTGACCACGCTCACCATCCTTGACTGGACGCTGCGCTTCGTCAAGCGACTCGACCCCTCGTTCGATCTGGCGCTCGAGGACCTGCCGCTCGATGACGCGAGCGTCTATCAGCTGATCCGCGAGCGGCCGCCGGTGGCGATCTTCCAGTTCGAATCCGCGGGCATGCAGGATCTCATCCACAAGACGCGGCCGAGCCGCCTCGAGGATCTGATTGCCTTGAACGCGCTCTATCGGCCGGGGCCGATGGAACTGATCCCGGACTACATCGCCCGGCGCGATGGCAAGCAGCCGGTGGAGTACTACGACCCCCGCCTCAAGCCCATGCTGGAGGAGACCTTCGGCGTGATGGTCTATCAGGAGCAGGTCATGCAGGCCGCCCAGATCATCGGCGGCTACACGCTCGGAGGTGCCGATCTGCTGCGCCGCGCCATGGGTAAGAAGAAGCCCGAGGAAATGGCCAAGCATCGCGCCATCTTCCTCGAGGGCGCGCTCCGCAATGGCGTCTCCGAAGCGCTCGCCACGCGGCTCTTCGACGACATGGAGAAGTTCGCAGGCTACGGCTTCAACAAGTCGCACTCGGCCGCCTACGCGCTGCTCGCTTATCAGACCGCGTGGTTCAAGCGTCATCACACGGCCGCGTTCTTCGCTGCGAACATGTCTGCAGTGATGAGCGACACCGACAAGCTGCGCGTGCTGCTCGATGATGCACTGACCTACGGCATCCACTTCGAGCCGCCGGACATCAACGCCGGGGAGTACCGGTTCGTCCCGGTCGATCGTACGACCGTCCGCTATGGCCTCGGGGGTGTCAAGGGCACGGGGGAAGGCGCGATCAACGAGATCCTGCGTGCCCGTACCTCCGGCCCCTTTGCGAGCCTGTACGACTTTTGCCGGCGCGTGAACCTGCAGATCGTCAACCGCCGCTCGATCGAGGCACTCGTCAAGGCCGGAGCCTTCGATCGTCTGCACGACAACCGGGCCAGCGTGCTTGCGTCGGTGGCACAAGCGCTTACGGCGGCCGATCAGGCGCTTGCAAGTGCTGGACAGAACTCGCTTTTCGGTGACGAGGAGACCACCGAGCCACCACTCATCCAGGCCCGGCCGTGGCCGATGCTCGAGGCGCTGGCACACGAGAAATCGGCGCTCGGCCTGTACCTGAGCGGCCACCCGTTCGAAGCGTGGCGAGATCACCTCGCACCGATAGCCACCGTGACGCTGGCTCGCGCGGAGCCGTCTGACGCGCGCCACCGCGTGGCCGGCATTGTGAATGCCGTCCGCGTGATCAATTCACGCAGCGGTCGCATGTGTTTCGTCGCGCTCGATGACCGGACCGACGTGCGCGAGGTCATGCTTCCCGCGAATCTGTTCGAAGCGCATCGGCACTGGTTGCGCGAGGACATTCCGGTGGTGATGGAAGTTCGCATCAACACCAATCGCGACGGCGAGACCCGCCTCATCGCGGAGCAGATTCATGACATCGACCAAGCCCGCGCACTGTTTGCACGGCGCGTAATCATCCACCTGAACGGAAGTTCGGGCGCGGAAGACGCCGTCCGCGCGCTCGCCACGTTGCGCACTTTCGCCAGTGACGGTGCCACTGGCACGCTGCCGGTGGCCTTTCTTGTCGAGCGGACCCCGTGTACGTCGTCGCCCGGCTACTCCGGTCAGGTGGTTTTCGGCGAGTCCCTGCGGGTCGCACCCCGCACCGAGCTGTTCTCTCAGTTGAACGCGACGCTCGAGTTTTGACAGGCGCGATCCGCCGTCAGCGCGCAAGCATCAATGCAAGCGCTCCAAGCCCGATGCACAGCCAGGCGACTGGATCCTGGAGCACGTGTCGGATGGGGTCATCCTGGTCCGCGGGATGCCGGGAGGGCGCGGCCGTCCACCAGATTCTGGCAAAGGCGAGGGATGCTGCCAGCGCGAGCATGAAAAGCCAAGGGGATGCGCGGTATCCCGCCTCTGGGGCATGCATGACGGCATAGGCCGCGAGCATGAGCGCTGCAATCTGTCCGCACGCAGCCCCTACGATACTGATGGTGCGCCGATCCGCTTGGCTGTAACTCCGGGCTTTTGCGCCGTAGCCCTCACGAAGGCGACGCACACCGAGTTCGAGCGCGCGCTTCAAGGCAGCAAGCGACAGGAAACTCGCCGTCGCAAAGGCCACCAACCACCCCGAAATGGCGACCCCGGCCGCCCAAGCCCCGGCAACGACGCGCGCGTTGTAGAGCACGGCAAGCACACCGATGTCCCACCAGCGCAGCTGCTTGAGTCGCGCGTTGTAGATCAAGCAGGTCAGCAGATAGCCCAGGCCCAGGAGCAGGAGCGCCGGCGAGAGCAGTGCGAAGATCGACAACCCCGCGAAGGCGAGGACTGCAGCGACGGCCAGGGCCCTGAGCGGCGGCAGTTCGCCCGCGGCAATCGGGCGCCGTCGCTTGGTTGGATGTGAGCGGTCGCTCGCGATGTCCGCCACGTCATTCGTGAGATACACGGCGGACGCGAGCGAGCTGAAGGCAACGAAGGCCCAGACGAGGCGCATCAGCACTCCCGGATCCGACAGAACGAATGCACCGAGGGGCGCAAGAAGAATCAGGAGATTCTTCGCCCATTGACGCGGGCGAAGGGCTCTCAGCAGGCTGCGCAGGCCGCCTGGCGCCACGCTGTGCGCCGACGGCCCCTCGCCGAGAACGACCGCGTCCGGCACCGCCTCCATCAACGCCTCTCGTGTCGATTGATCGACACCCACGGCGTAGGCGCGTCGTGCCGAACGCCAGACCGGCAGATCGGCTGCGGCATCTCCGACATAGTCGAATCCGCGCAAGCCGTAGCGCCGGACCAAGGCCTGAGCCTTGGTCTCGCCCTTCAAATTCGACCGTCCGTCGGTGGCGATGATTTCATCGACCCGCCCGTCCAATTGGGCTGCGGCAGCCTTGGCATGCGTCTCGTGCGCAGCGGTGGCAAGCACGATGGTGCGCGGCGGGACATCGGCCCGCGCCGTATCAATCAATGTGAGGATCTCGGGGCGAAGGTTGAAGCGGTGATCGTCGAGCGGCGCATCTTGCGCCACGGCCGCCTTGAACGCTGCGCGCCCCCTGCGCAGGGCCCAGAGGGCGCGGATCGCGGCGATGGGTCGTGTCACCAGAAGCGTTGCGAAGGCTTCATGCAGCGTGTCGCCCGTGATGAGGGTCCCGTCCAGATCGACGCACAGCGGAATCGCACGATCCGACGCTGTGGCGTTGGAGGTTGAGGTCGCTTGAAGAGACGGTGCAGACACGGGGGCGTCGCGCGGTGGGCGAGTCGTACGGGAGGATGGTCCACAGGGGAGGATGGTCCACAGCGCCGGGGGACGCGGTGGCTCGCGCAGGTGATCGCTGTGCAGCGGTTGCAGAAGACACGCGCGGTGGAGTCTAGCGAATCGACGTTGCCCCGTCCGGCCCGCTCGTTGCCGTCGGTTCGGATCGTGTAAGCGCGCGGAGCAACGCCCGCACTCCCCGGTACATCCAGCGCAGCAGAAGCACGAGCGCGAGGATGAACACGAAGAGCAACCCGAGAAAGACCAGCGGGTAGTTGATCGCCAGCGCCAGTCCGCCAGCAACCACGGCGTCCTCGGCCACCGACAAGGCGACGTTCGAGAACGGCTCCGGGGAGGTGTTGATCGTCGCGCGGGCCCCCGCCTTGCCGAAGTGGGTACCGGCGGCGAGCGTCCCGCCGATGAGGGCTGCGGCCATAGCCACGCCCTCGCCCGTATCGCCCAGCATCCCCGCGGCGAGTGCGGCACCGGCGGGAATCCTGAGGAAGGTATGGACGGCGTCCCACGCCGTGTCCAGCCACGGCAGCTTGTCGGCAAAGAACTCCACGAAGGTCATGAAGCCGGCGGCTGCGAGAACGATGGGGTTCTTCAGGATCGCAAGCGTTTCGGGCAGCGGCACGTAGCCGAACCGCGCCAGCATGCCAAACACGAAGACGACGAGGTAAAGGCGAAGCCCGGCCCCCCATGCCATGGCGAGGGCCATCGCGAGTTCCGCCAGATGTTGGTGAATCCAGTCCATGAGCCGTGTCGAGCGACGCCTTCGCTCGACGACGCGAGCGAGGCGGGAAAACCCTGATATCGTGTAAAGTACGGTACACGATACCACTGGAGGAACACATGGACTACATCATCTTCGCGCTGGTCGGTCTGGTGGTCGGCGCAATCGCCAAGCTCATCGTGCCGGGCCGCCAAGGCGGTGGCATCATCATGACGGCCGTTCTCGGGTGCATCGGCTCCTTGGTCGGCACGGCCGGAGGACAGGCACTTGGAGTCGTGTCCAACACCGGCGGGACTCATTGGATCGCGTCGATCGTCGGCGCGATCATCGTGGTCTGGATCTATAGTCTGTTGACCAAGAAGTCAGGCGGCCCGGCCTGACCTGAACCCGGGGGCTCGCCCGCGGGGCATCACCTCCCAGTGCCGGGCGACACCGCAGGGGGGAAATACTCAAAAGAGCTTAAGGACCCTAAACAAAACGGGGACCTACGGGCCCCGTTTTGATTTCCCCGGTCTCTCATGCCTACGAGGCATGATGAACCCGGCTTAGTCTGCAGTTGCCGCTTTCGCTTCCGTTTCGGCTGCAGACGGAGCGGGCTGATCCATCAGTCGGACCAAGGCCATCGGCGCCTTGTCCCCCACGCGGAATCCGCACTTGAGGATGCTGACGTAGCCGCCCGGGCGCGACGCATAGCGCGGACCGAGCTCGTTGAAGACCTTGCTCACCAATTCCCGGTCGCGCAGGCGATCGAAGGCGAGTCGCCGATTGGCGAGCGACGGATTCTTGCCGAGTGTGATGATCGGCTCGACGACCCGGCGCAGTTCCTTCGCCTTGGGCAGGGTGGTGCGGATGGTCTCGTAGCGCAAGAGCGCGGAGGAGAGATTGCGCAGCAGCGCCTTGCGATGGGCGCTGGTGCGGTTGAGTTTGCGAAGTCCGTTTCCGTGACGCATTTGATTCTCCTGGCGTTGGCCCGCGAGCGTCAGCCCGCGTTGCCCTTGAGGCTGGCGGGCGGCCAGTTGTCAATCTTGGTGCCAAGCGACAGACCGCGCTGCGCGAGCACTTCCTTGATTTCATTGAGCGACTTGCGCCCGAGGTTCGGCGTCTTGAGCAACTCGGTTTCCGAACGCTGCACGAGATCGCCGATGTAGTGGATGTTCTCCGCCTTGAGACAGTTCGCCGAGCGGACGGTCAGCTCGAGATCGTCGACCGGCTTCAGCAGGATGGGATCGAACGAGGCGGTTGCCCGCTCGAGCGCTGGCATGTCGGTACCCTTGAGGTCCGCGAAAGCGGAGAGCTGATCGACGAGGATCGAAGCCGCATAACGCACCGCGCCCTCAGGCTCGATTGCGCCGTTGGTCTCGATGTCGAGCACCAACTTGTCGAGATCGGTACGCTGTTCGACACGAGCGGCCTCTACGGTGTAGCTCACCCGCTTGACCGGGCTGAACGAGGCATCGAGCAGGATCGAACCCACCTTGCGATTGGCCGTCTGACCCGCAGCGATCCGCATCGTGGCCGGCACGTAGCCGCGGCCGCGTTCGACCTTGATTTCGAGGTCGAGCTTGCCGCCGGTGGTCAGATTGGCAATGACGTGCTCGGGGTTGATGATCTCGACCTCGTGCGAGGACTCGATGTCACCTGCCGTCACAGGGCCCGCGCCCGACTTGCGGAGCGTCAACATCGCGCTGTCGCGGTTGTGGAGCTTGATGACCACGCCCTTCAGGTTGAGCAGGATGTCAACGACGTCTTCCTGCACGCCTTCGAGCGTAGAGTATTCATGAACGACGCCGGCGATCGTGACCTCAGTCGGTGCAAAGCCGGGCATCGAGGACAGCAGAACGCGCCGCAGTGCATTCCCAAGCGTGTGTCCATAGCCCCGCTCGAACGGCTCCATCACGACACGCGCGGCGGACGGGCTCGTCGCGTGCACTTCGATGTTGCGCGGTTTAAGAAAAGCAGTGCTCTGCATGGTGTTCCTTTGATTCGGTCTCGGACGCGAAGGACGATTACTTCGAGTACAGCTCGACGACGAGGCTCTCGTTGATGTCAGAGGCGAATTCGGTGCGATCCGGCGCGTGCTTGAACGTGCCCTTCATTTCCTTCGCATTGACGTCGACCCAACCCGGGAAGCCGATGCGCTCGGCCAAGGCCAGCGCATCGATGATGCGGGCCTGGTTGCGGGACTTCTCGACCACAGCGACTTCCGCATTCGCAGGAACGATGGCGGAGGGAATGTTGCACACACGGCCGTTCACCATGATGGCCCTGTGGCTCACCAGCTGGCGCGCTTCGGCGCGGGTCGAGCCAAAGCCCATGCGATAGACGACGTTGTCGAGGCGCGATTCGAGCAGCTTGAGCAGGTTCTCGCCGGTCGAGCCCTTGCGGCGTGAAGCCTCGGCAAAGGTCCGACGGAACTGGCGCTCGAGAACGCCGTAGATGCGACGAAGTTTCTGCTTCTCGCGCAGCTGCAGGCCATAGTCGGACGTACGCTGCCCGCTTTTGGCGCCGTGCTGTCCGGGGGCAGCAGAAAGCTTGCACTTGCTGTCAAGCGCGCGCCGCGCGCTCTTCAGGAACAGGTCGGTGCCCTCGCGACGGGAGAGCTTGCACTTGGGGCCGGTATATCGAGCCATGAGTTATCTCCTCGGATGGGGCTTACATGCGGCGCCGCTTCGGCGGGCGACAGCCATTGTGCGGAACGGGCGTCACGTCGGCGATGCTCGTCACCTTGATCCCCAGCGCATTGAGCGCACGCACGGCGCTCTCGCGGCCCGGTCCGGGGCCCTTGATCTGGACCTCGATATTCTTGACGCCACACTCGATGGCGGCCTTGCCGGCTGCCTCGGCGGCGACCTGCGCAGCGAAGGGCGTCGACTTGCGAGAGCCCTTGAAGCCTACGCCGCCCGCGGTTGCCCACGACAAGGCGTTGCCCTGCCGGTCGGTGATGGTCACGATCGTGTTGTTGAACGACGCGTGCACGTGGCAGATGGCCTCTGAGACGCTCTTCTTGACTTTCTTGCGGGCGCGCGCTGCTGCGGCGGCCTTGGCGGAAGCTTGTGCCATGACGGTTTCTTAGCCTTTCTTGCCTGCGATGGCCTTGCGCGGCCCCTTGCGCGTGCGGGCGTTCGTGCGCGTGCGCTGACCCCGTGCCGGGAGGCCCTTGCGGTGGCGCGTCCCGCGGTAGCAGCCGAGGTCGATGAGACGCTTGATGCTCATCGTCACTTCCCGACGAAGATCACCTTCGACGGTGAATTTGCTGACCTGCTCGCGCAGGGCGTCGAGTTCGGCATCGGTGAGATCCTTGATCTTCTTGCTGCGCGACACACCCGCGTCGTCGCAAATCTTGCGGGCGCGAGTGGGGCCGATGCCGTAGATCGCGGTCATCGCGACCCAGGCGTGCTTCTGGTTGGGGATGTTGACCCCGGCGATACGTGCCATGGTTCTGCCGTCCTTGCGTTAGCCTTGACGCTGCTTGTGACGCGGGTCGGTGCAAATCACGCGCACCACGCCGTTACGACGGATGATCTTGCAGTTGCGGCAAATTTTCTTCACCGATGCATTGACTTTCATGTTGCTTCCTGTGCTTGTTATTTGGCGCGGAATGTGATCCGTGCCCGTGACAGGTCATACGGTGTCATTTCCACCGTGACTCGGTCACCCGGCAATATCTTTATGTAGTTCATGCGCATCTTGCCGGAGATGTGCCCTAGGACGACGTGTCCGTTTTCCAGCTTCACGCGAAACGTTGCGTTGGGCAACGTCTCGATGATTTCGCCTTGCAGTTGAATGGTGTCTTCCTTGGCCATGTCAGACCTTGAGTCCACCTTTCAGGTTGGCCTTCTTGAGCAGCGAATCGTATTGCTGCGACATCAGATAGGCCTGCACCTGGGTCATGAAATCCATGGTGACCACGACGACGATTAAGAGCGAGGTGCCGCCAAAGTAGAACTGCACGTTCCAGGCGCTGATGAGGAACTCCGGAATCAGGCAGACGATCGTGATGTAGATCGCACCCAGCAGCGTCAGGCGCGTGGTGATCTTTTCGATGTAACGTGCGGTCTGCTCGCCCGGACGGTAGCCCGGGATGAAAGCGCCACTCTTCTTCAGGTTCTCGGCCGTCTCCTTCGGGTTGTACTGGATAGCCGTATAGAAGAAGCAGAAGAAGATGATCAGTGCCGCGTAGACGATCATGTAGATCGGTTGCCCCGGCGCGAGGATCGCGCCGAGATCACGCAACCACTTCGGTCCGGCCGCCGGTCCCATGAACCCGAGGATGGTCGGGATGAACAGGATGATCGAGGACGCGAAGATCGGCGGGATGACTCCGGCCATGTTGAGCTTGAGCGGCAGATGAGACGTTTGTCCCCCGTACACCTTGTTGCCAACTTGCCGCTTGGCGTAATTGACGAGCACCTTGCGCAACGCACGCTCGAAAAACACGACTGCTGCAGTCACACCAACCACCAAGGCCACGAGGAAGAGCAGCTTCAGGATCGAGAGGTTGCCGGATGACTGGAGCTCCAGCGTGTTCTTGATGGCTGCAGGCAAGCCCGCGACGATGCCGGCAAAGATCAGGATCGAAATGCCGTTGCCAAGGCCACGTTCCGTGATCTGCTCTCCCAGCCACATCAGGAACATGGTGCCCGTTACCAACGTGACCACCGCGGTGAAGCGGAACATCAGGCCGGGGTCGAGGACAAGTCCCTGCTGGCTCTCGAGTGCGATCGAAATCCCGATCGCCTGGAATGTGGCCAGGATCAGCGTACCGTAGCGTGTGTACTGCGTGATCTTGCGCCGCCCGGCCTCGCCTTCCTTCTTGAGTGCCTCGAGACTGGGCACCACGAAGGCTGCCATCTGCATGATGATGGAGGCCGAGATGTAGGGCATGATGCCCAAGGCAAGTACGGAGAAACGTGACAGCGCACCGCCCGAGAAGACGTTGAACATCCCAAGAATGCCGCCCTGCTGCGAACGAAAGAGCTCCTCGAGCACGGACGCGTTGATGCCCGGAACCGGCACATGCGTGCCGATCCGGTAGACGATCAATGCGCCGAGCAGGAAGAACAGACGCCGCTTCAGGTCGCCGTACTTGCTGCCGGCCTTGGCTGCTGGGTTCAACGCCACGCGTCAGATTCCCTTGCTGTGGGTAGTCACTTGGTTTTCTTCGGAAGGCGCTTGACCTTCTCGACCACGATCTCTTCGACCTTTCCGCCCGCAGCCTCGATGGCTGCCTTGGCCGACCGGGTCGCACCGATGCCGCGGAGCGTAACCGCCGTTTCGATCGCGCCGCCCGCGATGATCTTGACCACCTTCGCATCGCTTGGGATGGCGCCAGCGGACTTGAGTGCGAGCATGTCGACCTCGGTCAGGCCCAGCCCCGCCAGACGGCCGACGGTGAGCTCGGCTCGATGATCACGCAGCATCGAGGTGAAACCCCGCTTCGGCAGCCGCCGTTGCAGCGGCATCTGGCCGCCCTCGAAGCCCACCTTGTGGTAGCCTCCGGCGCGGGATTTCTGGCCCTTGTGGCCGCGGCCCGCGGTCTTGCCGAAGCCACTGCCGACGCCGCGTCCGACCCGACGCGGTGCTTTCTTTGAACCCTCGGCGGGCGCGATGGTATTGAGGCGCATGATGCGGCTCCCTTTATTCAACGACCGTCACGAGGTGACGGACGGTATTGACCATGCCACGCGTGGCCGGAGTGTCGACGAGCTCGCGCGTCTGCCCGAGCTTCGTCAAACCCAAGCCGCGCACGCAACCGACGTGATTCGCACGGGCGCCAATCGGGCTCTTGGTCAGTTTGACCTTGAATGTCTTCGCGCTCATCATCAGGCCCCCCCCGTCAGTTGCTCGACGCTCAAGCCCCGCTTGGCGGCGATTTCCGCAGGTGTCGAGACCTTTTCGAGTGCGTTGATCGTGGCGCGAACGACGTTGTACGGGTTCGTCGGACCGAAGGTCTTGGCGAGCACATTGGTGATGCCGACGACCTCGCACACCGCGCGCACCGCCCCGCCGGCAATGATGCCAGTGCCTTCCGAGGCCGGCTGCAGCAGGACCTTGGTGGCGCCATGTTTACCAATCACTGCGTGATAGACGCTGCCGTTCTTGAGCGCCATCTTCTTCATCTGGCGGCGGGCCTGCTCCATTGCCTTCTGGACGCCCACGGGGACTTCCTTCGACTTGCCCTTGCCCATGCCGATACGACCATCGCCATCGCCGACGACGGTCAGCGCCGCGAAGGCCATGATGCGACCACCCTTGACCACCTTGGTCACACGGTTCACCGCGATCATCTTCTCGCGCAGACCGTCACCCTGGTCGTCCTTCTGTTGTGCTTGTGCACGTGCCATGACCGAACTTCCTAGAACTTGAGGCCGCCGGCGCGGGCGGCTTCTGCCAGCGCCTTGACTCGGCCGTGATACTTGTATCCGGAGCGATCAAAGGCGACGACTTCGATGCCGGCTGCCTTTGCCTTCTCGGCGATGCGCGATCCCACGAGTTCCGCGGCCGCCTTGTTGCCTCCGTTGGCGATCTTGCTGCGCACTTCCGCCTCGGCGGTCGACGCCGCTGCAAGAACGCGGGCCCCATCGCCAGAGATGATCTGGGCGTAGATATGCTTGTTGCTGCGATAGACCGCCAGGCGGATCGCACGTTGTGTGGTGAGCCGGATTCGCGTCTGCCGGGCGCGGCGCAAGCGGGCAACGTCTTTGTCGATACTCATGTTCTGGCCCCGCCTTACTTCTTCTTGGTTTCCTTGAGGGTCACCTTCTCGGTGGCATAGCGCACACCCTTGCCTTTGTAGGGCTCGGGCGGACGGTACGCGCGGATCTCTGCCGCGACCTGCCCGACCTGCTGACGATCGACGCCCGAGATGACGATCTCCGTCTGGGTGGGGGTCGCGACCTTCACGCCGGGGGGCATCTTGTGGACCACGGGGTGCGAGAAGCCGAGCGAAAGGTTGACGCTGTCTCCCTGAGCAGCTGCACGATAGCCGACGCCCACGAGCGTGAGCCTCTTCTCGAAGCCGCTCGACACGCCGATCACCATGTTGTTGACGAGCGCGCGCGCCGTGCCTGACATGGCGCGGCTGAACTGGTCACCGTTCACGGCCGAGCACACGATCGTGTTGTCCTTGCGCTCGATCCGGACCTTGCCCCCGAAGTCGCGCTTGAGCGAGCCCAGCGGGCCCTTGACTTCGATTTCGCCACCGTTCAAGGTGACTTCGACCTTCGGCGGAATGTTGACGGGGTATTTAGCGATGCGTGACATGGTTGAACCTCCGTCAGGCAACCGTGCAGAGCACTTCACCACCGACGCCCAGGCTGCGCGCCTTGCGGTCGGTCATGACGCCCTGCGGAGTGGAGACGATCGCGACACCGAGACCATTCATGACCGACGGCAACTCATCCTTTCCGCGGTAGATGCGCAGGCCCGGTTTGCTGACACGGGCAATCTGCTCGATCACCGGACGGCCGGCGTAATACTTGAGCGCGATCTCGATTTCCGGACGCTTGGCGTCGCCGACGACGCGGAAGTCTTCGATGTAGCCTTCGTCCTTCAGGACGCGTGCGATGGCGGACTTGACCTTGGAGGCCGGCACACGCACGGAGACTTTCTCCATGGCTTGTGCATTGCGGATGCGGGTCAACATGTCCGCGATGGGATCAGACATACTCATGGTCGGTGCTCCTTACCAGCTCGCCTTGACGAGCCCCGGAATCTCGCCTCGGAAGGCCAGTTCGCGGACCTTGTGACGACCGAGACCGAACTTGCTGAACACGCCGCGCGGACGACCGGTCAGCGCGCAGCGGTTGCGTAGCCGCGTGGGATTGGCGTTGCGCGGCATGGCCTGCAACTGGGCACGCGCGGCAGCATGCGCCTCTTCACCCGCTTGGGCATCGGCGAGCACGGCCTTCAGCTGTGCCCGCTTCTTTGCGTACTTGGCCACCAGCGCTTGGCGCTTGGCTTCGCGGTTCTTGAGAGAAAGTTTTGCCATTTCGGTCCTCGTTCAACCGCGGAACGGAAAGCGGAAGGCCTGCAACAGGGCCTTGGCCTCGGCATCCGTCTTCGCAGTGGTCGCAAAGGTGATGTTCATGCCGCGCAGCGCGTCGATCTTGTCGTATTCGATCTCGGGGAAGATGATCTGTTCTTTGACACCGAGGTTGAAGTTGCCGCGGCCGTCGAATCCACGAGGGGAAACACCGCGGAAATCGCGCACGCGCGGAAGCGCGACGTTCACGAGACGATCGAGAAACTCGTACATGTGACGTGAGCGCAAGGTCACCATCGTGCCGACTGGATAGCCTTCCCGGATCTTGTAGTTGGCGATGGCCTTCTTGGCGCGCGTGATGACTGGCTTCTGACCGGTGATCGTGCCAAGCTCCTTGCTCGCGAACTCGAGGATCTTCTTGTCGCCCACGGCTTCGCCGACGCCCATGTTGACGACGATCTTCGTCAGACGGGGCACCTGCATCACGGAGGTGTAGCCGAACTGCTTCATGAGCGCCGGCACGACTTCCTTGCGATATTGCTCTTGCAAACGGGACATGATGCGTCTCCCCCGATCAGATGGCCTGGCCGCTCGAGCGGAAGACGCGTTGCTTGCGCCCGTCGACGACCTTGATTGCGACGCGGTCGGCCTTCTGTGCGGCCGGGTTGTAGATTGCGACGTTGGAGATGTGGAGCGGCGCCTCCTTGGAGACGATTCCTCCAGGTTCGTTCTTCATGGGGTTGGGCTTGACATTGCGCTTGACCATGTTGACGCCTGCCACGTAGAGGGTGTCTCCGGTCACGGCGAGCACTTCTCCGCGCTTACCTTTGTCACGACCTGCCAGCACAACGACCGTGTCGCCCTTGCGAATCTTTTGCATGGTGCTGCCCTTTCAGATGACTTCGGGCGCGAGCGAGACGATCTTCATGAACTTGTCACCTCGCAACTCGCGCGTGACCGGCCCGAAGATGCGCGTACCCAGAGGCTCGAGCTTGTTGTTGAGCAGGACGACGGCGTTGCCGTCGAACTTGACGAGCGAGCCGTCCGCGCGGCGCACGCCTTTCGCGGTACGCACGACGACGGCGTTGTAGACCTCGCCCTTCTTGACGCGGCCACGCGGTTGCGCATCCTTGATGCTGACCTTGATGACGTCACCAATGCCAGCGTAACGACGCTTGGAGCCGCCCAACACCTTGAAACACATGACGCGGCGAGCGCCCGTGTTATCAGCGACGTCGAGCATCGACTGCATTTGAATCATGTTTGAAAAATCTCCAACTTTTCCGCCGGGCGCCCGAATAGCGCAACCGACGGCAGTCTTGGGGCCCGGGGCGGGCACTTGAGGTCGGTGTGCTTCATGCGGGCCCGCTGGTCGTTCGGTGAGCCCTCAAAAAGCGAAGTCCGACATTATGTACGGAAGAAAGCGGATCGTCAACCTGCGGGAGGATTGCACTACGAGAAGATCAGCCTGCTTGTCGGCGGACACGCCCGCCAACGTTTGGACTCGCGTCAGGCCTTCTCGAGCACGCGGGAAACGACCCAGGACTTGGTCTTGGAAATCGGGCGCGAGGCGCGGATCTCGACGAGGTCGCCTTCCTTGGCGACACCTTCCGCGTCATGCGCGTGGTACTTCGCGCTCTTCGTCACGACCTTGCCATAGAGCGGGTGCTTCACGCGGCGCTCGACCAGGACCGTGACGGTCTTCATCATCTTGTCGCTGGTGACACGGCCGATCTCGGTCGCGATCAGCGGAGTGCGGACTTGGGTCTCGGGGGTCGTCATTGGGCAGTCGCCTTCTGCTTGAGCACGGTGAGTGCACGCGCGATGTCACGGCGCGTGCGGCCCAGTTGCGAGGTGTTATGAAGTTGCTGCGTCGCCTTCTGCATGCGCAGGTTGAAGTGGGCGCGGTAGAGCTCGGTCAACTCCTTGCCCAGATCGGCCTCGCTCTTTGCACGCAGATCAGCCGCCTTGATGGATTTGGCCATGGTTAACCTACCAGTCGTTGAACGAAGGTTGTCGAGATCGGCAGTTTGGCCGCAGCGAGCAGGAACGCCTCGCGCGCCAGCGCCTCCTCAACGCCATCCATTTCGTAGAGCACCTTGCCGGGCTGGATTTCGGCCACGTAGTACTCGGGATTGCCTTTGCCGTTGCCCATGCGGACTTCGGCCGGCTTCTTGCTGATGGGCTTGTCGGGGAAGATGCGGATCCAGATGCGACCGCCGCGCTTGATGTGGCGGCTGATCGCGCGGCGGGCCGCTTCGATCTGACGCGCCGTCAAACGGCCGCGGCCGGTCGCCTTGAGACCGAATTCACCGAAGCTCACCTTGTTGCCGCGGGTTGCGAGGCCCTTGTTGCGGCCCTTCTGCTCCTTGCGGTATTTCCTTCTAGACGGCTGCAGCATTCTTCACTCCTGTGCGACGGGGCCGACGCTCACGCGGCGCATCCGTGGTCTCGGGCGCAGGTGCTCCCTGCTCGGCCGCGGCCAAGCCGAGGTTCTCGCCCTTGAACACCCATACTTTGATACCGATGACGCCGTAGCTCGTCTTGGCTTCGGCGACGCCGTAGTCGATGTCGGCCCGCAGCGTGTGCAGCGGGACGCGCCCTTCGCGGTACCACTCGGTCCGCGCGATTTCGGCACCGTTGAGGCGACCGGAGCACATGATCTTGATGCCCTGCACGCCGAGACGCATCGCGTTCTGCATCGCGCGCTTCATGGCGCGGCGGAACATGATGCGCTTCTCGAGTTGCTGAGCGATCGAGTCGGCGATCAGCTTTGCGTCGGTCTCGGGCTTGCGCACTTCCTCGATGTTCAGCGTGACGTCGCCACCGAGCATCTTACGCAGATTGGACCGAAGGGCTTCAATGTCCTCGCCCTTCTTGCCGATCACCACCCCCGGACGGGCACTGTGGATCGTGATGCGTGCGTTCTTCGCGGGACGCTCGATGGTGACCTTGGAAACGTTCGCGTTCTTCAACTTGCCGAACAGGAAGCTGCGAACCTTGTGGTCCTCCGTCAGCTTGTCGGCGAAGTTCTTGCTGTTGGCATACCAGCGCGACGTCCACGCTCGGGAGACACCGAGACGAAAACCGGTCGGGTTGATCTTCTGACCCATGTCGACCCCTAATTTCCGACTGTCACGTGGATGTGACAGGTCTGTTTGTTGAGACGAGCACCGCGGCCCTTGGCGCGCGCCATGAAGCGGCGCATGACGAGCCCCTTGTCGACGTAGATGGACTTGACCTTGAGTTCGTCGATGTCGGCCCCGTCGTTGTGCTCGGCGTTCGCAATCGCGGACTCAAGCACCTTCTTGATGATGAGCGCCGACTTCTTGTGGCTGAACGTCAGCAGGTTGAGTGCCTTGGCGACAGGCAGTCCGCGGACCTGATCGGCGACCAGTCGGCACTTCTGCGCTGAGACCGGCGCGCCTTTCATGAATGCATTCGTTTGCATGGTGCTCACTCCTACTTCTTGCCGGCCTTCTTGTCGGCCGGGTGGCCCTTGAAGGTGCGCGTGAGGGCGAATTCACCCAGCTTGTGGCCGACCATCTGGTCGCTCACGTACACGGGCACATGCGCCTTGCCGTTGTGAACCGCGATCGTAAGCCCGACGAAATCGGGCGTCACAGTCGAACGACGTGACCAGGTCTTGATGGGCTTCTTGTCGTTCTTGGCGAGCGCCGCCTCGACCTTCTTGGCGAGGTGCGCATCGACGAACGGGCCCTTTTTGATCGAACGAGCCATGTCAATTAACCTTTCTTGCTGGCGTGACGCGTGCGCACGATCATGCCGTCAGTCCGCTTGTTGCTGCGAGTCTTGAGACCCTTGGCCTTCTGGCCCCACGGCGAGACCGGATGGTGGCGTCCGCCACCACCGTTCGTGCGGCC
Source organism: uncultured Burkholderiales bacterium (assembly GCA_937944385.1). GTDB lineage: Bacteria > Pseudomonadota > Gammaproteobacteria > Burkholderiales > Casimicrobiaceae > Casimicrobium. The sequence goes on along the minus strand of CALDYQ010000044.1, from coordinate 2,893 downwards.
ACCCATCGGGTGGTCGACTGGGTTCATCGAGATGCCGCGCACCGTGGGACGGATCCCGCGCCAGCGGTTTGCGCCCGCCTTGCCGATGACGCGCAGCGAGTGCTCGCCGTTGCCGACTTCGCCGATGGTGGCGCGGCAGTCGACATGAACCTTGCGCACTTCGCCGGAACGCAGACGAATCTGCGCGTACAGACCTTCACGCGCCATCAGCTGCACCGAGGTACCCGCCGAACGCGCGAGTTGCGCGCCCTTGCCAGGCTGAAGCTCGATGGCGTGAATGGTGGTACCAACCGGAATGTTCCGGATTGGCAGGACGTTGCCCGGCTTGATCGGGGCCTCGGGGCCGCTCATGAGCGCGTCTCCCGCCGAGACGCCTTTCGGCGCGAGGATGTAGCGACGCTCGCCGTCGGCGTACAGCACGAGGGCGATGTTCGCCGAGCGGTTCGGGTCGTATTCAAGGCGCTCTACCTTGGCCGGGATGCCATCCTTGTTTCGACGGAAGTCGATGATGCGATAGTGGTGCTTGTGACCCCCCCCCTTGTGGCGCGTCGTGATGTGCCCGTTGTTGTTGCGGCCCGAGCCGCGCTTCTGGGCCACGAGCAGAGGCGCGTACGGCTCGCCCTTGTGCAGTTCAGGGTTGACCACCTTCACCAGCCAGCGCCGGCCGGGCGACGTGGGCTTGACCTTGATGAGTGCCATGACTTAAGCCTCCCCGCCGAAGTTGATTTCCTGGCCCGGCTGTAGCGAAACATAGGCACGACGCGAGTTGATACGCCGTCCGAAACGCTGCCCGAACCGCTTGACCTTGCCGGGGCGGTTGAGCAGGCTGACCTTCTCGACCTTGACCTTGAACATGAGCTCGACGGCGGCCTTGACTTCCGGTTTGGTCGCATCCTGCAGGACCTCGAAGACGACCTGCTCGTTGCGCTCGGCAACGAAGGTACTCTTCTCTGAGATGACCGGTGCGACGAGCACAGTCATGAGTCGGTGCTGGTTCATTTGTACGACTCCTCGATCTTTGCGACTGCTGCCTTGGTCATGATGACGCGGCTGAACGAGACGAGGCTCACCGGGTCGACGTTGTGGGCCGCCACCACGGCGACGTTGGGCAGATTGCGCGAAGCAAGGTAGAGGTTGTTGTCCACTGCATCGGTGACGATGAGCGCCTCACTCACCCCCATGCTCTTCAACACATTGGCCATGAGCTTGGTCTTGGGCGCGTCGACGGCGAAGCTGTCGACGACGTGAAGGCGGTCCTCACGCGCAAGCTGTGAGAGGATCGACGCCATGCCGGCGCGATACATCTTGCGATTCAGCTTGTGCGAAAAATTCTCGTCCGGTTTGTTGGGGAAGGTCCGGCCGCCTCCCCGCCACAAGGGGCTGGAGGTCATACCGGCGCGAGCATTGCCCGTACCCTTCTGGCGCCACGGCTTCTTGGTGGAGTGCCGCACCTCGGCGCGCGTCTTCTGCGCACGGTTGCCGCTGCGACCGTTTGCCTGGTACGCCACGACGACCTGGTGGATCAGCGCCTCGTTGTACTCCCGCGCGAACACTTCATCGGACGCGGCGAGGGTGGTCTGCGCCTTGCCCTCGGCATTCAGTACTTGCAATTCCATGATCAGCTCCTCACGGTCGGGCGGACGATCACATGGCCGCCAGCGGCGCCGGGCACAGCCCCGGAAACGAGCAGCAGACCGCGCTCAGCGTCCACCCGCACCACCTTGAGGCACTGCACTGTGCGCCGCGCATTGCCGTATTGACCCGCCATGCGCTTGCCCGGGAAGACACGGCCCGGATCCTGCGCCATGCCGATCGAGCCCGGGGCACGAGTGGTCACCGAGTTGCCGTGGGACGCGCGGTTCGAGCTGAAGTTGTGCCGACGGATCACGCCCGAGAAGCCACGCCCCTTGGTCGTTCCCGTGACGTCGACTTCCTGCCCCACACTGAACAGGTTGATGTCGAGCGTGCTGCCCGGCCTGAGGTCGCCGGGCTCGGCGCGGAACTCGCGCGTGATGGTGCCCGCGGTGACCCCTGCCTTGGCCAGATGCCCCGCCTCGGCTTTGGTGACGCGCGAAGCGCGACGTTCGCCAAACGTAACCTGAACCGCAGCGTAGCCATCACGATCGATCGTCTTGACCTGTGACACGCGGTTGTTGCCAACCTCGATGACGGTGACTGCGGTTGCGCTGCCGTCGTCGTTGAAGACGCGGGTCATGCCGACCTTGCGTCCGATGAGTCCGAGACTCATAAATCACCTCTTCTTTCTTTCCTGTCCGGGGATCGGACAGGTGCCGGTTTCAATTGACCGGCACGTTTCAGGGTTACTGAACCTTGATCTCGACGTCGACACCGGCGGGGAGATCGAGCTTCATGAGCTGGTCGACGGTCTTGTCGTTTGGCTCGATGATGTCCATCAGGCGCAGATGCGTGCGGATTTCAAACTGGTCGCGCGAGGTCTTGTTCACGTGCGGCGAGCGCAACACGTCGAACCGCTCGATGCGCGTCGGCAGCGGAACAGGCCCGCGCACGATCGCACCGGAGCGCTGCGCAGTCTCGACGATCTCGGAGGCCGATTGATCGATCAGCTTGTAATCGAAAGCCTTGAGCCGGATACGGATCTTCTGGTTTTGCACGGCAGCACTCGATTACTTGAGGATCTTCGACACGACGCCTGCGCCGACGGTGCGGCCGCCCTCGCGGATGGCGAAGCGCAGCTTCTCCTCCATCGCGATCGGTGCAATCAGCGTTACCTTCATCTTCACGTTGTCGCCTGGCATCACCATCTCGGTACCCGCAGGCAGCGTCACCGCACCGGTCACATCCGTCGTGCGGAAATAAAACTGCGGACGGTAGTTGTTGAAGAACGGCGTGTGACGCCCACCCTCGTCCTTCG
>CALDYQ010000043.1 GCA_937944385.1 uncultured Burkholderiales bacterium | reverse complement strand
GCTCCTCGGATCATGACCCGGTGCTGATCGGTTTGAATCTGGCTGCCGACACCGCTGCTGTCTCGGTCGAGCCCGCCACCGTGGTCGAAGGCGCGAGCGCGATCGTCACCGTGCGGCTCTCGCGTGCGCTCACCCGTGATGTTGTCATCACATGGAGCGCTGCCGTCGCAGGCGGAGACACGGCCTCGGCCGCGGACTTCAGCGCGGGCACAGGGTCGGTGACGATTCCAGCCGGGCAGACCACCGGCGCGATTTCGATTGCGACGACGCAGGATGCGTGGGTCGAAGGCAACGAGACCTTCACCGTCACGCTGACGGGGGCTTCAGCCGGCGTCAACCTGGCCACGGCAAGCACTCAGGTCACGATCATCGATGATGATGGTGCACAGACGGTCGTTCTCTCGGTGGCGCCGTCCTCGGTGGGTGAAGCGTCAGCCACGTCCATCGTCTTCACCCTCACGCGGGCGGGCGGCAGCGCCGAGCAGCGCGCCGAGGCGCTCGTTGCGTCGATCACTCCGCCGGCGTCGAACCCGCGCTACACGACGACGTGCGGCAGCACGCTCACGATCGCTGCGAACGAGACCGCGGCCACCTGCACGGTGACGCCGATCGACAATGCCCTCGTCGACGGCGACGCGAGCGTGTCGATGACGGTGCAACCCGGTGCGGGCTACATGGTCTCGGGTGCCGCGACCGCGACCGCGACGATCACGGATGACGATCGAGCCACCCGCACGCTGACGGGGCTCGCGCTTCCGGGTTTGACCGCGACCGCGAGTGTCACCTTCTCTGCGCAAGGGGGCTGTGGTGTCGAGGTGACCACGGCACGCTTCGTCGCCTTGGGTGGCGCGAGTGTGACGACTCCGGCCCCGAGCGTGGGTCCGACCGGCGTCACGCTGCCTTTTGGGCTCTTCGAGTTCGACGTGCAAACATGTGTCGGCGGCACGATCGAGGTCGCGATCACCTATCCGGCGGCGATCGTTGGTGCGATGAAGTGGGGTTACGTTTCTCCTGCGGCGACTGCACCGAGCTGGTTCGCCGTGCCCGGCGCGACGTACTCAGGCAACGTCCTGCGCTTCATGGCGACCGACGGTGGCGCGCTCGACAACGATCGCATCGCCAACGGCCGCATCATCGACCCGGTGGCCGTGATCCAGCCGGCCGCGAGCAGCGCCGCGGTGCCGGTGCCCACGGTGGGTGCGCCGCTGCTCGCACTCCTCATGTTCGCACTCGTAGTCATGGGGGCAATGGCGCGCCGCCGCCTGCATTGACGAGCGATGCGCGCCGACCGGACGATGTCAATTCAACGTCATCGTCCGGTCACCAGAGCGTCACGCCCGCACCCAAGAATGCCGCAGGTTGCATTTCCCGTACGGGTTTGCGCTTGCATCAATACGTTTTGCGCCACAGCGGTGAAGCGGTCGACGAGCAGCTGCTCGCCGATCGCGTGATCCGCTTTCTTTACAACCGATCGCGCGAGGAACCGGGCGCGTTGCTGTCGATGCTTGCGAGTGCCCGCGTGACCGACTGGCTCGCCCATTGGGAGTTCGACCGGACGCTCCGTCATCCGGAAGTCACGCTCCGACGCGCAGTCGAGCACCTGGGCATCGACCAGAGCGAGTTCGTCGACCCGATCGAATCGATGTCGACCTTGCGCGATCTGTTCGAGCGGCGCATCCGATACTGGTCGCTGCGGCCGCTGCCGGAATGTCTGCGCTCGATTGTCTCCCCCGCGGATGGAAAGGCGTTGCCGTTTGCGAGCGAGGGCGAGGCTGCGTTGCCGATAAAGGCACGCTTCATTTCGTTGCCCGGTGTGCTCGGTGAAGCCAATCCTTGGCAGCGCTGGCCGGATCTGCCGTTGGCCGGTGTCATCGTGAGACTCACGCCGGACGTCTACCACTACACGCATGCACCGGTGGCGGGTGTGGTCAAACGCTACACGGTCATCGAAGGCGCCTTTCACAGCTGCAACCCGCAGGCGCTCACGACGTTTACACGCTCGTATGAAGTAAACCGCCGCGCGGTCACCGTCTACGACACCGATGTGCCCGGCGGCACCGGCGTCGGTCTCGTGGCGCAGGTCGATGTGGCGGCGATGATGATCGGGCGGCTTCAACCGGCCTTCAGCGAGCACGGTTACGAAACACCGGCCGCCCTCCAGCCCGGCCAATTCGTGCCACGGGGAGCGCCGGTGTCGCTGTTCCGGCCTGGTAGCAGCACGAGCATCGTCATCTGGCAGGCCGCCCGCGCGCGCCATGCGCCGGAATTGCTCGCCAATGCCGGACGTGGCGATCTGCGCTCACGCTTTTCGGACTGGCTCGGTCAACCGTGGGTTGAAACCGCGCTTCGCGTGCGCGAAGCCATCGCGCGCGCCGTCGATGCACCCTCTCCATCTTCGGAGTCACTGTCATGATGCACCTTCCCATCGAAGTGGGCCTGCTCCTGCTTTGCCTCATTGCCTGGCCCATTTTCCGCTGGGGTTTCCGCAATCTACCGGGAGAAGGCTGGCAGATCGCATGGGTCATCCCGGCACGCAATCCCTCGGGAGACGGGCTCTCGTGGCCTGCGGTCAACATCACCTTCTACGGCGTCATTTCGGCGCTGGCGTACGCGGTTGCAGCATTTGCCTACCTCTTCCTCATGGCCGCCTTTGGGCAGTCGCTCGTTGGCGCTTCCGTGTACGCCGGCATCCTGCTCGCGATTGGCGTGCCAGCGTCCAAGTGGGTCAATCGAGTGGTCGAGGGCCAGGCCGGCCACACCATCGGCGGGGCGGTCTTCACGGTCATTGCCTCCGCGCTGCCTGCGCTCTGGCTCACGCAATGGTGTGTCGGTCTGGTTGGCGAAGTACGCCTCGACGGACTCATCGCAGTCACCTGCGCCAGCGCGAGCTATGTCCTGGGCGAGTCGATCGGCCGGCTGGCCTGTCTCTCGTTCGGCTGCTGCTACGGCAAGCCGATCAGCCAATGCACGTCGCTCCAGCGGGCACTGTATGGGCCGAGCGCGACGGTCTATCGCGGCCGGATGAAAAAGATCGCCTATGCGAGCAATCTCGACGGGGAACCGGTGGTCGCGGTGCAGTCGATCGCCTGCGTTCTGCTTTTTGCGCTTTTCGTCGTCGTGGTCTGGCTGCTTTGGCGCGGTCATGCGCCTTTTGCGTTGGTTGCTGCGATCTCGGGCTCACAGCTCTGGCGCGCGTACTCCGAGACACTCCGCGCCGACTTCCGCGGTCGCGACGGCTTCACCGTATACCAGGGTATGGCTCTCATTGGCGCGATGCTTGCGCCGGTCTACGCATGGCTGTTGCCGTCGAGCGCAGCTCCGTTGGTTCCGCAGGCCGCGTTGGGCTGGAAAAGCGTGCTGACCGTCGAGGTGCTGCTCGCCTGTCAGCTGCTGGGCCTCGGGATCCTCGCCTTCATGGGCCGGAGCTACATCACTTCGGCGCGGCTGGATTTCCAGCTGCACGCGCCAAAGGCTGACTGAGCGCTGCTCGCCTCAGACTGCTGTGTTGGACTTTGGGCGCCCGGTCTTGAGCGTCGGCACCGCCTTGAGCGCTGCCAGCAAGGCCGTGTCGGTCGCTCCATGGAGCCAGGCCAGTCCGGCGCGGATGAGTTCGCTCTTCTTGGCCGGACGGCCAAGCTTGGCGCAGCGCAGTTTGAGCTCGTCGATGCGCGCGTACTCATCCTTGGGCATCGTAAAGCCGTCGCGTACGAGCTTGGGCTTCTTCGGCCTGGCTGGCACCGCGCTCGGCTTGTCCTTGCTGACGGCCTTGGATGAATCCTTGGCGGGGGTCGTCGGATGGGCTGCGATTTGCTGCTTCAGCGGGCGCTTGGGGTTCGCCTTGAGCGGTGTTGTCTCGGTGGGCGGGGTTGGGGCCACTGCCGCGGCGAGGGCGGCTGCAGGACGCTTTCGCGCGGCGGGTTTTTTGATGGGCGCGTTTGCGGTGTCAGACATGACGGTTGACTCTGGACAATGAACGGGTAAAACAGTATAAACGATTACTAAAATTTGCGAGCGTGTCATCCTTCTGACAGGGTTGGCACCGCCACGCACCGCTACGGCGAAGACGATTTCCGACCATGCCCGAACTCATTCTCTGGCGCCATGCCGAGGCCTACGACGCCGACACGCTGGAAGACGATCTCGAGCGCAAGTTGACCGACAAGGGTCAGCGACAGGCCGAGCGTGTGGCGCACTGGCTCGAGCGCAACCTCCCAGCCTCGCACCGTGTGTTCACGAGCGAGGCACGCCGAGCTCATCAGACGGCTCGCCATCTCGGAAAGAAGGCCAAGGTGCTGCCCGCGCTCAATCCGGGCAGCACACCCGAGCTTGTGCTTGCCGCGGTGGAATGGGAGCGCTATGCCGAGCCTTGCGTGGTGGTCGGGCATCAGCCCTGGCTTGGGGGAGTGGTGCATCGCCTGCTGACCGGCATCGACGGCGAGATTTCGGTGCGCAAGGGCGCGCTCTGGTGGATTGCCCGACGCAGCGAGGGCGATCGCGTCGGCGTCGTCGTTCGCGCGGTGGTCTCGCCTGACCTGTTGTAACCGCACCGCAACGCCGACTTCACGTCGCTGTCATCGCTGGCCGAAACACTGCGAGCGCCATCCAGCACAAGGAGTTCTTATGGCTCGCGATCTACTTGATGACGACGGCGTTAGCAATCCTTCTACACATCTTTCCCTCGACCAGGTGGTCGAGCAATCCGTGGCTGCAAACCCCAGTCGCCGCGCCATGCTCAAGACGAGCGTCGGTTTGTCTGCTCTCCCCTTCCTCGGTGGGCTGACTGCTTGCGGTAGTGATTCCGATCCCGTGGCCTTCAGCGAAAAGATGCTCGGCTTCGAGGCGGTCAAGGCGGACACAGGCGACGCCGTGGTCGTTCCCACGGGTTACGTGGCAACACCCATTGTGCCCTGGGGTGAGCCAATCAATGATCGTGCTCCCGCCTGGAAGCCCGATGCATCAAATAGCGCAGCCGATCAGGAACAGCAAATCGGCGACAACCACGACGGCATTTTTTTCTTTCCGTTCAACCTCGCCCGTACCGGGCTGGGCGAGTCGAGCGATGAGGGCCTGCTCGCGATCAATCACGAGTACATCAACCCGGAGTACTTCTACACGCCGGGCAGTGATCCGGCCGATTACCTCGCCCCTTTCACTGCCGAGAAAGCGCGCAAGTGCCTCGCCGGTCACGGTGTGTCCATCGTCCATGTCCGCAAGCAGCCCGATGGCAGCTGGATCCACGTGAAAAACTCGCCCTTCAACCGCCGTATCCATGGCAACACGCCGATCGACATCCAGGGTCCGGCGGCGGGGCTTGATGCGATGAAGACCGCAGCCGATCCAAGCGGGCGACGCGTCTTGGGCACGCTCAACAACTGCGGCTCCGGCATCACGCCTTGGGGCACCTACCTGACTTGTGAAGAGAACTTCAATGGGTACTTTGGCTGGAGCGGCGAAAAAACCGCGACGGTCAATGAAGCCCGCTACGGCATCCGAAAAGACGGGTTCGGCTATCGCTTGCACACCGCGGATGCCCGCTTCGACGTGAGCGTGAACCCGAACGAGCCGAACCGCTTCGGCTGGGTGGTCGAGATCGATCCGTTCGCCCCGAACTCGACACCCGTCAAGCGCACAGCGCTCGGCCGGTTCAAGCACGAGGCCGCCGAGGTCGTGATCGCGCCCAATGGCAAGGTCGTCGTTTACATGGGCTGTGACGAGCGCAACGAGTACATCTACAAATTCGTCTCTGCAGGCACGTTCGATCGCGCGAATCCGACCTCGCCAGCCAACCGTCGGCTGCTCGAAGAAGGTACGCTCTACGTGGGTAAGTTCGAGGCGGGTTCAACCGTGGGTGACCACATGGGTACCGGGCGCTGGACGCCGCTCACTTTCGGGCAAAACGGTCTCACACCCGAGAACGGGTTCACGAGCCAGGGCGACGTCTTGATGCGTGCGCGGCAGGCGGCTGACCGCGTCGGCGCGACGATGATGGATCGCCCCGAGTGGATCGCGGCCAACCCCAAGAAGGCGGGCGAAATCTACGTTGCTCTGAGCAACAATAATCGCCGAGGCACCTCGCCGGAGAGCAGCAACAAACCTGATGGCACCACTGTGGCGGGTAGTGCACGGCCGCCGGTCGATGAGGCCAACGCCCGGCCGAACAACGTCTGGGGGCACGTCCTGCGCTGGAGCGAGGCCGGGGGCGACGCGAGCGCCTTGACCTTTTCCTGGGACATCTTCGTGATGGCCGGTCAGCCCTCGATCATCGGCGCCCGGGCACCTTCGTCGAATGTCGACGAGGGTAACCTCTTCAACAGCCCCGACGGGCTTCAGTTCGATTCCTTCGGTCGCCTGTGGATCCAGACTGACGGTAACGTTTCAAACAGCGGCGAGCACGCGGGCATGGGCAACAACCAGATGCTCGTCGCGGATCCGCAGACCAAGGAGGTGCGTCGCTTCCTCGTCGGGCCGTCGGGATGTGAAGTCACCGGCGTCTGCTGGACGCCGGATCGGAAGACGATGTTCGTCAACATCCAGCACCCCGGGGAACTCGGCAGGCATCCTCGCGCGCCCAAAAACCCCGACGGCAGCATCATGGGAGACAACGAGCTCTCGCGTAACCCGACGCTGTTCTCCCAGTGGCCGATTGCTGGCCAGCGCCCGCGCTCGGCAACCCTCGTGATCCGCCGCACCGATGGCGGGCCGATCGGCGGCTGATCCGAAATCGAGCCGCGCACGTCCACGAGCCCGCTTCGGCGGGCTTTTTCCACCTCTCTCTTTTGCCCTATCCTCTCGAGTATGAGGGATGTGCTCGAGATAGACCGGGATCGACTCGAAGACAGCAATCCGCACGGGGCGCAGACGCTCGTCGACCGGCTCGCTGCCTGCTCGCCGCTGCGCCGCCAGCTCCTCGGCGCGGGCCTCGGCGCGCTGCTCGGGCGCCTTGGCTTCGGGGTCGGGCTCGGGATGACAGGCGGATGCGCCGCCCCCCGTGGCCCGGCGGCGCGCACGCGGCTCGGCTTTGGGAGCGTGGCACTCGACGGCAGGGATGCGGTGACCGTGCCTGAGGGCTACGTCGTCCAGGTGCTCTTCCGCTGGGGCGACCCGGTCGGCGTCGCGGGTGCCATGCCGCAATTTCGTCCGGACGCGAGCAACAGCGCGGCGGAGCAGGCACTCCAGGGAGGCATGCATCACGATGGGCTGCATTATTTCCCGCTCGATGGCGCCCGGCGGGGGCTGCTCTGCGTGAACCACGAGTATGTGGATGACGGGTTATTGCATGTTGGCGGACAGTTGCCCTGGACGCCCGAAAAGGTGGCCAAGAGTCAGGCCGCGCACGGTGTGTCGGTGATCGAGATCGAAGCGCGCGGCGACCGCTTCGAGCTCGTGCGTCCATCGCGCTTCGCCCGGCGCATCACCGCGAGGACGCCGTGCACGATCTCGGGGCCCGCCCGGGGGCATCGGCTCGTTCGCACTGCCGCGGATCCCGAGGGGCTCTACGTGCTCGGCACGCTGGCCAACTGTGCCCATGGTGCGACACCCTGGGGCACTTACCTCACTTGTGAGGAAAACTTCCGCGACTACTTTCGTGGCCCCGAGGCGCCCTCGCCGCATGAGCTTCGGTGGGGTCTGCGTCCGCGTGACGCCTGGTATCGCTGGAGCGAACATGACGAACGGTTCGACGCGACAAAGCATCCCAATGAGCCCAATCGTTTCGGCTGGGTCGTCGAAATCGACCCCTTCGATCCGTTGAGTGTTCCGGTCAAGCGCACCGCGCTCGGACGGGCTGCGCATGAGGGGGCTACGGTCGTCCATGCGCGCGACGGGCGGGTCGTGGTCTACATGGGAGAGGATGCACGCGGTGAACACATCACCAAGTTCGTCTCCCGTGACCCTGTGCGGCCTGGAGGCTACGCCGCCAATCGTGACCTGCTGGACCACGGCACGCTCCACGTGGCGCGCTTCGATCCGGACGGCACGGGGGAATGGGTTCCGCTCATTGCGGGTCGGCATGGACTGACGCCCGATGCGGGCTTCGCCGACCAGGGTGATGTGGTCGTCAAGGCGCGGCAGGCTGCCGATCGTGTCGGTGGAACGCCGATGGATCGGCCGGAGTGGATTGCCCATGACGCAACGACCGGATGGCTCTATTGCGCGCTCACGAACAACCGTGACCGTGGCCGCATGAGCGCACTCCCGGTCGATGCAGCCAATCCTCGAGCGAACAACTTGATGGGTCACATCCTGCGCTGGCGGGAGGACGGGGATTTCACCGCGACCCGCTTTCGCTGGGAGCATTTCGTCCTGGCAGGTGATCCGCAGGCGGAGCAACCAGAGCATCGGGGCACCATTTACGGCGACTACTTTTCTTCGCCTGACGGGCTCTGGGTGGATCCCCGCGGCATCCTTTGGATTCAAACGGATATCTCGACGGGCTCGCTCGGCCGGGACGAACACCGCCGAATGCCCACCAACATGATGCTCGCCTGTGATCCGGCGAGCGGGGAAATCCGGCGTTTTCTCGTTGGTCCACCCGGTTGCGAAGTGACAGGCGTGGTCATGACCCCGGATCTGCGCACGATGTTTGTCAACATTCAGCACCCAGGCGAAACCCCCGCCTATCGGAGCGACCCGACCCATCCCGCCCGGTTCTCGAGTTGGCCGGACGGGGCGGGCATGCGGCCGCGCTCAGCGACGATCGTGATTCGGCGGGCCGATGGGGGCGTCATCGGCGCCTGAGGCGCTGAGGTTCTGAGGTCCTGAGGTCCAGGCGCGCTGCGCGCCCTTTGACTTCACTGCCTCGCGTCGGCGCCGAGGAAGTGTCGCGCGGCGCGCTTCGAGAGACGCTCGATCGGCAGGAGCACGAGGAAATCCGCGCAGTCGAACTGCGGGTCCCATGCGGCCTCGCCGCAAACCCAGGCGCCGAGCGTCAGGTAGGCCCGAAGGAGGGGAGGCGCCGCCGGCTTCGTGCCCGCCGGGTCGCCCAGCGAGCGCAGGCTGCGGATCGGCTCGACGCGATATTCGACCGGTGCGAGATAGCGGCCGAGCAGTTCGGCCCGTAGGGCGCCCAGGTTGACCGCTCCGCGGTCGAGGGGAACGCTTGCACAGCCCAGCAGATAACGCACCTGATGCTGTCGCACATAATGCCCAAGGCCGCTCCAGAGCTTCGCGAGCACAGAGCCATCGCGCCAGGCCGGGTGGATGCAGGCTCGGCCGAGCTCAAAAAGTTGCGGCCGGATCGTGTTCAACACCTCGATGCGGAATTCCTGCTCGCAGTAGAGGCCACCCGCACGACGCGCGCCCCACGGCGGCAAAATGCGGTAGGTGCCCACCACGCAGTCGGTAAAGCGGTCGATGACGATCAAGTGCTCGCAGTGCGGGTCGAACGGGTCGGCGTCGACGCCGTCGTGCCGGTCGATACGTGCCCCCATCTCCTCGCAGAACACGCGATAGCGAAGCCGTTGCGCGCGGCGCACCTCCTCGCTCGACTCGGCAAGGCGGACGATCAGCCGTTCGACTGGAGAAATGCGTTCGCCGAGGGCCGTCTGGCTTCGGACGTCGAGGGAGGGTGTGGCGTCGAGCATGAGCGGTTGGCACGGATGCCGAAGATGCAATTACTGAAAAGCTACAGCGGTCGAGTGACATGATCATTTCAATACGATGCCGCTCTAATGACAAACGGCGAACTCCCGCGAGCAGGCCTTGCGCGAGAACAGGCCTTGCGCGAGAACAGGCCTTGCGCGAGCAGTGAGCGCAGTCAGTCATCCGATATCACCGCCTTGTCATGCATGGCTGACACCATGC
>CALDYQ010000042.1 GCA_937944385.1 uncultured Burkholderiales bacterium | reverse complement strand
CAACGCGATTGATCTCCTGCGTCAGCTCGAGCCGCATCGACTCCTTCGACAGCGCTGCCGGCACCTTCGCCTCCCAGGTGCCCGCCACCTTCGACGGGACGACGTAGACATAGATCACGGTGCGGGTGACGCCGCTGATCGAGACCTTCTCGGGGTCGTCGGTCTCGAACCGCTTGTGCGGCACCCAGCCGGCAAGGCCGTAGTCGTGCGACACCACCCGGGTCCCCGGCCGCAGTTCGGCGAGCAGCTTGGGGGTGAGCTGATTCACCGTGTGCGGCAGCAGGTACATCGTCACCACCGTGGCCTTCGAGATGTCGGTCTTGAACAGATCCTGGGTGACGAACCGGACGCGGTCGGCGATGCCCTCCTTCTTCGCCAGCTCGTTGGACAGCGCGACCAGCGGCGCCTGGATCTCGACGCCCATGCCGCGGGCGCCGAACACCGCCGCAGCGGTGCGCACGATGCGGCCGTCGCCCGAGCCGAGGTCGATGACGTAATCGTCCGGCCCGACCTCGGCCTCGCGCAGCATTGCCGCCACGGCGCTGTCGGGCGAGGCGACGTAGGGGCCGGCGTCGACCGGTTTGTCCTGGGCCGCGGACGCGGAGGCGATCACCACAGCAACCAGCAACGCAGTCCAACGCGACAGCATCATCGTCACGCCCTTTTGCTCGTCTTTCATGGGCCGAATGATGCCCGACAACCTGCCGCACGCCGGCGAAACTCAAGACGCCCTGCGCCCGTCGGCGCACCTTCGAACCTCGGGCTTTTCTCCGCTGGCGCTCTCCCTTCGTCCTCAACCGGCGCCGTTCTTGCTCGACGCCCCTGGGCGCGGCGCAAGTTTCCCAGCCGGTTGCGGGGGCCGCAGCCGCCTGAGTAGTCTGGCTGCATGGGCCCGCCGGGCCGCCCCAAGGGCGAATCCCTGAGCGCGCAGCGTGCAGGTGATCCGGTCGGCCCGCCGGGCCGCGCCAATGCGAGTGCTTCGAGCGTCAGCGAGGAGGTAGTCCAGTGACCGCGCCGGTGATTTCGACCGATCCCGAAGTCATGGGGAGCACGCCCGTGTTCGCGGGCACGCGAGTCCCTGTCCAGACCCTGCTCGACGATCTGGAAGCCGGAGACACCATCGACGACTTCCTTGCCGGGTTTCCCACCGTCTCCCGCGCGCAGGTCGTTGCGTTTCTCGAGCAGGCGAAGGACCGGCTGGTCGAGTCGGTGTCGTGAGGATTCTGCTCGACGAGTGCGTCGATTGGCGGCTGTCACGAGAGATCGTCGGTCACGAAGCGAAGACAGCCCGCCAGATGGGTTGGTCGACCTTGAGCAATGGCGACCTTCTTGCCCTCGCGCCCGCGACTTCGAGGTCTTCCTGACCGTCGACCGCAACTTTTCGTTTCAGCAGAACCTTCGCACCTTCTCGATCGCCGTCGTCATTCTCTGGGCCAGGTCCAATCGGCTGGCTGACCTGCGAGCGGTGGTTGCCGATCTGCTGACGGCACTCCCGCTTGCGCAGGACGCAGCGGTCACCTGCGTGGGCGAATAGACAGCAATGGGCGTTGCTGCCGACGGCCTCGCGCTTTTCGAAGCTCACACACCGATCCGTGCTGCACGCCGCAGGCGGAGCCGCGCACCACACGCAGATTGCGGCCGTCGACCTTGCAGCTCGCCAAGATTGGCGCCGCCATCGCATCCTGCCGGTAGCTCCTGTTCAGCCGCGGGTGCGCCTGGGTCGGCAGACTCCTGCAGTAGCGGCTGGCATGGACCCTTGGCGCAGGGGCATACTTGCCTTTGCAGCGCGAGACCGTCGTTGATGCGCCGCCGACCGACTGACTTTGGAGGGCGCCGTGGGTTCGATTTCGGTACAGCAGTTCCTCCAGCATCCTGAACAGGTGTTGGAAGAGACCCGTGAAGGTTCGATCGCGCTCGTAACACAGGATGGAGAGCCGCTGTTTCTGGCACTGCCGCTGGGAGAGCGCAGCCGGGCCCCGGCAGCGAAGCTTGAGCTCGCGGTAGCTCTCTTCGATCGGGAGCAGATCAGCCTGGGGCTTGCGGCGCAGATTGCCGGCTTGTCCTATCGGGAAATGCTCGACGAGCTCGGTCGCCGCCAGATCGGGCTGATTCGGATGGCGCCGGGCGAGCTGGATCGTGAACTGGCCGCACTCGGCGATTAGCGTTGTCGTCGCGGACGCCGGTCCGCTCATTGCGCTGGGCAAGCTCGACCGCCTGGACTTGCTGCCGGCGCTCTTCGAAAGGGTGATGGTGCCGCACGCGGTGCTCGCAGAGTGTCTGACGCAGCCTGGACTGCCAGACTCCGTACGCATCGGAGCAGCTCTGACTGAAGGTTGGCTGCTGGCCAGCGATGCACGTGTCGAGGACATCGCGGGCCTTGGGGTCGGTGAGCGTGCGGCCATCGGCCTTGCCAGGCAGATGGGTGCCGCACTGCTTGCGGACGACCGAGCCGCGCGCGCCTGCGCTGTTTAGCTGGGGCTGATGACGATCGGAACGCTTGGCGTCCTGATCAAGTCGCAGCGCCTGGGCCTGATCACGAGCGCACCAGCGCTGATCGCGCAATTGCGCGAACAGGGCTACTGGTTCAGCGATTCTCTGGTCGAAGAGGCCATCGCAGCCGCCGGCGGAAGCCGCTGACCAAGACGCGCCGGGCAACCGTCGCCCGCGCGGCAGCGGTGCCGCGAGCGCACCGCCGAGGCCATCAACTGGTCCGCACGCAATCGAGAAAGTACTCGACCCTCCGATCGCGCTTCTGCTTCACCAGCCCGTGAATGTCGGTCTCGAAGCCCGGGAAACGGCCGTTGAAGTCGCGCGCGAACTTCAGGTAGTTGACGATGCGCTCGTTGACGCGCTCGCCGGGAATCAGCAGCGGAATGCCGGGCGGGTACGGCGTGAGCAGCACCGCCGAGACGCGGCCTTCGAGCTCGTCGATCGGCACCCGATCGACCTCCCAGTGCGTCATCTTCGCGTAGGCAGCCGCCGGGGTCATCGCCGGCACCATCTCCGACAGATACATCTCGGTGGTCAGCCGCGCGATGTCGTGCTCGCGATAGACGGCGTGGATCTCGTCGCACAGCTCGCGCAGGCCCTTGTTCTCGTAGGCCGGGTGCGCGCGCAGGAACTCCGGCATCACCCGCCACAGCGGCTGGTTGTGGTCGTAGTCGTCCTTGAACTGCTGCAGCTCGGTGACCATCGTGTTCCAGCGGCCCTTGGTGATGCCGATGGTGAACATGATGAAGAACGAGTACAGCCCGGTCTTCTCGACGATGATGCCGTGCTCGGCCAGGTACTTGGTGACGATCGCCGCCGGGATGCCGGGCTCGGTGAAGGTGCCGTTCAGGGCCAGCCCCGGCGTGATGATCGTCGCCTTGATCGGGTCGAGCATGTTGAAGCCCGGCGCCACCTTCCCGAAGCCGTGCCACTTGTCGCCGGTCTTCAGCAACCAGTCCTCGCGCTTGCCGATGCCTTCGTCGGCCAGCTTCTCCGGGCCCCAGACCTTGAACCACCACGACTCGCCGAGTTCGGCGTCGACCTTGCGCATGGCGCGGCGGAAGTCGAGCGCCTCGGCGATCGACTCCTCGACCAGCGCCGGCCCGCCCGGCGGCTCCATCATCGCCGCCGCCACGTCGCAGCTGGCGATGATCGCGTACTGCGGCGAGGTCGACACATGCATGTGAGAGGCCTCGTTGAACTGGAAGCCGTCGAGGCTCTCCACCTCCGAGCCTTGCACCAGGATCTGGCTCGCCTGCGACAGCCCGGCCAGCAGCTTGTGCGTGCTCTGGGTGGAAAAGATCATCGACACCTTGTTGCGCGGGCGCCCCGGCCCGATGGCGTGCATGTCGCGATAGAAGGCGTGGAAGGCGGCGTGCGGCAGCCAGGCTTCGTCGAAGTGCAGCGTGTCGATGACGCCGTCGAGCAGGCCCTTGATGGTCTCGACGTTGTAGACGATGCCGTCGTAGGTGCTCTGGGTGATGGTGAGCACCCGCGGCTTGCCGGGGTCGCCCTCGATCAGCGGATGGGCGGCGATCTTGCGCCGGATCGCCTCCGGCTCGAACTCGCTCTTCGGGATCGGGCCGATGATGCCGAAGTGGTTGCGCGTCGGCATCAGGAACACGGGAATCGCCCCGGTCATGATGATCGCGTGCAGCACGCTCTTGTGGCAGTTGCGGTCGACCACCACCACGTCGCCCGGAGCGACCATGTAGTGCCAGACGATCTTGTTGGCGGTGCTGGTGCCGTTGGTGACGAAGAACAGCTCGTCGCAGCCGAAGATGCGCGCCGCGTTGCGCTCGCTCGCCGCCACCGGCCCGGTGTGGTCGAGCAGCTGGCCGAGCTCTTCCACCGCGTTGCAGACGTCGGCGCGCAGCAGGTTCTCGCCGAAGAACTGATGGAACATGTGCCCCACTGGGCTCTTTAGGAACGCCACGCCGCCGGAGTGCCCGGGGCAGTGCCAGGAATAGCTGCCGTCCTGCGCGTAGTGGGTGAGCGCGCGGAAAAACGGCGGCGCCAGCTGGTCGAGGTAGGCGCGCGCCTCGCGCACGATGTA
>CALDYQ010000041.1 GCA_937944385.1 uncultured Burkholderiales bacterium | reverse complement strand
GTAGGCCTTCGCCTCACCACCAAACTTCCTCGACAACACCGTCGTGATCGCCGCCGTCAGCGTCGTCTTGCCATGATCGACGTGACCAATCGTGCCCACGTTCACATGGGGCTTGGTGCGCTTGAAGGTCTCTTTTGCCATGATGCTCTCGTTAAGAAAAGTGCGCCGGACGCAAGGGTTACAACGAGGGAGTGGTGCCCATGACGCGGATTGAACGCACGACCTCTCCCTTACCAAGGGAGTGCTCTACCACTGAGCTACATGGGCTTGGGACTTGGACGATCGGCCGAACTGACAGCCGCGTCAAAGACCGAAGACCACGCCTCGATCACCGCCTGCACGACCGGTCAAAGGGGACCCGGTTGACCGCGCAGGGTGCTGGAGCGGGTGAACGGAATCGAACCGTCGTCTTAAGCTTGGAAGGCTTCAGCTCTACCATTGAGCTACACCCGCAGGCATTTCGGTTCAAACAATCATTGTTTGCGAAAACCCGCACAGACGCACTGGCGGAAAAGACGCAACTGTCGTCGCCATGAGCACCATGGCGTCGGGAATTTACCAGGCGCCACGTGCGGCAACGTGTCGCCGATGTGCCATCGATGTGCCGTCAGTGACGGAAACCTCGGTGGCGCCCGATGCCGGAAGCTCAAATGGTGGAGAGGGCTGGATTCGAACCAGCGTACTCGCTAGAGGCCAGATTTACAGTCTGGTGCCATTAACCACTCGGCCACCTCTCCACGCGAACGAGCCAGTTATTATGACGGATTGCCATTTCGCCGTCAACCGTGCTCAGTCTCCGGCGCCGGCCCGCCGAGGCGGCTCACAGAGGTAAACGGCGGTCTACGACGGTTGCCGCCTCCAGCCGCCCGCCCAAAGCAACGCGACGCGCCTAACGTCCATGTTCGACATCCAATTGCTACGCACCCAGCTCGCCGCCACGGCAGAGCGCCTCCGGCAGCGCAACTTCGATTTGAGCGCCGCCGCGTTCGAAGCACTCGAAGCCGAGCGCAAGGCCCTTCAAACCGAGACCCAGGACCTTCAGCAGGCGAGAAATCGCCTCTCGAAGGAGATCGGTGCGGCCAAGGCCGCGAAAGACGAGGCCCGCGCCGCCCAGTTGATGGCGGAGGTCGCCGCCCTCCCGGAGCGCGTCCGGACGAACGAAGCCGCACTCGCCGCCGTGCAGGCCCGGCTCGAGGCCTTGCTCCTCACGATCCCGAACCTGCCGCAGGCCGACGTGCCCGCGGGTCGCCACAGCAGCGAGAACGTCGAGATCCGGCGCTGGGGCGAACCGCGCACGTTCGGCTTCGCGCCGCAGGATCACGTGGCGCTTGGCGAAGCCCTCACGGGACCTGCCGGACGTGCGCTCGACTTCGAGGCGGGCGCCAAGCTCTCGGGCAGTCGATTCACGGTGCTGCGCGGAGCGCTCGCGCGGCTTCACCGGGCGCTTGCCACCTTCATGCTCGACACGCACGTGAACGAGCATGGCTTCACCGAGTGCTACGTGCCCTACATCGTGAACGCCGAGACGATGACCGGCACGGGGCAGCTCCCCAAGTTCGAGGAGGATCTCTTCCGCGTGCCCATGACGGGGGAAGACGGCCAGACGAGGAATCGCTACCTGATCCCGACCGCTGAGGTCTCGCTCACGAATCTCGTCCGCGACACGATCGTCGATGCCGCACGGCTGCCGATGCGCCTCGTTGCTCATACGCCGTGTTTTCGCTCCGAGGCGGGCAGCTACGGGCGCGACACACGCGGCATGATCCGCCAGCACCAGTTCGACAAGGTCGAGATGGTCTACATCTGTCGCCCGGAGCAATCGAATGCGCTACTCGAAGAGATGACCGGTTTTGCCGAGCGCATCCTGCAGAAGCTCGAGCTCCCCTACCGCACCATGCTGCTCTGCACGGGCGACATGGGCTTCGGTGCGGCCAAAACCTACGACATCGAGGTCTGGCTGCCGGGCCAGCAGGCCTATCGCGAAATCTCGAGCTGCTCGAACTGCGAAGCCTTCCAGGCCCGGCGAATGCAGGCGCGATTCAAGAACGAGGCCGGCAAGAACGAGCCCGTGCATACCCTGAACGGCTCGGGGCTCGCCGTTGGCCGCACGCTGATCGCCGTCATGGAGAACTACCAAAACGCCGACGGCTCGATCACCGTACCGGAAGTGCTCCGGCCCTACCTGGGCGGGCTCGAAGTCATCCGGTGATCCGCTGATCGCCATCCGGGACATGGAACGCGTCGAAGCAATCGTCATCGGCGCGGGCGTGGTCGGCCTCGCCTGCGCGCGAGCGCTCGCGGAGGCTGGCCGGGACGTCCTCGTCCTCGAAAGCGAAGGTGCGATTGGTCAGGGTACCTCGTCACGTTCGAGCGAGGTCATCCACGCCGGGCTCTACTACCCGACAGGTAGCCTGAAGGCACGGCTCTGCGTCGAGGGGCGCAGGCTCATGGAGAGCTACTGCCGCAAGCGCAGCATTCCGCACGCCCGACCGGGCAAGCTGATCGTCGCCACGCGCGACACGGATGAAGCAAAGCTCGCCGGGCTTCTCGCACAAGGGGAGGCGAACAGCGTCGAAGGCCTCTCGCTGATCGACGGCACGACGGCGCGAAGGCTCGAACCCGCCGTTCACGCCACGGCCGCCCTCTGGTCGCAGGCCACCGGCATCGTGGATTCCCACGCGCTCATGCTCTCGCTCCAGGGCGATCTCGAACGCGCGGGAGGCATCGTCGCGTTGCACGCCCGAGTGCGTCGCATCACGGCACGGGCGCACGACTTCGTGGTGACGACCGAGGACGGCACCGAAGTGGCTGCAACGTATCTCGTGAATGCCGCAGGCCTGGCTGCAATCGACTTGGCGGCGCGCACTGAAGGACTCTGCCCGACTCTCGTCCCACGCGCGCACTTCGCCAAAGGGCATTATTTCTCGCTGGCACACCACGGCGGCCGGGCACCGTTTTCTCATCTCATCTACCCGGTCCCCGAGCCTGGGGGCCTGGGTATCCACCTCACGCTCGATCTCGCCGGGCGGGCACGCTTCGGCCCGGATGTGGATTGGATCGACGCGTCCCGCTGCCCAGCGCAGGGCGCGTTTGACTACGCCGTCGATCCGGGACGCGCTGATGCGTTCTACGCGCAAATACGTCGTTATTGGCCGGGACTGCCGGCCGGCGCACTCGTTCCGGCCTACGCCGGCATCCGGCCCAAGATCGTGGGGCCGAGTGAGGCGGCGGCCGACTTCCTGATCCAGGATGCAGGCAGCCATGGCTTGCACGGCCTCGTGAACCTCTTCGGTATCGAGTCTCCAGGGCTCACGAGTGCGCTTGCGATCGGGCAGGAGGTCGCAGCGCGACTTGCTGACTGAAGCGGGTCAAGCAGGTCAAGCAGGTCAAGGAATCCGCCCGCCCGCGAGGTCAACCAACTCGACACGCCGGTTTTTCCCGCGCCCATCCTCGGTCGTGTTGGTCGCCACGGGCGCAGCAAAGCCCACGCCCACCGGATGCAGCCGCTTGCGATCGACCCCAAGCTGCCCAAGCCGGTTGACGACCGCATCGGCACGTCGTTGCGAGAGGCCGCGGTTGTAGTCGAAGCCGCCCGCGGTGTCGGTGTGCCCGACCACGAGGATGTTGAGCCCTGCGCGCTCGCGCATGAGTTTCGCGATTTCGGCGAGCGTCGGCTCGGCCTCGGGCTGGATCATGGCCGAGTCATGCGCGAAGGTGATGCCGTAGAGCGAGACCCGTCCG
>CALDYQ010000040.1 GCA_937944385.1 uncultured Burkholderiales bacterium | reverse complement strand
CAAAGTGAACAACACGTTCAAGAACATCGCAATCTGGTTGGTGATTGGACTCATCGTGCTCACGGTGGTCCAGCAGTTCGACAAGTCCGGCAGGCGCGCCGATCAGGTGCCGTACTCCACGTTCATAGAAGACCTGCGCAGCGGGCGTGTGACCGAGGCGGACATCGCCGGGCCGGAGATCACTTACCGCACCTCGGAGGGGCGTCGCTCGACTTTCGTGCCGGGCGGCTACGACAAGGATCTGCTCAACGATCTTCTGCGCAACAATGTCAAGTTCGCTGGTCGTCCCGCCGAGACGACGTCGCTCCTCTCCACGATCCTGTTCTCGTTCGGTCCGATCCTGCTCCTGATTGGCGCCTGGATTTTCATGATGCGCCAGATGCAGGGGGGTGGCAAAGGTGGCGCCTTCAGTTTTGGCAAGTCGCGGGCGCGCATGCTGGACGAGAACAACAACTCGGTCACCTTCGCCGACGTCGCGGGCTGCGACGAGGCCAAGGAAGAAGTCCAGGAACTGGTGGATTTCCTCAAGGACCCGAGCAAGTTCCAAAAGCTCGGCGGGCGGATTCCGCGCGGCGTCTTGATGGTGGGTTCACCCGGTACCGGCAAGACCCTCCTGGCCAAGGCGATTGCGGGTGAGGCCAAGGTGCCGTTCTTCTCGATCTCCGGTTCCGACTTCGTCGAGATGTTCGTCGGCGTCGGCGCGGCGCGTGTGCGCGACATGTTCGAGCAGGCCAAGAAGAACGCGCCCTGCATCATCTTCATCGACGAGATCGACGCGGTTGGCCGCCAGCGCGGCGCCGGTCTGGGCGGCGGCAACGACGAGCGCGAGCAGACCCTGAACCAGTTGCTGGTCGAGATGGACGGCTTCGAGGGCAACGCGGGCGTGATCGTGATTGCCGCGACCAACCGGCCGGACGTTCTTGATCCGGCGCTCTTGCGTCCCGGCCGATTCGATCGTCAGGTGGTCGTGCCGCTGCCCGACATCCGCGGTCGCGAGCAGATCCTCCAGGTGCACATGCGCAAGGTGCCGATCGCTCCGGACGTAAACGCGCATACCCTCGCGCGCGGCACGCCCGGCTTCTCCGGAGCGGATCTCGCGAACCTCGTCAACGAAGCCGCCTTGTTTGCAGCGCGCGCGAACAAGCGGCTCGTGGACATGGAGGACTTCGAGAAGGCGAAGGACAAGATCTACATGGGCGCCGAGCGCAAGTCCATGGTGCTGACCGAAGAAGAGAAGCGCGCGACCGCTTACCACGAGTCAGGGCATGCGATCGTTGCGGCCTCGCTGCCGAAGGCCGACCCGGTGCACAAGGTCACCATCATTCCGCGCGGGCGGGCACTCGGCGTCACGTGGCAATTGCCCGAGCGCGACACGATCTCGCTCTATAAAGAACAGATGCTTACGCAGATCGCCGTGCTGTTCGGCGGTCGTGTCGCCGAGGAGTTGTTTCTCAAGGACGTGTCGACCGGTGCGTCGAACGATTTCGAGCGCGCGACCAAGATTGCCCGCGACATGGTCACGCGCTACGGCATGAGCGACGTGCTGGGCCCGATGGTCTACGCTGAGAACGAGGGCGAAGTGTTCCTGGGCCGGAGCGTCACGCAGACGCGCAACGTCTCCGACGAGACGATGCAGAAGGTCGACGCCGAGATCCGGCGCATCATCGACGAGCAGTACGCGCTCGCGAAGAAGATCCTGACCGAGAACGCGGACAAGGTGGAGGCCATGACCGCAGCGTTGATGGAGTACGAGACGATCGACGCCGATCAGATCGCGGACATCATGGCGGGGCGTCCGGTACGGCCGGTGAAGACCTACAACACGCCCGGCTCCTCGGGCGGCTCGACGACGCCCTCCGCTCCGTCGGCACCGGTGGCCGGTGAAAAGGATGGTTCAGCGGGCGACAAGGGGGCCGAAGGTCAGGCGGTGGCCAAAGTGGATGCCAAGGCGGCGTCCGAGGCACCTCCGGGCTGAGGAATGGCGTGGGCTGCGTCGGGGACGGGACCGCGCGGCCATGCCCTCACGTCGGAGCATCCAGCCGGTCAGGAAGCGTCATGTAGCGCGCCTCGAAGCGCTCGATCCCGCCGCCCGAGGCGAACGCGGCTACGTCCCACTCGTCTGCTGTGAGTTCGACGGCCGGGGTAGCGACATATGCATCGGCCAGCACGAACTCGCCGGAAGCGAGGAACACCGGAACGATCAGGCGGACGTAGGTATCGGTCTCGAACTGGTCGAGTCGGGCCACGTCCTCGGGCGCGACGTCTCGATACAGAACGCCCTCGAGCCGCCGGCTGCGACGGTCCGCGATGATCGCGGGGTAGTCCTGATCCTTCACCGAGAGTCGTCTGAAGCCCCGAATCTCGCCCGCTTCGCTCGCGTAGGTGCCGTGCACGACGCGACGCCAGACCCGCTCGAACATCAGCGAGCCGTAGGTGAAGATGTGCCGGTGGCCGGGGTCGCGCTCAGTCATCGTTGACTCGTCGTTCAGTCATCGGTGCAGGCAGTCAAGCAGTTGTCGGGCTGCCCGTTCTCCGGACAGGACCGCGGCTTCCAGCGTGGCGGGCAGCGACGGTTCGGTCCAGTCGCCGGCGAAGGCAATCGGGCGGTAAGGCGTTGGGCGGAGCAGGGGGGATAATCCGCAAAGGCGCGCATGTTGCCGTGGTGTGCAGGCGTAGGTCGCCCGCTTCTCGATGATGCATTGTTGCCAGAGCGGCTCCGGCAGACGCCAACTCTTCGCGAGTTGTCGCCGTACGGCAGCGCAG
This sequence comes from uncultured Burkholderiales bacterium, assembly GCA_937944385.1. GTDB lineage: Bacteria > Pseudomonadota > Gammaproteobacteria > Burkholderiales > Casimicrobiaceae > Casimicrobium. The sequence goes on along the minus strand of CALDYQ010000040.1, from coordinate 16,328 downwards.
AGTGCCTCGCCGCCGGCTGCAAGCGGCGCGCCGTCGAGCGCGCTCAGCACGACGCTCGCCCGGACGCGCCCCCCAGGCAGCGCATGCAGGAACAGCCACTGGCCCGGTTGACCGTCGAGCAGGCGGATTCGGTCGCGCTCGGGGTGAAGTCCGCCGATGAACGGCAGGTCGAAATGCACCGTGGCAATGGCCTCGAAGGCGAGCCCGGCCAGAGTGTCGCGCACCGGGTCGAGCGAGGGCTCGCCGTCGAGCGTGGACAGCAGGCGAGGCACGTGCTGTGGCGCGGTTGCGATGAGGACCGCCGAGAAGGTCTCTCTGCCTGCACGCGTTTCGACGGCAATACCGCGCTCGGGCGCACGGTGAATCGAGAGCACGGGGGTGGCGAGCCGGACCGTGCCGCCGCGACGGACCACCTCGGTGAGGGCGGCGTCGGGCAGGAGGCTCGAGAGGTCCAGCGCAGGAATCACGAAGTCGGCATCCCGTGCATCATCGAAGAATGCGCGCCGCAACACCTCGGCGAAGACGCGCGCGGACGCAGCCTCCGGGGGCGTGTTGAGCGCGCCGATGCAGAGCGGATCCAGCACCTGCCGACGCATCGACATGGGCACATGGGCGAGCCAGTCGGCGACCGTCTGCTCGGCCGGCGGCACCGTGGCGAGCAAACCCGCCACTCGTGCGATGGCGGTGACGCGCTCACCGAGGGATGGGCCGTCCATTGTGAGCAGGGCCCAGGCAAGGTGCCACGGGGCGGGCAACCGCGCAGGCGCACGCATCCGCAGCGCTGGCGTCATTGCCGGTGCGCTCACCACTTCGAGGGGCTGGCGGTGATAGGCCGTCGGCGAGTGGAGCCGATCGATCCAGGACAACGTGCGGCGGTACGCACCGAGAAGCAGGTGCTGGCCATTGTCGAAGGCTCGGCCCTCCTTTTCCACCCGCCGTGCGCGGCCACCTGCAATGGGTGCCGCCTCGAAGACCGTCGCGGTCAGGCCCGCCTCGGCGAGCGTTGCTGCCGCGACCGATCCGGCCCAGCCGGCACCGATCACCGCGACGCGAAGGTGACCGTCTTCCATGCGATCCAGAGCTTGCGGATGGGGGTGAGGGCGACGCGGTGCGTGAGCACCCGAAACCCATCCGCCCGGATTTCCTCGGCCAGTGCGCGATAGATCGCGCCCATGGCGAGCCCCGCCCGTTGGGCACGACGGGCTTCCGCAGGCAGCAGGCCGAGCGCTTCGTCGTAGCGCGAACAGGCACGCTGGTAGAGCGCAGCGAGGGCATCGCGCAGCGCGTCCCCGCCTTCGAGGCGAAGCACGCCCGCGGCGCTGACGCGATGCTCATCGAGCAAGGACTGGGGCAGGTAGAGTCGCCCGCGCCGGGCATCTTCGCCGACGTCACGGAGGATGTTGATGAGTTGCAGCGACTCGCCAAGCGCACGGGCGTAGGCGAGGGTTCGATCTGCATGTCCGGGCGGGATGCCGAAGATCCGCGCGCTTGTCTCGCCGACCACCCCCGCAACGAGGTAGCAGTAGCGATCGAGCTCGGCGAAATCAAGGTAGCGTGTCTTGCCCAAGTCCTGAGCCATGCCGTCGAGCACGTGCTCGAAGGCGTCGATCGGAATGTCGAAGCGCGCGAGGTGCGGCGTCATGGCGAGCGCCACCGGATGGCTGGCGTTGCCCTGGGCCATGGCACGCACCTCCCGTCGCCAGTAATCGAGCTTGGCCGCTGCCACGGTCGGGTCGCGTACCTCATCGACGATGTCGTCCGCCTCGCGGCAGAAGGCGTAGAACGCCGTGATGGCGCGTCGGCGCTCTTCGGGCAGGAAGCGGAAGGCGTAATAGAAGCTCGAGCCGGCGCGGGCCGCTCGGTCCTCGCAGTACTGGTCTGGGGTCACTTCTCGCTGTGTTCGAGCCGAAGCGCCGACGCACCTCGGCGCATGACTGCGACCGCTCGCCGGACGATGATGGGCAGATCGTACCAGCCGAGCACCGGGCGTTCGCGGACGTCGTAACCCCGGGCAGCGATATGCTCCAGAATGCGCACGCCGCCGGCAATCGTGCACGCGATCTCCCAGCGCAGGCGTCCTCGGAGCCGACCGAGCAGTGCGCTGCCGTCCTGCATGAGCCCGAGCGCCCACGTGCACTGCGCCTGCATCAGCGCGCGATGGTCACCCTCGAACGGGAAGCGATCCGGATCGAGCCCGACACGCGCGAACGCATCGAGCGGCACATAGACCCGACCGCGCCGGGCGTCGATCGCGGCATCCTGCCAGAAGTTGATGAGTTGCAGGCTCGTGCAGATCGCATCGCTCTCGGTATCCGCCTGCGGATCGGCAAGGCCGAACAGGCGCAGGACGATCCGCCCCACGGGGTTGGCCGATCGGCTGCAGTAGTCCAGAAGCTCGGTCTCGTCCGCGTAGCGCTTTTTGTGCACATCCTGCGCGAAGGCCGAGAGGAGTGCGAGGAAGGGCCCGGCACCGATCTCTGGAAACCCGTCACGGACGGGGGCGAGTCCGCGGACGCTGGGTGCAGTGAGCGTCTCTGCCGGGTGCCCCGCCCAGAGGCGCTCGACTTCGCTGCCGAGCGCGGCGAGCGCGGCAATCCGTTCGGCATCGGGGCTATCACCCTCGTCGGCGACGTCATCTGCATGACGTGCAAACCGGTACACCGCCTGGATGAACGGCCGCTGGGCGCGTGGGATCAGCCAGGACGCAACGGGAAAGTTCTCGTAGTGGCCGTCCACGCCGATCGCGGACGCGCGCGGTGCGGCGGGTGACTTGGGGCGGGGCGAAGCTGCTGCCGAGGACTGCACCCGGGGAGCGACGTTGGACATGGGCCCGATCATAGCGAGGCCGGGCGCGAGCCATGGCCGCGCGTGCGGGGCGCGGCCTATAATCGAGAGTTCGGCGAATGTGGCGGAATTGGTAGACGCACTGGATTTAGGTTCCAGCGCCTTCTGGCGTGGGGGTTCGAGTCCCTTCATTCGCACCACGCCCTCCACTCGAAGCACTCGAAGCCGAACCAACCGCCTGTGCGCTGGGCGGGGGCGCGCGACTTCGCGCAGTCCCTCGTCAGCCTTATGAGCACGCGCACTGATTGAAACGTTTCCCCTGTCCTCCCACCATGTCGATTCAAGTCGAACAACTGAGCGCCCTCGAACGTCGTCTCTCCATCGCCATTCCGATTGCGGCGGTCGAGGCGGAGACGCAGGCACGCATTCGCAAGATGGCGCGTGACGTCAAGATGCCGGGCTTCCGACCGGGCAAGGTCCCGGTTCGGATGGTCGCTCAGACCTATGGCCCGCAGGTGCGCTACGAGGTGATCGGCGATCAGATCAACCAGGCGTTCGGGAAGATCGTCGCCGAACAGAACCTTCGCGTGGCCGGATCGCCTCGCATCGAGCCCGCGCAGAACAGCGAAGACAAGGACAACTTTGCCTTCACGGCGACCTTCGAGGTGTTCCCGCAGATCACTTTCCCGTCGTTTGACGCCATCACGATCGAGCGACCCGTCGTGGAGATTACCGATGCCGACATCGACCGCACGATCGAAACGCTGCGCAAGCAGCGTGTTCGCTACGAGCCCAAGGCCGGCCCGAGCGCGAAGGGCGATCGCATGATCGTGGACTTCCATGGCGAGATCGACGGCGCTCCGTTCAAGGGCGGCTCGGCGCGCGACTTCACGCTGATCCTCGGCGACGAGCGGATGCTGCCGGAGTTCGAAACCAACGCCACAGGGCTTGCAAAGGGTGAGTCGAAGACCTTCACGGTGACGTTCCCGGAGGACTACTTCGGTCGTGACGTAGCGGGCAAGACCGCCCAGTTCAAGTTGACCGTGAAGGAAGTCGCCTCTCCAATCTTGCCCGAGGTAGATGCGGAATTCGCGCGAAACTTCGGCATCGCCTCGGGCGACATTGCCACCTTGCGGGCCGAGGTCCGCACGAACCTCGAGCTCGAGCGCAAGCGTCGAGTGTTCAGCGCGGAGCGTGATCAGGTGTTCAAGGCGCTGCGCGGCCTGGTCGAGGTGACCCCGCCCAAGTCGCTCGTTGAAGCGGAGGCGGCACGAATGGCTCAAGCCGCGAGCCAGGATCTCAAGCAACGCGGCGTCCCCGCCGAAAGTGCCACCGTCTCGCCTTCGACCTTTGAGCCCGCCGCGACTGAACGCGTAGCCATGGGCCTCGTGATCGGCGAACTCGTCCGTAGCGCCCAACTCGATCCGACGCAGGCGCAGTTGCGTGCCCTGGTCGAGGAGCAGGCGCAGTCCTACGAGCATCCCGAGCAGGTCGTCGCTTGGCATTTCCAGGATCCACGCCGCCTGGCGCAGTTCGAGGCGCTCGCGGTCGAGCACAATGTGGTCGCTCACGTGCTCAAGCAGGCGAAGATCGTCGACAAGCCGATGGCGTTCAGTGATCTCATTGGCAGCGTCGCCGCCTGAGCCCGATCCCTCCGTGGGGTTGCCCGCATGGTCGTCGGTCGCGGCTTAGTCTGACTTCCGCGTCAGCTGACTTGCGATGGCGGCGGTCGCCACCAGATTCCCCTACGAGGGCGCATCGCCCGGTCCGTCTTTTCTGCAGGAACGCACATGATTTCTCCCGTTCAATCGCTTGGTTTGACCGCTCAGGCTGGCGCCATGGGCATGGCTCTCCCGCAGGGGCTCGGCCTGGTGCCGATGGTGATCGAGCAGAGCGGACGCGGTGAGCGTGCGTTCGACATCTACTCGCGACTTCTCAAGGAGCGTGTGGTGTTTCTCGTCGGTCCGGTGACCGACGAGGCGGCCAATCTCATCGTCGCGCAGTTGCTGTTCCTCGAATCCGAGAACCCGGACAAGGACATCAGCTTCTACATCAACTCCCCGGGCGGGTCGGTTTCGGCAGGGATGGCCATTTTCGACACGATGCGCTTCATCAAGCCCGAAGTCAGCACGCTCTGCATCGGCATGGCGGCCTCGATGGGGGCTTTCCTTCTCGCCGCCGGTGCCAAAGGCAAGCGGTTCGCGTTGCCCAACTCTACCGTCATGATTCACCAGCCTTCCGGCGGATTCTCCGGCCAGGTGTCCGACATCGAGCGTCATGCGAGCTACATCATCCGGCTCAAGCAGCGCTACAACCAGCACATGGCTGAGTTCACGGGCCGGAGCGTCGAGGAAGTCGATCGCGCGTCGGACCGCGACAACTTCATGACCGCCGAAGAAGCACTGGCCTTCGGGATGATCGATCGCGTGCTCGAGTCCCGCAGCAAAGCTTGATCAAACGCCGCGCGGTCCCGCGTCCGCGTCGAGTCCCTCGTGTCCGCCTCGAGCCCGGCGGTCCGTCGCGACGGGCTGGTCCGCTGGCGCGCCGGCGTGAATACCCCGCTTCGGCGCAGGGCTTCCAGCGCGCGCCGTTCGGCGTACACTGGTCCCACTCAAAAGTGATTTCAGGCGCCTCTCGCCTGTTGAGCCATGGCAGAAAAAGCCTCCAGTGACAAGCTGCTCTACTGCTCGTTCTGCGGCAAGAGCCAGCACGAGGTCCGCAAGCTGATCGCAGGGCCGTCGGTGTTCATCTGCGATGAATGCATCGATCTGTGCAACGACATCATCAGAGAAGAAGCGCAGGCCGACAAGGGCGAACGCAGTACAACCGGCAAGAAACTGCCGACGCCGCACGAAATCTGCGAGCGTCTGGACCAATACGTCATAGGCCAGACCCGCGCCAAGCGCATCCTCTCGGTGGCGGTTTACAACCACTACAAGCGCATCGAATCGAATGGTCGCGATGACGACGTCGAACTCGCCAAGAGCAACATTCTTCTGATCGGGCCGACCGGCTCGGGCAAGACGCTCTTGGCGCAGACGCTGGCGCGCCTGCTCGACGTGCCGTTCGTGATCGCCGACGCGACCACGCTCACCGAGGCGGGCTACGTCGGCGAGGACGTCGAGAACATCATCCAGAAGCTGCTTCAGACCTGCGACTATGACGTCGAGCGTGCGCAGCGCGGTATCGTCTACCTCGACGAAATCGACAAGATCTCCCGCAAGGGAGAGAACCCGTCGATCACGCGCGACGTGTCCGGCGAAGGCGTGCAGCAGGCACTCCTGAAACTGATCGAAGGGACGAACGCCTCCGTGCCGCCGCAGGGCGGGCGCAAGCACCCGAATCAGGAGATGATCACCGTCAACACTGCGAATATCCTGTTCATCGTCGGCGGTGCCTTCGAAGGGTTGGATCGGATCATCCGCCAGCGCACGTCGAAGGCGGGCATGGGCTTCGGAGCCGAAGTGGTCTCCCAGGATGATCGGGCGATGATCGGGCAGCTTCTCCGCGATGTGGAGCCCGACGACCTGATCCGCTTCGGCCTGATTCCCGAGCTCGTCGGGCGCCTGCCCGTGGTCGCCACCCTCGATGAACTCGATGAGGCGGCACTCGTTGACATTCTCGTGAGCCCGAAGAACGCGCTTATCAAGCAGTATCAGAAGATGTTCCGCATGGAAGGCGTGGAACTCGAAGTCCGGCCAGAAGCCCTGAGCGCGATCGCGATCAAGGCCATCAAGCGGCGGACCGGCGCGCGCGGCTTGCGATCGATCGTTGAAAACCTGCTTCTCGACGTCATGTATGACTTGCCCTCGCTCAAGAATGTCGAGCGGGTGGTGGTCGACCAGAGTACGGTCGAGAACGAAACGCGACCCATACTGATTCTGTCGGAAGCGACGAAGGCCGCTTGAGCAGCGTTTTCATCTGCTGACGACGGACTGCAACGAGAAGAAACATGACTTCACCCGGCGACGAGACTGTCACCTACCCCCTCCTCCCGCTGCGCGATGTCGTGGTGTTTCCGCACATGGTCATCCCGCTCTTCGTCGGTCGCCCGCGATCGATCAAGGCGCTGGAAGTGGCCATGGAGGCAGGCAAGCACATCCTCCTGGTCGCCCAGAAGTCGGCCGCCAAGGACGACCCGACCCCGGAGGACCTCTTCGAGGTGGGCTGCGTGGCGACCGTGCTGCAGATGCTCAGGCTGCCCGACGGCACCGTCAAGGTGCTGGTCGAGGGCATGCATCGTGCCTTGCTCACCTCCGTGACAAGCGCTGGCGAGTTCTTCTCCGCCGAGGCAACACCCGTTCCGACACCGCCGGATGAGGAGGCCGAGGTCGAGGCGCTGCGCCGCGCGCTGCTCGCTGCCTTCGATCAGTTCGTCAAGCTGAACAAGAAGATTCCCGCCGAGATCCTCACCTCGATGTCGGGCATCGATGACGGCGGGCGCCTCGCCGATGCCATCGCGGCCCACCTGCCTCTCAAGCACGAGCAGAAGCAGGAAGTGCTCGAAATTGCGTCGGTTTCCAAGCGGATCGAGCACCTGATCGGCCTCATCGAGGGCGAAGTCGAAATCCTGCAGATCGAAAAGCGCATCCGTGGCCGCGTGAAACGGCAGATGGAGAAGAGCCAGCGCGAGTACTACTTGAACGAGCAGGTCAAGGCGATCCAGAAGGAACTCGGCGAAACCGAGGACCAAGCCGAGATCGACGAGATCGCCAAGAAGATCAAGGCCTCCGGCATGCCCAAGGAGGCCCGGGAAAAGGCCGAGGCCGAGTTGAAGAAACTGCGCATGATGTCGCCGATGTCCGCCGAGGCGACGGTGGTGCGCAATTACCTCGACGTGCTGGTCAATCTGCCGTGGAAGAAGAAGACCCGCGTGCTCAAGGACCTCGCACGCGCGGCCACGGTGCTCGACGAGGACCACTACGGGCTCGAGAAGGTCAAGGAACGCATCACCGAATACCTCGCGGTCCACCAGCGGGTGGACAAGGTCAAGGCGCCGATCCTTTGTTTGGTCGGACCGCCGGGAGTGGGCAAGACCTCGCTGGGACAGTCCATCGCGCGTGCCACGGGCAGGAAGTTCCTGCGCATGTCGCTGGGCGGCGTGCGCGACGAGTCCGAGATCCGTGGCCACCGTCGTACCTACATCGGCTCGATGCCGGGCAAGGTGCTCCAATCGCTTTCCAAATGCGGCGTGCGCAATCCGCTCTTCCTGCTCGACGAGATCGACAAAATGGGGCAGGACTTCCGTGGTGATCCCGCCTCGGCGCTGCTCGAAGTGCTCGATCCCGAGCAGAACCACACGTTCTCGGATCACTACGTCGAGGTCGATTTCGATCTCTCCGACGTGATGTTCGTCGCCACGGCCAACTCGTTCAACCTGCCCGCGCCACTGCTCGATCGCATGGAGATCATTCGGCTGTCGGGCTACACGGAGGACGAGAAGGTCTCGATCGCGCAGAAGTACCTGATCCCGAAGCAGATGAAGAACAACGGCGTCCAGCACGGAGAGCTCGTCATCACTGAGGACGCGATCCGGGACATCATTCGCTTCTACACGCGAGAGGCTGGCGTTCGTTCGCTGGAGCGCGAGATTTCCAAGATCTGCCGCAAGACGATCAAGCGCTCACTGCTGGCCGATGGCAGCAAGATCACGCATACGGAGGTAACCGCCGACAACCTGGCCGACTTCCTCGGGGTTCGTCGCTACACCCTCGGCATGGCCGAGAAGGAAGATCAGGTCGGACAGGTCAATGGTCTCGCGTGGACTGAGGTTGGAGGTGATCTGCTCACGGTCGAGGCAGTCGTAGTCCCCGGCAAGGGCAACGTTCGTCACACCGGAAAACTTGGCGACGTGATGCAGGAATCCGTGGCTGCGGCCGTCACCGTGGTCCGCGCTCGTGCGGCACGGCTTGGCATCCGCCCGGACTTCTACGAGAAAAACGACCTGCATCTCCACTTTCCGGAGGGCGCGGTGCCCAAGGATGGTCCGAGCGCAGGCATCGCGATCGCCACGGCCCTCGTGTCGGCGCTCACCGGCATTCCAGTGCGTGCAGACGTGGCGATGACCGGCGAGATCACGCTCCGTGGCGAGGTGTTGCCCATCGGCGGCCTGAAGGAAAAGCTGCTCGCCGCGCATCGGGGAGGTATCAACGTGGCGTTGATTCCCGAACAGAACGTGAAGGATCTTGCCGACATTCCGGACAACATCAAGAACAAGCTTGAGATCATTCCGGTCAAGTGGATCGACGACGTGCTCTCGCGGGCGCTGACACGGATCCCGCAACCCGCGGAGAGGACGTCCGTCGAGGCTGCGGCACCGGTCGCGCAGACGCCCCCGCAGGGCGCTGCCGATGCGGTGACCACCCACTGATAGATTGCGTTGCCTCGCGGCGTTTCGCAGCGTTCGTAGTAGACTCGCGTTCGTTTTGCGGGTCGCACCAAGCGCTGGACGGCGTGGTCATCAGCCCGCGGTTACACGGGATCCCGACATCGAAGGCACGTCTCGATTGGGTCACTGCTCGGACGTATCGCTAGTCGATTCTTTCGACGACCCGGATCCAGGATTCAATTGAAAGGGGATACAGAAGATGAACAAAGCTGATCTGATCGAGAGCATCGCGAAGAGCGCCGACATTTCGAAAGCGGCCGCCGGTCGTGCTCTCGACGGCGCCATCCGTGCCATCCAGGTCGCGTTGAAGAAGGGTGATGTCGTGACGCTCGTCGGCTTCGGCAGCTTCTACGTCGGCAAGCGCACTGCGCGCACGGGTCGCAACCCGCGTACCGGACAGTCGATCAAAATCAAGGCTGCGAAGGTGCCGAAGTTCCGTGCCGGCAAAGGCCTGAAAGATGCGATAAACTAGTGAGGTGTATCAAGAACGTCTGACCGGAAGCGTCGATCCCGACCTGAGGTTGATGGGCCGACAGACGAAAAGCGGGCACCGTCGAGGACATCGGCGAATGGCCCGTCCGGCCGCGCGCCGCAGCGTGCGGCGGTCGGCTTGATACGAATCGCCGCAACCAAGCCGGATTGCGGGTGCTTAGCTCAGCTGGTAGAGCGTCGCCCTTACAAGGCGAATGTCGGGGGTTCGATCCCCTCAGCACCCACCACCTTGTGCGCCCAGGCGCGCTTGATGGGGCAATCGGGGCCGGCAACGGTTTTCAGGAGTGGTAGTTCAGTTGGTTAGAATACCGGCCTGTCACGCCGGGGGTCGCGGGTTCGAGCCCCGTCCACTCCGCCAACATTCGTGAAAGGGCGAACCGAAGTGTTCGCCCTTTTCGTTTCCGCTGCATTGACTGCCATCGCGTGCGCTGAGGCACGCAACGACCTCGGGATGCGACGCCATGTTTGATTTCGTCTACCGCAACAAGCGCCTCGTGCAGGTCATCCTCGTTCTGATGGTGCTGCCGTTCGTCTTCGTGGGCATCGATTCCTACGTGCGGACGAGCACGGCCGACAATGCGCTCGCGCAGGTGGATGGTCAGCCCATCCTGCAGGCCGAATTCGACAATGCGTTGCGCAACCAGCAGGAGCAGATGCGTCAGATCCTCGGGCAGAACTTCGACCCGCGGATGTTCGATTCGCCGGAGGTTCGTCAGCAGGTGTTCGAGAGCGTGGTCAATCAACGGTTGATCCAAGCCAAGACGCAGAAGCTTCGATTGGCTGCGACCGACGCGCAGCTCCAGCAGTTGATCCGCGAGCAGCCGGCGTTCCAGGAGAACGGGCAGTTCTCGCTTGCGCGCTATGACGAGGTCTTGCGCGCCAACGGTCTGACGCGCCTCTCGTACGAGGCACGACTGCGCAACGACCTCGCCCAGCAGGCGGTATCCGACCCGATCAACCGTAGCGGCTTCACGAGTGCCGCGCAGGCGACCTTGTTCCAGAAGCTCATGGAGCAGGCGCGAGAGGTGCAGGTGGCCACGATCGATCCGGCGTCCTTCCTCGCGCAGACGAAGGTGGATGACGCGGCGGCCAAGGCGGAGTACGACCGCTCGCCCGACAGCTATCGTGCCCCCGAGCAGGTCAAGCTCGAATACGTGCTCTTCTCACAGGCGCAACTCGTACCCACGGTCACCGTCCCGGCCGAGGAGGTCAAGACCCAGTACGAAGCGCGCAAGAAGGAATTCTCGGCGCCGGAAGAGCGGCGGGCGAGTCACATCCTCATCACGTGGGAGAAGGACGAGAAGGGCCAGCCGAAGGCCGACAGCAAGTCGACGGCGCTCAAGGAGGCGCAGGCGCTGGCCACGCAGCTCGCGGCCGCCGACGCTGCTGCGTTCGCCGCCGCGGCCAAGCAAAAGTCCAAGGATCCGGGCTCGGCCGAACAGGGCGGAGATCTCGGCTTCTTCCCGCGGGGGCAGATGGTCAAGGCATTCGAGGACGCTGTATTCAGCCTCAAGCCCGGTGAGGTCAAGGGGCCGGTCGAGTCGGAATTCGGCTACCACATCATTCGGCTCACCGAGATCAAGCCCGAGCGCGTCAAGCCGTTCGAGGATGTGCGTGCTCAGATCGAGACCGAGCTGAAGCAGCAGCGCGCCGCCAAGCTGTTTGCCGAGGGGGCGGAAAAATTCCAGAACCGTGTCTACGAAGTCGCGGACAACTACACGCAGATTGCCGAGGACCTGAAGATCGAGGTCAAGCGGACGGACTGGCTCTCGCGTGCCCAGGTCGAGGCCATTGCCGGAGGCAACCAGAAGTTCGTCGATGTGGTGTTCTCTCCAGCCAGCACGAGCGGCAAGCGCAACAGCGAGGCGATCGACCTCGGCAACTCGAGCCTCATCTCCGCGCGCGTCATCGAGCACAAGCCCTCGGCCGTGCGTCCGTTCGAGGAAGTCAAGCCGCAGATCATCGCAGCACTCCAGCGCAAGCAGGCGGCCGAGCTCGCGGCCAAGGAGGGCGCAGCCCAGCTGGCCGCGCTGCAGGCCGGTGCGCCCGGCCGTCTGACCTTTTCTCCGGTGCAGCGGCTCACTCGCCAATCCACGCTTCCCGGCATCACGCCTGACCTCCGCCGCGCCGTGTTCGGCGCGGACCTCACCAAGGCGCCCGCCTATGTCGGCGCAGCCAACGAGACCGGTGGCTATTCCATCGTGCGTGTCGTCAAGGTCATCGAGCCCGAGCCGGCGGATGCAGCTAAGCTCAAGTCGCTTGGGCAGCGCCTCGCGCAACAGCAAAGCGGCGACCTGCAGCAGGCCTATCTGAGCGCGCTCAAGGACACGATCGAGGTCGAGATCAAGCGTGCCGGCAGCGCGATCGCCAATGCCTCCGGCGCATCCACAACGCCCCAGCACGACGCGGGTGGCGCGAAGAAGTAAGCCTCGGCGGCGACGCGACTAAAATCGCGGTTTTGCGAGTTCGCAATGCGACTGCGTGCCAAAGCACTGACCTTCGACGACGTCCTGCTCGTTCCTGGCGAGTCCAGCGTCCTGCCAAAAGACGTCGATGTTTCCTCCCGACTCACGCGTGGCATCACGCTGAACGTCCCCTTCGTCTCCGCAGCGATGGACACGGTGACCGAGTCCCGCTTGGCCATCGCCATGGCCCAGGCGGGCGGGGCCGGGGTCATCCACAAGAACCTCTCGGTACAGCGTCAGGCTCAGGAAGTGAGCCGCGTCAAGCGCCACGAGTCCGGCGTGGTGAAGGACCCGATCACCATCCGTCCCGACCTGCCGGTGCGCGAGGTGCTCGCGCTGACCCGCGAGCACAGGATTTCCGGGCTGCCGGTGCTCGAGGGCAAGCGTGTCGTCGGTATCGTCACCAACCGTGACCTGCGCTTCGAGCCGCGTCTTGACCAGCCCGTGTCGGCCATCATGACCCCAGCGGAGCGCCTGGTCACGGTGCGCGAGGGTGACTCCATCGAGACCGCGAAAGCGCTGATGCACAAGCACCGCCTCGAGCGTGTGCTGGTCGTGAACGATGCCTTCGAACTGCGGGGCCTGATCACGGTCAAGGACATCCTCAAGTCCACCGAGCACCCGAAGGCCGCGAAGGACGAGCAGGGCCGCCTGCGGGTCGGCGCCGCGATCGGCGTGGCCGAGGGCACCGAAGAGCGGGTGGCAGCACTCGTCGGGGCCGGTGTGGACTTCGTGGTCATCGACACCGCGCACGGCCACTCCAAGGGCGTCATCGACCGCCTGCGCTGGGTCAAGCGCAACTACCCAGACCTTCAGGTCGTCGCTGGCAACATCGCCACGCGCGAGGCTGCGCGCGCGCTGGCCGAGGCTGGCGCGGACGCGGTCAAGGTCGGCATCGGCCCGGGGTCGATCTGCACCACGCGTATCGTCACCGGTGTTGGCGTGCCGCAGATCACCGCGATTTCGGATGTCGCTGCGGGGCTGGCTGGCACCGACGTGCCGCTGATCGCTGATGGGGGTATCCGGTTCTCGGGCGACATCGCCAAGGCCATCGCCGCAGGTGCACACACGTTGATGCTCGGCAGCATGTTCGCCGGCACCGAGGAGGCACCTGGCGAGATCGTGCTCTATCAGGGTCGAAGCTACAAGGCCTATCGCGGCATGGGCAGCCTCGGTGCCATGGCTCAGGGCAGTGCCGATCGGTACTTCCAGGACAGCGCGCCGAACAACCCGAACACCGCCAAGCTCGTGCCCGAGGGCATCGAAGGCCAAGTGCCGTTCAAGGGGCCGCTTGCGCCGATCATCTTCCAGATGGAAGGTGGCCTGCGTGCGTCGATGCATTACTGCGGCTGCCGCACGCTCGAAGAGATGCGTGAGCGGGCCGAATTCACCGAAATCACCTCGGCCGGTGTCCGCGAATCACACGTGCACGACGTTCAGATCACCAAGGAGGCGCCGAACTATCACGTCGAGTGATGGGGCGCCGCCGGATTCAGAGAAAGGTTCCTTCATGAAAACGTTCATCGCCAGTGCGCTCGCGCTGTCCCTACTTGCGCCCATAGCCAGCGTGTTCGCCCAGGGCGCGCCTGCAGGCGGGCAAGCTGCCTCCGCTGCGGCTCCGGCAGCCACCGAGGTGCTGACCGACGCCAAGCGCGCCAACATCAAAAAGCTGCTCGAACTGACGGGCGTGCGCGGGATTCCCGAGCAGATCGCCAACAGCACCGTCCAGAGCATGGTTGGCGGCATCCGGCAACTCGACCCAAAGTTTCCCGAGCGAGGCTTCGTGGCGATGCGGGACGCCATCCTGTCCGGTTTGAACGCGAACATCGATGTCCCGGGCGGCCTGATCGAACAGGTGACCTTGGTCTATCACAACCATTTCACCGCGGGCGAGATCGCCGACACGCTGCGCTTCTACGAGAGCCCGGCAGGCAAGAAAGTGATCAACGCGCAGGCCAAGATCAACGCCGAGACCTTCCAGACGGCGATGCGCTGGGCCGACTCGATGGGGGCGGAACTCGATCAGCGCATCGACGCGGCTCTCAAGAAGGAGAACCTCAAGCTACCGGATCCGCCGAAGCAGGGCGCAGCGCCCGCGGGCGCGCCCAAGGCCGCGGCCAAAGAGCCACCGAAAAAGCAATGATCGGCATGACCGGCGTCATCGACCGGATCGACCGAATCGACCGAATCGACCGAATTGACCGGATCGACCAGAAGGGCCCCGCGGGGCCTTTTGCTTTCTGAGCCCGCTCATCGACATTCCCCCCATTGCAGAAGACCCACCCATGGCACGCGGCATCCTGATCCTCGACTTTGGCTCCCAGGTCACACAACTCATCGCACGCCGTGTGCGAGAGATGGGGGTCTACTGCGAACTGCACCCGAACGACGTGAGTGCCGAGTTCGTGCGTGCCTTCAACCCCGAAGGCATCATCCTCTCGGGCTCGCATGCAAGCACTTACGAGGCGCATGAGCTGCGCGCGCCGCAGGTCGTCTTCGAGCTCGGTGTACCCGTGCTTGGCATCTGCTACGGCATGTTCACGATGACCGTGCAACTCGGCGGGCAGGTCGAGGCGAGTGAGCAGCGCGAATTCGGTCATGCCGAGGTCGTCACGCATGGCACGAGCCCGCTGTTTGCGAACCTCTCGGATGGGGTGGACGCCGCAGGCCGCAATCGTCTTCATGTGTGGATGAGCCATGGCGACCGCGTCACGGCGCTGCCGCCTGGCTTTGCGCTCGCGGCCTCGAGCGAGAACTGCCCGATCGCCGCGATGGCCGATGAGTCTCGCCGCTTCTACGGTCTGCAATGGCATCCCGAGGTGACCCACACGAAGCGCGGCCGCGAGATGCTGCGTCACTTCGTGCTCGACATCTGTCGCGCACGGGCGGACTGGACGATGCCGAACTTCATTGACACGGCCGTTGCGCGCATCCGGGAGCAGGTAGGTGATGAAGAGGTCATCCTTGGCCTTTCCGGTGGTGTGGACTCGAGTGTCGCCGCCGCGCTCATCCATCGCGCGATCGGCGCACAGCTCACTTGCGTGTTCGTCGATCATGGTCTCCTGCGTCTCAACGAGGCGGACAACGTCATGCAGATGTTCGCGACCAATCTGGGCGTCAAGGTCGTGCATGTGGATGCGAGCGCGCAGTTTCTCGGCCACCTCCAGGGCGTGACCGACCCCGAAGCCAAGCGCAAGATCATCGGCCGCGAGTTCGTCGAGGTCTTCCAGCGCGAGGCGAAGAAGATCGCGGGCGCCAAATGGCTTGCCCAAGGCACGATCTACCCCGACGTGATCGAATCCGCCGCGGCCAAGACGAAGAAGGCCCACACGATCAAGAGCCATCACAACGTCGGCGGTCTGCCGGAGACGCTCCATCTCAAGCTCCTCGAACCGCTGCGCGAGCTGTTCAAGGACGAGGTCCGCGCGCTCGGGGTCGCCCTCGGGCTGCCCCGGGAGATGGTCTACCGTCATCCGTTTCCCGGCCCGGGCCTCGGTGTGCGCATTCTGGGTGAGGTCACACGCGAGGCGGCCGATCTCCTGCGTCGGGCGGATGCAATCTTCATCGAAGAACTGCGAAACACCCCAGTGGCCGCTACACCGGACGAACGCGACCTCGATCGACCCGCGCTGACCTGGTATGACGCGACCGCGCAGGCGTTCGCCGTGTTCCTGCCGGTCAAGAGCGTGGGCGTGATGGGCGACGGCCGCACCTACGAGAACGTCGTCGCACTACGCGCGGTGCAGACGACCGACTTCATGACCGCGCACTGGGCGGAGCTCCCGCACGCGCTCCTCGCCCGCGTTTCGAACCGCATCATCAACGAAGTCCGCGGCTTCAACCGTGTGGTCTACGACATCTCCGGCAAACCCCCCGCGACGATCGAGTGGGAATGATTCGGCCTCTTTCAGGGTCCGTCGAGGCCGGTCGAAGAATTCAGCCAAGTCGTTATCCTGCAGATGAACTTTCTGTAGAGATCCATCGGCAACCGTTGGGGGAATGCCTCTCGATCTGACGGTAAACCTGACGGTAAATCTGACGGTAAACCTGAGGATAGAGATCTTCGACCGGATGCCTCCAAGGTTTTTCCCCTCAGCTCGAGGCGAGCACTGACGGCCAAAGATTTGGCATGAAAGTCACACTGACCAATCACGTGGTTGAGTTGTGGCCACCGTTTTTACGAGACGGCAAGACGCCTC
>CALDYQ010000039.1 GCA_937944385.1 uncultured Burkholderiales bacterium | reverse complement strand
CGCCGCCGCCGCGGAACTTGAGCTTCTTGACCGAGACCTTGGTAATACCCTGCCGGCGCAAGGCATTGATGACGACCGTCTCGCTCGCGGCCCGCATCTCCCCGCGCGCCTTCTTGCCTGCACGGTCGATCCCCTCCCACTGGAAGATCGAGGATTTGACGGTCTCCCGCGCCGGACGGGCGGCTTGGGCGGAGGACTTTGCAGCAACGGCCATGGAGGGATCCTGACGAATGGATGCGTGGAACTCAGGTGTTGGTCACGGCTTCGACTTCTTCGAGAGAGGTCACACCCTGCTTGACCTTGAGCAGGCCAGATTGTCTCAGGTTGCGTACACCCTCCCGCTGCGCCTGGGCGGCGATGTCGAGTGATGATCCGTGTGACATGATGATGCGCTGGATTTCTTCGCTCACTGGCATGACCTCGTAGATGCCGACCCGGCCCTTGTATCCGCTTCCCTTGCACACGTCGCAGCCGACCGGTCGATACGGCACCCACGAGCCATCCAAGTCGGTTTCCTTGAAACCCGCTTGAAGAAGCGCTTCGGTCGGCAGATCCGCCGGGCGTTTGCAGGACGTGCATAGGCGGCGCGCAAGGCGCTGGGCCGTGATGAGCAGGATGCTCGATGCGATGTTGAACGGGGCCACGCCCATGTTCATGAGTCGGGTCAAGGTTCCTGGCGCATCGTTCGTGTGCAAGGTCGAGAGCACCATGTGCCCGGTCTGGGCGGCCTTGATCGCGATGTCGGCGGTTTCGAGGTCCCGGATCTCGCCGACCATGATGACATCCGGATCCTGGCGCAGAAATGACTTGAGGGCGGCCGCGAACGTGAGCCCCGCTTTGTCGTTGACGTTGACTTGGTTGATGCCCGGCAGGTTGATTTCCGCCGGATCCTCGGCCGTGGAGATGTTCACGCCCGGCTTGTTGAGGATGTTGAGGCAGGTGTAGAGCGAGACGGTCTTGCCCGACCCGGTCGGCCCGGTCACGAGCACCATGCCGTAGGGCCGCTGAATCGCATTGAGTAGTAGATCTCGCTGATCCGGCTCGTAGCCGAGCGCATCGATACCGAGCATCGCGCTCGAGGAGTCGAGGATCCGCATCACGATCTTTTCGCCGAAGAGCGTGGGCAAGGTGCTCACCCGAAAGTCGATCGATCGATTCTTGGTCAGCTGAAGTTTCATCCGCCCGTCCTGCGGAATGCGCTTCTCCGAAATATCGAGCTTCGAGATCACCTTGATGCGGGTCGAGATCTTGTCCTTGATCGCGAGCGGCGGCTGGGCGACGTCCTGGAGCACCCCATCGAGCCGGTAGCGGATGCGGTAGAACTTCTCGTAGGGTTCGAAGTGGATGTCCGAGACCCCGCTGTTGATCGCATCGAGCAGGATCTTCTGGATGTAGCGGACGACCGGGGCATCGTCGACATCGGCATCGTCCTGCTGCTGTGGCGTGCCGTCATCGGCCTTGATGTCGAGATCGAAATCGTCGTTGCCGACAAGGTTCGACAGGGTTTTGTCGTTGCGCTCGGCGATAGTGTTCAGCAGGCGAGCGAGCTTGTCGTCTTCGACGACGATCGGCTCAGCAATCAGGTTGGTCTTGAAGCGCAACTCCTCGAGTGCCTGGAGATTGGTCGGATCCGACACCGCCACGTAAAGCCGGTTGCCGCGCTTGTGGAGCGGCAAGCAGCGGCGCGTGGTGACGATCTTGACGTCGATCCAGTCGTTGTTGATCAGGCTCGCGTCGAAGGCCGCAAGATCAAGCAAGGGCACCGCAAAGGTCTGCGATGCGAACTCGGCGAGCTTGGAGGCAGACAGCCGCTTGGAACTGACGAGATGCTCGACGAAGGTATGCCCTGCGGCATTGGCTTCGGTCTGGAGCCTCTCGGCCTCGGCCTGCTTGAGCAGGTCATGCTGAACGAGGGCGCGACCGAGGCCGGAGAGGATGACGTTGGCGGTGGAGGTGGCCACGGGTGATGCGGATTGCGTGCGATCGGTGGTGGATTGTCTGAGCGGGCGCCGTGGCGAGGATGAAGGCGCGGCCTCTGTATCCGCACGGCCCCCGGGCGTACCCGGAGCGCTGCCTCGCCCGTGTCATCGGACTGACCGACAAACGGCGACACCCCCCGGAAGCAACGGGTCGGGCGATGCGCAACCGCACCTGGGCCCGGCGCGCTCCATGGACCGAGCCGTCGTTGATCAGGTACCGCACGTAGTTTGCACGCCAACCCAATGTTTGTAAAGAAGAAATGGCGGATGCAACGCAATCGGTCAGGCTCTGCCTCCGCGGTTGCAGGAAATTAAAATTGGGCGATCCACCTGGAGTCCCACTGCATGGCGAATCAACTGACCGATCGTCTGGCCCGCTTCGTCAAGGCCATGCGCGGCGAGGCGCGATTGACCGAGGCCAACATTCAGGAAGCGCTGCGGGAAGTCCGCCTCGCACTCATCGAGGCGGACGTGGCGCTGCCCGTGGTCAAGGCGTTCATCGAACGCGTCAAGCAGGCGGCGCTCGGGGCCGAGGTCGCCACCTCGCTCACGCCCGGCCAGGCCTTCGTCGGCGTCGTCCATCGGGAACTGGCCCGGCTCATGAGCCCGGCCGACGGCCAAAACGCGGCGATCAACCTTGCGGCACAGCCGCCGGCCGTGATCCTCATGGCGGGCCTGCAGGGCTCCGGAAAGACGACGACCACCGGGAAGCTCGCCCGCAAACTGAAGCTCGAGCAGAAGAAGAAGGTTCTGCTCGTTCCCTGCGACGTGCATCGTCCGGCCGCAGCCGAGCAGCTCCGAACGCTCGCGCAGGCGGTCGGCGTGGATTGCTACATACCTGAACCCGCCGAGGCGGGGAACGCGGTGGCCATTGCTCGAGGCGCTGTAGCCTGGGCGAAGCCGCGCTACTACGACGTCGTGATCGTGGACACGGCGGGTCGGCTTGCGATCGATGAGGCGATGATGCAGGAAGCCCGCGCGATCGCGGAGGCTGTGCGCCCCGTCGAGACGCTGTTCGTAGTCGATGCCATGCTCGGCCAGGACGCCGTGGCCACGGCTCGCGCGTTCCACGAGCGGCTGGATCTCACGGGGATCGTGCTCACCAAGCTCGATGGCGACGCCCGCGGCGGCGCCGCGCTCTCGGTACGCGAGGTCACAGGGGTGCCGATCAAGCTCGCCGGGGTGAGCGAGAAACTCGACGGGCTCGAGGACTTTCGCGCCGAGCAAATGGCCGGTCGCATCCTCGGCATGGGCGACATCGTGGCGCTCGTCGAGTCGACCGCCAAGGCCGTCGACGTCGAGAAGGCGCGGGCGCTCGCCGAGAAGGTGAAGCGCGGCAAGACCTTCACGCTCGAGGATTTCCGGGAGCAGATCGTCCAGATGAAGAGCATGGGTGGCCTGGACAGCCTGCTCGAGAAGCTGCCGCACGAGATCCAGCAGGCCGCCGCGCGCTCCGGCGGCGTGGACCCGAAGCAGATCAACCGCATGGAAGGCATCATCTGTTCGATGACGCCCGAGGAGCGCCGTAAGCCCGATCTCATCAAGGCCTCGCGCAAGCGCCGCATCGCCGCGGGTGCGGGTGTGCCGGTGCAGGAGGTCAATCGCCTGCTCAATCAGTTCGAGCAGACGCAGACCATGATGAAGAAGTTCTCCCAAGGCGGCATGGGCAAGTTGATGCGCGGTCTGGGGGGGCTTTCCGGGATGAGGGGGCTTTCGGGCCGCTTTCCTGGGCTCAAGTAACCGTGTGTGAAGCTGGCCTGTAGGCCGGGTTCTGTACGCCGGCGCGTGAGCGCCCACGTGGCAGTCATTCTTCCAGGCCGACCGTTACCGGTCGGCTCGAGCTACCTACCCGCATGCCCGGGCGAGCCACCCGTTGCGCCGACCCAACGGGCCAGTGCGCGCATGCCTATTTGGTATTGCTCCGGGTAGAGGTTGCCGCGTTTCACCGTAACTCAATACGCTCGTCTCTGTGGCCCTGTTCCTCGCCTTCGGCCGGGTCGCTTGCGCTACCCGGGTTTCGGCGGACGGCCGTTAGCCGCTACCCCGCTCTGTGGAGCCCGGACCTTCCTCCCGCCGTCGGTTGGACGCAGCATCCACCCGAACGGCCAGCGACTGCCCGGCCAGCATCACCCGGTGGATTATCGCGCTTCGGGCGTCCCTAGAATCGGGTGCATGTCAGCCCGCCCTTTCAAAGACGCCTCGAATTCGGCCTCCCAGGTCGCGACCCATCCCGCGGGCGTACTGCCCCAGGATGCGCCGCGCCGACGACTCGTGCTGATGCGGCATGGCGATGTGCGCTACTTCGACGAAGAAGGCCGACCGTTCGTGGCCGAGACCGTGCCGCTCTCCGCGCGCGGCCGGGCCGAGGCAGATGCTGCCGGGGCGATGCTTGCACGCGCCGGGTTGTGCTTCGACCGCGTGATCACCTCAGGGCTGCCGCGCACGGTCGAGACCGCCGAACGGGTGCTCACCGCGTACCCCACCGCCCGAGATGCGCGAACGATCGAGCGGTGGCCGACGTGGCAGGAGATCCGGGGCGGCCGCCTTGCCGACATCCCGCGGACCGAGCTCGAGCGCGCATTTCTGGGCACTTTCGATCGGACCGTCCCTGCGCATGAGCGGCGCTTTCTCGGCGGCGAGACCGTCGGAGATTTCATCGTGCGCGTGGAGCAGGGGCTCGCGCGGCTCTTGGCCGATCCGGGCTGGGATTGCGTTCTGCTCGTCCTGCACGGTGGCGTCAATCGGGTGCTTTTGTCGAGCCTGCTGCTCGGTGAGGCGCGGCTCGATGACACGTTCGCCCAGGACACGGGCGCGATCACGATGGTCGATGTAGGCATCGGGGGCGCAGCCCATGTGCTCCGCCTGCTCAACTACGCCGCGCTCGATCCGATGCAGACGGCCACCCGTCGTACGACGATGGAGAGCCTGCTCGAAGCGTATCGACGCGGTGTGCATCGCTCCTCGAATCAGTCGGTGCACGGTGGGGGAAGCGTATGAGTCGAAGCGACGGGCGGAGTGACGCCGAGAGCGCGCAGATCGCGAGTAGCGACGCGTTCACGGGGACGAAGCCCGTCGCCCAGGCGCACCGCTTCGATGTCGAAGCACTCGACCGTTGGCTCCGCACGCATGTCGCGGGTTACGCCGGGCCGCTCCGCCTCTCGCAGTTCAAGGGGGGGCAGTCGAACCCCACCTTCCTGCTCGAGACGCCGACCGCGCGCTACGTGATGCGGGCCAAACCGGGGCCCGCCGCGAAGCTCCTGCCCTCGGCGCACGCGATCGAGCGCGAGTTCCGCGTGCTCTCCGCGCTCGCAGGCTCCGACGTGCCGGTGGCTCGCGTGCATGCGCTGTGCGAGGACGAAGCGGTCATTGGCCGCGCGTTCTACGTCATGGAATACGTCGAGGGGCGAGTGCTTTGGGAGCCTACGTTGCCCGGCATGAGCCCGGCTGAACGCGCAGCGCACTTCGAGGAATTGAATCGCGTGATCGCCGCGCTGCATCGTGTCGACTGGAAGGCCTGCGGACTCGCCGACTACGGTCGGCACGACGGCTACATCGCACGCCAGATCGCGCGCTGGACCCGCCAGTACCGCGCGAGTGAGACGGAGTCGATCCCCGCGATGGATGCGCTGATCGAGTGGTTGCCCGCGAGCGTGCCGGAGGGTGAAGAGACCGCCATCGTGCACGGGGACTACCGGCTCGACAACGTGATCTTTCATCCCACCGAGCCCAGGATCCTCGCCGTGCTCGACTGGGAGCTCTCCACGCTCGGGCACCCTTTGGCCGACTTCGCTTATCACTGCATGAGCTGGGTGCTACCGCCAGGCGCGGGTCGGGGCCTTGCGGGCATCCAACTCGCCGGCAGCGGCATCCCATCGCTCGAGGCCTACATCAAGGGCTATTGCGAACGCACGGGCCGCAGCACGATCGCGCATTTCGACTTCTACCTCGCCTACAACCTCTTTCGCATGGCCGGCATCCTGCAAGGCATCAGGAAGCGTGTGGTCGAGGGCACAGCGGCATCGGAGCACGCGCTTGCGATGGGGCGGGCGGCCCGTCCAATGGCGGAACTCGGCTGGCAGATCGCCCAGCGCATCGATCGAAGAGACGCATGACCATGGATTTCGAGCACTCAGACCGCGTTCGCTCTTACCAGCGCCAGCTCCTCGACTTCTTCGACGCATTCATCTACCCCAACGAGGGGCGCTATCGGGCCGATGTCGAAGCCAATACCCGCGCGGGACGGCGCTGGACGCCCACCGCGATCGTCGAGGAGTTGAAACCCAAGGCCCGCGAGCTCGGACTCTGGAACCTCTTCTGCCCGCATCCGGAGCATGGTGCCGGGCTCAACAATCTGGAGTATGCGCCGCTCGCCGAGATCATGGGCCGCGTGCCCTGGGCGTCCGAGGTGTTCAACTGCTCGGCCCCCGACACAGGCAACATGGAGACCCTGATCCAGTACGGCAGCGCAGAGCAGAAGGCGCGCTGGCTGCCACCGCTTCTTGCGGGCGAGATCCGCTCGGCCTTCGCGATGACCGAACCGGCGGTGGCCTCCTCGGATGCGACCAACATTGAGACCTCGATCGTGCGCGACGGCGATCACTACGTCATCAATGGCCGCAAGTGGTGGATCTCCGGGGCGGGGGATCCGCGCTGCGCGATCTACATCGTCATGGGCAAGACCGACCCCGCTGCCCCGACGCATGCGCAGCAGTCGATGATCCTCGTGCCGGCGGACACACCAGGCGTCCGCGTGATCCGGCCGCTCAACGTCTTCGGCTACGACGATGCACCGCACGGTCACTGTGAGATGGTGTTCGACGACGTTCGCGTGCCGGTCGAGAACATCCTGCTCGGTGAGGGCCGAGGCTTCGAGATCGCCCAGGGGCGGCTCGGTCCCGGCCGTATCCATCATTGCATGCGACTGATCGGGCTCGCCGAGCGGGCGCTCGAACTCATGTGCAAACGGCTTGCGAGCCGTGTCGCGTTTGGCCGACCGGTGGCAGAGCAGACCGTCTGGCACGAACGGATCGCCGAGGCCCGCTCCCGCATCGACCAGGCGCGCTTTCTCACGCTGCATGCGGCCTGGATGATGGATGTGGCGGGCAACAAGGTCGCCCGTCAACAGATCGCGATGATCAAGGTTGTGGCTCCGAACGTCGCCTGCCAGGTCATCGACTGGGCGATGCAGGCCCACGGCGGCGGCGGCCTCTGCGATGACTTTCCGCTTGCGTATGCCTACACCCTCGCGCGGACGCTGCGCTTTGCCGATGGCCCGGACGAAGTGCACCGAAACGCGATTGCCAAGATGGAGTTGGGCAAATACCGCCGCGGCGCGACGGGTGCCGATTGAGCGCAGGTGGCAAAATACTGTACCCTTGTACATATTTCGTCCTGTCTTTGAACGTTATTCGTGAGCATCCGCGACTGGCCTGCCGACGATCGTCCGCGTGAGAAGCTGCTTGCTCGGGGCGCTCGGGCGCTCACTGATGCCGAACTGCTCGCGATCTTTCTGCGCACTGGGATCGAGGGCCGAAGCGCGGTGGAACTCGCGCGCGATTTGCTCGCCCGCTTTGGCTCGCTCGCCGGGGTCGTCGCGGCCGACTGCGCGGATTTCACGGCGGTGCATGGGCTCGGTGAAGCGAAATACGTGCAGCTACAGGCCGCAGTCGAGCTTTCGCGTAGGGCGCTCGCCACCGCGCTCAGCGAGCGCCCGGTGATGGGCTCACCCGAGGCGGTCTCCGACTACCTCCGGCTCGTGCTTGGTTTCGAATCGGTGGAGATCTTCGTCGCACTTTGGCTCGACAGCCAGCACCGACTGATCGCCATGGATGAACTCGCCCGCGGCACGCTCGGGCAGGCATCGGTCTATCCGCGCGAGGTCGTTAAGAGTGCACTCGCCCGACAAGCCGCGGCGGTTGTTTTCGCGCACAACCATCCCTCCGGAGTCACGACACCGAGCGCGGCGGATCGGCAACTTACCGCGACACTCAAGTCGGCGCTGGCCTTGATTGATGTGCGGGTGCTCGATCACTGCATCGTAGGCGCAACGAACGCGCAGGGCGAACGCTCGAGGCCGGTTCACTCGATGGCGGCCTGCGGCGAGCTTTGATCACGGCCTGTTACCGCAGACCGCGCGAGCGACCGTTCGAGCCCGAGGTTGGCAAGTTGGTCTGCGCGTTCGTTTCCTGCGTGCCCTGCGTGACCCTTCACCCAGTGCCAGCGGATCGTGTGTCGGGTCGCCGCCTGCTCGAGCCGCTGCCAGAGATCGGCGTTTTTGACCGGTTTCCGGTCGGCCGTTCGCCAGCCGTTTCGCTTCCAACCGTGGATCCAGCGCTCGATGCCGTCCCGGACGTAAACCGAATCGGTGTAGAGATCGACTTCCGAAGGCTGCTTGAGCGCCTCGAGAGCGCTGATCGCCGCCATGAGCTCCATGCGGTTGTTGGTAGTGGCAGCTTCTCCGCCGGCGATCTCCTTGCGGTGCGGGCCTGACTCGAGGACGGCTCCCCAGCCGCCCGGCCCGGGGTTGCCGCGGCAGGCGCCGTCGGTGAAGATCGTGATCCTGGGCGGCGGCTTCATCGACGCGCAGCGCCTCGTGTGCTGCCGCGGGTGGGTGCAGCGGCGGCAGCCGACCGAGACCTCGGGCGCGCCCAGGCCGGCCGGATGAGCCGCATGCCCGCCACACGTTTCACGGCCCGGATGCAGTAGATGCCGCCGGCGAAGGGCCAGTACGTCTCGCCCCACCGCTCGACGCGTTGGAACCGCTCGAGCGTAGCCGCGTTCGCCGCGGGCAAGCCGAAACAATCGAGCGAAACGAGGGCGAGATCGAAGCCGAGCAGGGTGAGCCAGTCCTTGGCGCGGGCGAGGGAGATGAACTCTTGATTCCAGGGCGGTGCGTTGGCGCGATCGAACAGACGTCGCAACCCGAACATCGAGAGCGGATTGAACCCGGTCAAGAGAAGCTGCCCTTCGGGCCGGAGCACACGGTAGGCCTCGCGTAGCACCTCGTGGGGCAGCGGATCCGACTCGAGCGTGTGTGGCAATGCGATCACGTCGAACTGGTTGTCCGGAAACGGCAGGCGATCGCGCTCGGCCTCGATATCGACGCCGGCGAGATCATCGAGCACCCAGCGGGTCTGGATGCGGCTTGCACCCAGGACCGATCCGCCGGCCAGCCCGATCTGAAGTGCATAGAAGCCGAAGAGATTGGGAAGTTGCGCATCGAAGAAGGCCTGTTCCCGACTGTGGACGCGTTGCCCGAGGGGCCCTTGCCACCAGGCGGTCGCGGGAGAAAGGGGAGCGGGCGGTGGCGTCTGCCCCGAAGCCGAAGATGGATCGCCCTGCTGGCGGGACTCCTCCGTCGGTGCGTTGGCGTCGGGTGCGCTATCGTTCACGGGCTCGCTTTCCATTGCTCGGGGCATCATGTCGAGAGCCGACTCAGTGCAGCAGATGATCGTGGACGCGATCCCAGCGTTCACCGACAACTATATCTGGGCGCTGCGACGGGGCGATCGCGTCGCGGTCGTGGACCCGGGTGATGCATCCGCCGTGCTGCGCCATCTCGATCGGACTGGAGGGCACTTGGTCGCCATCCTGATCACGCACCACCACGGCGACCACACCGGCGGCATTCTCGAGCTCGTGCATGAGCGCGACATTCCGGTCTTCGGGCCCACCGTGCGACCGATCGGTGGCATCAACCGCCCGCTCGAGGGCGGAGAGCGCATCTCGATCGATCCGCTTGGATGTGCCTTCGATGTCTGGCATGCCCCCGGACATACGCTCGATCATCTGATCTATGTCGGCACCGATCGCGTGTTCTGTGGCGACACGCTCTTCGCTGCGGGCTGCGGACGATTGTTCGAGGGGACGGGGGCGCAGATGTTCGATGCACTCGCGCGCCTGTCGCGGCTGCCTGATGCCACGCGCATTCATTGCGCCCACGAGTACACGGTCGCCAATCTGCGCTTTGCGCGCGCGGTGGAGCCTGACAACGCGGAGATCTCTGAGCGCATCGAGCGGGAACTCGACCGCCGCGCGCGCGGCGAGCCGACCCTGCCGAGCGAACTCGGGCTCGAACGCGCAACCAACCCTTTCCTGCGCTGTCACCTGCCCGCCGTGTCCGAGCGCGTCCGGTCGGTCCGTGGCGTCGATGCCCGCTCACCGGTCGAGACGTTCATCGCACTCAGGCAGTGGAAGGATGATTTCCGGTGACAGAGCCGACAGCGCTGGTGTAGTATCCGCGCAATTTTTGTCGCGAGGAAAGACGTGCAGAACACCTCCGCACCTCGACACCTCTCCCCGGCGAAGCGGTCTCAGCCGCACATACTGCCGCGTTCCTCCGCCACCGGGCCCTTTGCGCCCTCGCCCTTCCGCCTCCGCGCCCTGCCAGCCTTGCTCGGCCTGGTGGTTGCCGTGAGCGCGCTCACAAGCGGTGACTTCGCTCGTGCCGAAGCCGGGAGCCCTCCACTCGACAGCGCGAGTGCGGCAACGGCCGCGGCGGAGGAAGCGAGCGCTGGCGTGGTCGTAACGAGGCGCGCGCTGGAAGTCACTCAGGCACCCACCTCAACCACGGCTGCTGCGTCCGCCGAATCCGTGTCGGGGCCCTCCGAGGCTTCGACCTTGCAGACCGCGCCCCCGATGCGGGGCGTCGTCGATGAGTGGCCTGCCGAGCGGCCGCCAGCCGATCTCTGGGATCGGATCCGTGCCGGGTTTGGCATGGAGGATCTCGATGACGAACTCGTGCAACGCTGGGAACGTTTCTACGCCGAGCGGCCAGATTACGTCGCGCGAATCGTCGAGCGGTCGTCGCGGTATCTGTTCTTCATCGTCACCGAGCTCGAACGGCGCGACATGCCCCTCGAGATCGCGCTCCTGCCGATGATCGAGAGCGCATTCAATCCCGTCGCGCTGTCGACCGCCAAGGCGTCAGGCATCTGGCAATTCATTCCGTCGACGGGCACGCAGTTCGGCATGAAACAGGACTGGTGGGCGGATTCCCGTCGCGACGTCGTCGCTGCCACCAACGGCGCGCTCGACTATCTGGGCAAGCTCCACGGCATGTTTGGCGACTGGCAGCTTGCGCTCGCCGCCTACAACTGGGGCGAGGGTTCAGTCATGCGCGCCGTGGCACGGGCGAAGGCGGCGGGCAAGGATGGCACGTACCTGACGCTCAACATGCCCGCCGAGACGCGCAACTATCTGCCCAAGCTGCAAGCGGTGAAGAACATCATCCGGGATCCAGGCAAATACGGCATCAACCTGCGTTCGATCCCCAACGAGCCCTACTTCAAAACCATCACGCTCGGGCATCCGATCGATGTGAAGCGTGCGGTGCAACTCGCGCAGGTCAGCGAGGAGGAATTCCTCGCGCTCAATCCGGCCCACCATCGGCCGGTGATCGGTGGCCGGGGTGAGTACCAGATCCTGCTGCCGGCATCGAATGCGGACGCCTTCCTCGCGAATCTCGAGGCGGACGCGCGGCCAAAGGTCTCATGGATGGCTTACCGTACCCGGCCCGGTGATCGGATCGATGCACTCGCGCAGCGCTTCGGCACCACGGTGGCTGCGCTCAGGTCGGTCAACGGTATCCGCTCGGCGTTACTCGCCCTGCCAGCAGGCTACAACCTGCTCGTGCCCTCCGACGGTCCGTCCGAAGAGGCGCTTGGCAGTCTGCAGAACGCGGTGTTCACCAAATTCCCCGAGTACACGCCGGGTCGCACGCATCGCGTGAAGCGAGGCGAGACACTCGCCCAACTCGGCAAGCGCTACGGTGTCCCGCCGGGCACGCTTGCGCGGTGGAATCGCATTGGCGCTCGCTCATCGTTGCGTGCGGGGCAGGTGCTGCATGTCGGCGGGCCCGCGCCGGTGGCGAAGGGCAAAGTGCGCTACGGCAAGCCCGGTGTCACCCAGGCCTCGGCTCGCGGCGGCGCGCCCCGGGCGTCGTCCGTATCCAGGCCGGGCGCGAAAGGGAAGGCTACGGCGGGGAAGGCCACAGTGCAGAAGAAGCGCGGTCGTCGTTGAGTTCTCGTCGATCTCAGGCGCTCGTGTCGATGCGTCTGCCACGCCTCCCGTTCATGCTTTGTCACGTGTCCTGAGCCGGGCCGAGGCCATATCCGTTTGGTCTTGGCGCAAGCGCTCCTTCTTCCGCCGATCCTCATGGGCACCCGTTTTGCGTTTGC
This sequence comes from uncultured Burkholderiales bacterium, assembly GCA_937944385.1. Lineage (GTDB taxonomy): Bacteria > Pseudomonadota > Gammaproteobacteria > Burkholderiales > Casimicrobiaceae > Casimicrobium. The sequence continues at coordinate 19,584 of CALDYQ010000039.1, read as the reverse complement.
GGAGCAGCGGCACGAGAGGATTGCGAGCGCCCGCAGGGGCCGTGGAGCCTTCCACGCCGGTCATCAGCGCATTCGACCGAACACGATCCACATGACGCTGCATCGGATCGCGTGTGGCATCGGTCGAAGTCTTCGGGGTGTATTTCATGCCCGGCTGAGGTTTCATCGCGGACCTCCGGCCTGAGAGACAAACGAAAACGGCGCGGAAACCGCGCCGTTTCTTGAGGCTCTGCACTGGCGAGCCAACGCAGACCGCGTCAAGCGCTCACGTCTTCTTGGCTGCGGCCTTCTTCGCGGGCTTCTTGGCTGCTGACTTCTTGGCTGCGGCCTTTTTCGCGGGCTTCTTGGCTGCAGCCTTCTTGGCTGCGGCCTTTTTCGCGGGCTTTTTGGCTGCTGACTTCTTGGCTGCGGCCTTTTTCGCGGGCTTCTTGGCTGCAGCCTTCTTGGCTGGCTTCTTCGCGGGCTTCTTGGCTGCGGCTTTCTTTGCGGGCTTCTTCGCGGCCGGCTTCTTGGCTGCGGCTTTCTTTGCAGGCTTCTTCGCCGCGGGCTTTTTGGCTGCCGACTTCTTGGCGGCGGTCTTCTTCGTGGGGGCAGGCTTTTTGGCCGGCTCAGCCTCCGGGGCCGGCGCAGCCGTCGTCATCATGTCGCTCATTGTGGTCTCCTGAAGATTGACTCTCGATTGAAGAATCACTGGAGGTGAACGCATGAGCCCGTGTTGTTTATCCGCGGACCCTGCTCACGAATGCGAGCTCGAAATCGACGCAGTCAAACAAGCCGACGACACAACACACCTCACAGCGTCAGCCCATGCTGCAAACAATTCAAGGCACACGAAACTTGTTTACAACACTGCGACTGATACATGAAATTCTAGCTTGATTTTTTGCTCGAACAATACTATCCGCGCGCGTGAAGACGCCTCGCGTGTGCATGTTGTTTTGATGCATACCGTGCATGTGCGCTTGGAGGCGCGAGCGCTGATGCAATCATCCGAGTCTTCTCGAATCGCACGCGATGCGTCGATGCGAGTCACCCTGCGACGCGTTCGTGCGCGATGAGATCCTCGAATCGCTCGCGCTCACGGATGAGATGCACGCTATCTCCATCGACCAGCACTTCCGCCGGCCGCGTGCGCGTGTTGTAGTTCGAGGCCATCGTCATCGCATACGCGCCGGCATCGAGGATCGCAAGCAGATCGCCCTCGGCCACGACGAGCGAACGTTCGCGTGCAAGCCAGTCTCCGCTCTCACAGACGGGACCGACCACGTCGCAATCGAGCGCTTCGCCCTCGCGTGGCACGACCGGCAACACGCCATGGTGCGCGCCATAGAGCGTCGGGCGAATCAGGTCATTCATCGCCGCATCGACGATCGCGAAGTTCTTCGTCTCGCCACGCTTCACATACTCCACGCGAGTGAGCAGGAGCCCCGCGTCGCCCACGATCGACCGGCCGGGTTCGAGGAGCAGTCGATAGGGGCGCGAACCGAGCTGCGCGATCAGGGCGTCGGCGAACTCCGACATCGGTACGAGTGATTCGCCGTTGTAGGAAATGCCGCGTCCGCCGCCCACGTCGATGTGCTCTAGCGAAATGCCGGCCGCTTCGAGCCGGTCAACGAGATCGAGCAGTCGTGCCATGGCGTCGGCGAAGGGCGCGAGCTCGGTGATCTGCGAGCCGATGTGGCATTCGATGCCGCGGACCTGGATCCCAGGCATCGCCGCTGCACGTCGATAGAGCCGCTCCGCGTCGTGCCAGGCCACACCGAACTTGTTCGATTTCAGCCCGGTCGAGATGTAGGGATGCGTCTTTGGGTCCACATCCGGATTGATGCGGAAGGTGATTGGCGCGCGCTGCCTGCGCCGGAGCGCGATCGTGTTGATGCGATCCAGCTCCGGCTCGCTCTCGACGTTGAAGCAGAGGATGCCGTGCGAGAGGGCGAGCTCGATCTCTTCCTCGCGCTTGCCGACACCCGAGAAGATCACCCGCCCGGGATCGCCGCCTGCTGCAATCACCCGGAGCAGCTCGCCGCCCGAGACGATGTCGAAGCCTGCGCCCTCGCTTGCGAGCAGGGCCAGGATGGCGAGGTTGGAATTGGCTTTGACGGCGTAGCAGATGAGCGGTTGGATGCGCGAGAAGGCATCGCGGTAGGCGTGGAAATTCGACGTGATCGCCTGCCGTGAGTAGACGTAGGTCGGCGTGCTGAAGCGTTCGGCAATCATGCGCAGGTCGACCGCCTCCGCATGGAGCGCACCGTTGCGCAGTGAGAAGGCAGGGTTCATGCGCCGATCCCGGTTGCATCCGCGAGCCGTTTATCCAACGGGGCGAGCCGATGGCTGGAGGCATCCATACTCGTCTTCGGTGCCGGGGGCTGCGGCGGCACGAGGGGCCCCTTGTTGCCGCAGCCCGCAAGAAGGACGCCGATCGCGATCACGCCGAGGGTGGCGCGCAGGTTGCGGCAGGTTGGGCTCGGGCGTCCGCGCCGGGCGGTGGGTTGCCGATCCACGGAGGATCGCGACGGTGATGAAAGAATGTCCATGGCCGCATTTTCATGGATCGACCGATGAATCGCCCCGAGTTCAATTTCGAACAAGACGTCGAGCGCATCTTCGATGTCGTCATCGACACGATCGACGCGACCGATAGCGACTGCGACTGTGCGCAGGCGGAAGCAACCCTTACCCTCTCGTGGCCCGATGGCAGCACGATCGTGCTTTCCCGCAACGTGGCGCATCAGGAGCTCTGGATCGCTGCGCGCGAAGGCGGCTTTCACTTCCGCCATGACGGGACGGGGTGGGTCGACACCCGAAGCGGCGAGGCGCTCGCCGAGACGCTTTCCCGCGTCTGTGAGGGACCGGTCGGGCGGCGGCTCACGTTCAGGCTCTGAGCTCACGAGCAACGACTCATTCGCAAGCGCAACAAAAGTCGTCTTACCCGCTAAAAAGGTTCGAGCAGCACCGCATACCGCCTCACCTCTTCGTGATGCTGCCGCCAGCGCGGATCCAACCGGGCGAGCGCGGCCCAGAAACGCTTCGAGTGGTTGAACTCGATCCGGTGCGCGAGCTCGTGCGCGATGATGTGGTCGGCCAGCTCGGGCGGCAGCATCATGAGCCGGCGGTTGAGTCGGAGTCGCCCATCGGCGCTGCAGGTGCCCCAGAGCGTCTGCGCGGTGCCGACGGTCACGTCGCGAATCGCGATGCCGCCGCGCTCGGCGAGCATTCGCGCGCGGGCCGGCAGCAGCGCGCGTGCGATGCGCAGCATCTCGGCTTCGAGTGTCGTGATCGGCACGTCGCCCGTGCGGGAGGCGACTTCGCATGAAGCGTTGCAGAAGGTCACCGCGTCGTAGCCACTCTTCGACACACGGATCGGAAGCCGCACGCCGCGCCAGACGATATGACCGTTCGGTCGCAGATCGACGAACTCACGAAAGCGCGCCTCGGCTGCGGCCAGAGTGTCGAGGATCCACTGCCGACGCTCGAGGATCAGCCGCTCGATCTCGGCCTCTGGTGTCCAGCGCGGGGAGCTCACCGCGAGTCCTTCGCGCGTGACTCTGAGCCCGATCGTTCGCCGCGCGGTGCGGCGCAGGCGATAGGGGATGCCGAAGGCTTCGCGCTCGACGCCGTCACACGTCGGCGGTCTGGGCGCCCGTGGCATGGCCGCTCGCGAGGCGAGTCCTGATCAGGCCCGCGGTTCCGAGCCCGGGGCGGGCAGGCGACCCCGGCCGCTGCCCAGCCGCTCGACCTCGGCCTCGATCGCCGCCTCGATCTGCGCGTTCAGTTCAACGGTGTCCCGGCCGGTCGTTTCGATCGGCGGCAGGATCGTGAGCGTGATCGTGCCCGCGTACTTGCGCCACGGGTGACGCGGCCAGCACCAGCCCGCGTTGTGTGCCACCGGTAGCACGGGCACGCCGCAGCCCTGCGCGAGCCGTACGCCGCCGGTCTTGTACTTGCCGCGCTTGCCAGGGGCGATCCGTGTGCCTTCGGGAAAGACCACGATCGTGAAGCCATCGCGCAGGCGTTGCTTGCCCTGGATGATCATCTTCTCCATGGCGAGCACACCGGCCCGGCGGTCGATGGTGATTGGGGATGCGAGCGCGAAGCCCCAACCGAAGAACGGCACCCAGAGTAACTCGCGCTTGGCGACGAAAGCACCCGGAGCAAACATCGACTCGAGCATCAGCGTCTCCCACGTCGAGGAGTGCTTGGAGAGCACCACGAAGGCTCCGGACGGAATGTTCTCCCGGCCGTGGATCTCGTAGTGCAGGCCGCACAGCAGTCGGGCGGCGGCCAGAAGTACGCGCACGTAGGCAGCGCAGAGTAGGTTGCGGGTGCGCGCCGGCAGCCAGAAGCTCGCGCACACGATCAGGGCGTAGATCGGGGTGAAGACCCCCTGGAACAGGAGAAACAGCGTGTTGCCGATGGCCTGCTTCATGGTGTGTGGGGAGCAAGAATCGTTTCGACCGCCTGCATGAGGTCATCGAATACCGGAATGCCGCGAGGAAGCTCGGCTGCGCGCTCGGTCTCGCGGCCGCGGCCGGTGCGCACGAGCATCGCGCGCGCGCCGGCCGCCAGCGAGGCCTGCATGTCGCGCAGGGAATCGCCGATCGATGGAACGCTGGCGAGCGGCACCCCCAGGCGCTGGCCGATGTCCTGCAGCATGCCCGGGCTGGGCTTGCGGCAGCGACAGCCCGCGGCGGCCGAATGCGGGCAGTAGTGGATCACGTCGATGCGCCCGCCCGCCTGCTGGACGGCCCGGAGCATCTTCGTGTGAATGGCGTTCAGCATCGCCATGTCGAGCAGCCCGCGCTCGATGCCCGATTGGTTCGTGGCTACTGCCACGCGGTAGCCCGCGCCGTTCAGGCGAGCGATCGCATCGAGTGCACCGGGCAGCGGCACCCAGTCCTCGGGCGACTTGACCCCACGCGGCCGATCCTCGTTGATGACGCCGTCGCGATCGAGGATGACCAGCTTCATCGTCCTGCGCTCAGCTCGCCAGGCGCGACAGTTCCGCCACCCGGTTCATCGCCGTGCGCAGATCGGCGAGCAGCGCGAGGCGATTCGCACGCACTGCGGGGTCGTCGGCCATGACCATGACCTGGTCGAAGAAGGCATCCACCGGTGTCTTGAGCGAGGCCAGCGCGCGCAGGCAGCCCGTGAAATCGCCGCGGGAGAGGTGTGCCTCCGCCGCCGGGGCCGTCTGATCGAGCGCGCTGCGAAGCGCGGCCTCGGCGGGTTCGCGCGCGGCGTCGGTCGCCTCGACGCGCTCGCCCGACTCCTCAGCCTTGCGCAGGATGTTTGCCACGCGCTTGTTCGCGGCGGCCAGGCTCTCGGCCTCGGGCAGGGCTGCAAAGTCCCGCACCGCGGCGAGTCGCGGCAGGATCTCGGCCCACGGCGGCCGAAGCGCAAGCACGGCGTCCACTGCGTGGGCCGCGTGGCCCTGATCACGCAGATAGACCGCGAGCCGCTCGAACATGAACGCTTCGAGCTGCACATTGCTCGCCACGGCATCGGGCAGTCGGCTGCCGAACTGCGCACTCGCATGTTCGAGCAGCCGCGCGAGATCGATCGCGAGTCCCCGCTCGATCAGCATCCGAAGCACGCCGATCGCATGTCGGCGCAGTGCGAACGGGTCTCGGTCGCCCGTGGGCAACTGGCCGATGCCGAAGAGTCCCACCAGGGTCTCGATCTTGTCGGCGAGGGCAAGCGCAGTGGCCACCCCTGGTGAGGGCAGCGCGTCGCCCGCAAAGCGCGGCATGTAGTGCTCGGCGCAGGCGCGCGCCACCTCGGGATGCTCGCCGTCGTGAAGCGCGTAATAGCGGCCCATCGTGCCCTGGAGCTCGGGGAATTCGCCGACCATGAGCGTGACCAGGTCCGCCTTGGCGAGACGCGCCGCACGCTCGGTGAGGGCTGCATCCGCTCCGGTTGCCTGCGCGACATGGGCCGCGATCGCGGCCACGCGCGCCATGCGTTCGCCCTGGCTGCCGAGCTTGTTGTGGTAGACGACCTTCGCGAGTTCGGGCAGGCGGGCCTCGAGCCGCGTCTTCTTGTCGGTCTCGAAGAAGAAGCGCGCATCGGCAAGCCTCGGCCGGACCACGCGCTCGTTGCCCGCGATCACGCGTGAGGGGTCCTCGAGCGCCATGTTCGAGACGATCAGGAAGTGGTTCCGGAGTCGGCCCTCGGCATCGAACAGCGGGAAGTAGCGCTGGTTCGTCTTCATCGTGAGGATCAGGCACTCCTGCGGGACGGAGAGGAAGGCCTCCTCGAAGCTGCAGACGTAGACCGTCGGCCACTCGACGAGAGCGGTCACCTCATCGAGCAGCTCGGCGTAGGTGTCGGGTGCGCCCAGCGACGCGCCCAATTCGGCCGCGCGCGCTTCCAGCTGCTCGGCGATCATCGCGCGGCGCCGCACGAAATCCGGCTCCACGCGGCCGTATCGACGGAGCAGTTCCTCATAGCGGCTGGCCGTGTCGAGCTCGATGTTGTGCGCGCCCTGGAAGCGATGGCCGTGGGTAAGGTTGTCCGCTTCGAGACCGAATGCACGGGCGGGCAAAACGCGCTCTCCGTGCATGAGCACGAGTCCGTGCACGGGGCGCACGAAAGCGACATCGGTCACGCCGTCGGCGAGCTGATAGGTCATGACTTTCGGGATCGGTAGCTTCGCAATTGCCGTCTCGAGCGCGCGCAGGGCGACCTCATCGATCGTCTTGCCCGGTGCCGTGCCGACGAGCCAAACGTAATCCGCCTTGCCATCGGCTTCGATGACGAGCCGCTCGCTGCCCGCGCTCGTGCCGAATGCCCGATCGGCCAGGGCCTCACGGCCGCTCGCGGCGAGCTTCTTCCGGAGCGCCGCGGTCGGCGCGCCATCGGCGCTGCGCGCCACGGCAACCGGCATGAGCTTTTCGCGGATCGCCCGCTCGGGGCCCTGTGCGCGCACCGCATTGACGCGGCAGGCCAGCCGGCGCGGGGTTGCGAAGCGGTCGGTCGTGCTCTCTGGGGCGACGAGCCCTTCGGCTCTGAGCGTGGCCTCGAAGACCTCGGCAAAGGCACGTGAGAGGCGCTCGAGTGCCTTCGGCGGCAGTTCCTCGGTGAAGAGCTCGACGAGCAGCGGTGTGGTGCTCTCGACGGCGCTCATACCTTCGTCTCCGTCGCCTGCGCATCCGTCCGAAGCAGCGCCTCGCGTGCCGCGCCGCGGAGCATCGGGAAACCGAGTCGCTTGCGACTGTCGTAGTAACTTTGGGCCACCTCGCGGGAGATCGCGCGGATGCGACCGATGTAGCCCGCGCGCTCGGTCACGCTGATCGCCCCGCGTGCATCGAGCAGGTTGAACGTGTTGCCCGCCTTGAGCACCATCTCGTAGGCCGGCAGCGCAAGCTCGGCCGCCATGAGGCGCTTGGCCTCGCGCTCGAATGTGGCGAACTGCTCGAGCAGCACCGCCGCGTCCGACGCCTCGAAGCTGTAGCGCGACTGCTCGACCTCGTTTTGGTGCCAGACGTCGCCGTAGGTGATGACCGTCTCCACACCGCCCACCTGGGTGCGGGCATAGACGAGGTCGTAGACGTTCTCCACGCCCTGCAGATACATGCACAGGCGCTCGAGCCCGTAGGTGATCTCGCCGGTGATCGGCCGGCAATCGAGCCCGCCCACCTGCTGGAAGTAGGTGAACTGCGTGATCTCCATGCCGTTCATCCACACCTCCCAACCGAGGCCCCAGGCACCGAGCGTTGGGTTCTCCCAATCATCCTCGACGAAGCGGACATCGTTTTGCGAAAGATCGAAGCCGAGCGCCTCGAGCGAGCCGAGGTAGAGATCGAGGATTTCGGGCGGCGAGGGCTTGAGCACCACCTGATACTGGTGATGCTGGTGCAGGCGGTTGGGGTTGTCGCCATAGCGCCCGTCCTTCGGCCGACGTGAAGGCTGCACATAGGCCGCACGCCATGGCTCGGGCCCAAGCGCGCGCAGGAAGGTCGCGGTATGTGAGGTGCCCGCGCCGACTTCGAGATCGATCGGCTGCAAAAGAGCGCAGCCGTGTCGGTTCCAATAGGTCTGGAGGCGGAGGATAGCCTCCTGAAACGAAATGACGTTCGAGGCGGCGCAAGGCACAGGGGGCGCGGGGGGCACGGGGTCGGGCATGGACTCGGTCGGCGGCGTGCCGCTCCGTTTCGGGCAGTCAGGCATCCGACGGTGGTTTGGGGGCGGACCTGCGATTTTATGCAGGCTCGGAGGGGGCGGAGCGCAGCGCGGAGGCAGTGCTCCGCCGCCTCAGACGCTGTGCGCCGCCGATTCCGAGCACGGCGAGAAACACGAGCAGCATCGGCAGATCGCCCCACATCATGTAGGGCGTGTAGCCGCGGTGGCCGCGCACTTCGGCCTCGAGCGTGCCGACCCGCCAGGACGGCAGCTGCGCGGTGACCCGGCCGCGCGAATCGATCACGGCCGTGATGCCGGTGTTGTTCGCACGGAGCATCGGTCGGGCGAACTCGCGGGCGCGCATCTGTGCGAGCTGAAGATGCTGGTGGGCGGCGCGGCTTTGGCCGAACCAGGCATCGTTCGAAACGTTGACGAGCAGCGTCGCATCCGGCAGTGTGCGGTGCACATCACGAGCGAAGGCGTCTTCGTAGCAGATCGAGATCCCGAGCGTCTGCCCGTTCACGCGGATGGACGGCTGATCCACCCGTCCAGGCGCGAAGTTGCTCATCGGGATGGAAAGATGGGTATAGAACCAGCCGAGTAGAGTGCGTAGCGGCATGAACTCGCCGAAGGGCACGAGATGCACCTTGCGGTATTGCTGCGCAGGCTCCACCCCCATCGAGACGACCGCGTTGTAGAAGCGGCCTTCTTCCCGGAGCGGCACACCGACGAGCAGGTTCGCACCCTTCGCGAAGGCGATGCCGCGCAGCCGCTCGATGTAGGCCGCATCGATCCGGTCGAGCGGTGCGGGCAGGGCCGTCTCGGGCAGGATGATGAGCTGCCCCTTGGCCTCGGTCACGAGCCGTTCGTAGAGCTGGAGCGTGGCCTGGAACTTCTCGGGCTCCCACTTCATCGACTGGGCGACGTTGCCCTGAAGCAGCGACACCCGGAGCGGCGCGCCTTCGGGCCGCGACCAATCGATCAGGCCGAGCGACCACGAGCCGGCGAGCACACCCGCGGCGACCGCAAGCTGCGACACGCCTGCTCGCCACCGCCCGGCATCGGCGGTCGACCGCGCCGCCGCTAGTGCGCTTGCGAGCAAGCTTGCAATGGCAGCGAGCAGGAACGCGGCGCCGAAGCCGCCAATGATCGGCAAGAGTCCTGCGAAGGGCCCCGCGTCGGCCTGGGATTGCGCGATGCCGAGCCACTCGAAGCCGGTGAACAAATGCGCGCGAAGGTACTCACCGAAGCCCCAGGCGGCGGCGAACACCGCGGCGCGCGCGAGCCAGGCCTCGTACCCTCCTCGCGGGGCGATCCACGCGGCCACGCCGCAGGCGAGGGCGGGCCAGAGCGCGAGGTAGGCGCAGAAGAGCACGGCCGAGAACCACGCGAGCGCGAGCGGCATGCCGCCGAACTCATGCAGGCTCACCCGCACCCAACCCACGCCGACCACGAAGTAGGCCAATCCGAAGGCGAAACCGATGACGGCACCGCGCCAGAAGCGGCTCGTGCCCTGGACGAGCCAAGCAAGAAGCGCAAGGCCCAGGAGCAGCACCGGCCACAGACCGAACGGGGCAAAAGCGAGCCAGGCGGCAAGCCCGCCAGCGACGGCAGCCAGGGCGGAGCGGGCGAGGAGGTTCAGACGCGCTCCACGGTGACGAGCCAGATCCGCCGCGCATCCGCCCGGAGGATCGTAAAGCGCAGGCCTTCGAGCACGATCGACTCGCCGCGGCGCGGCACGCGGGCGAAGGCCGTCGTGAGCAGACCGCCGATCGTGCCGGCGTCCTCATCACTCAACGCAGTGCCGAAGCGCTCGTTGAAGGTGTCGATCTCGACCGAGGCCTTGACGCGCCAGCGCGTGGCGCTTTCGGCCACGATGTTGTCCGCCTCTTCGTTGTCGTCGTACTCGTCGACGATCTCGCCCACGATCTGCTCGAGCACGTCCTCGATCGTCACCAGCCCCGCGACCGAGCCGTGCTCATCGATGACGATGGCCATGTGGTTGCGCTGGCTGCGGAATTCGCGCAGGAGCACGTTGAGCCGCTTCGTCTCAGGCACGAAAACGGGTGGACGCAGTACGTTCCGGATCGAGAAGGCATCGGGGTTGCGCACGTAGGCGAGCAGATCCTTCGCGAGCAGGATGCCCACCACCTCGTCGCGGTTCTCGCCGATAACGGGGTAGCGCGAGTGGCGGGTCTCCACCATCTCGGCGATGATCTCGGCCGGGGAGGAGTCGCGCTCGATCACGTCCATCTGCGAGCGCGGCACCATCACGTCCGAGACGGTCATGTCCGCGACCTCGAGCGCGCCCTCGAAAATCGACAGCGCATCCGCGTCGAAGATGTTGCGCTCGTGGGCGTCGCGCAGCATCTCGAGCAGGCCATCGCGGTCTTCTGGCGCGCCGGAGATCAGTGTGGCCAGGCGATCGAAAAACCCCGGTTTCTTTCGTGGCGGAGGGACAGAGTCACTCATACGGATTTTTTACCCCAAGCCGCGCGAGTGCCGCCACCTCGAGGGCCTCCATCTCTAGAGCCTCGCCTTCGGTCTCGTGATCGAATCCGGCTGCGTGCAGCACGCCGTGGACGACCATGTGCGCGTGGTGATCGGTGACGGTCTTTTTTTGCGCGCGGGCTTCCAGCCGGACCACGGCGGCACAGATGGCGATGTCGGCGACTTCGGGCGAAAGCGGAAAGGTCAGCACGTTGGTTGGGTAGTCCTTGCCGCGAAAGACACCGTTCAGCGTCCGTGCCTCGGGCCGGTCGACGTAGCGAATGGTCAGCTCTGAGAGCGTGACCGGCCGATGCCGGGCAGCAGCGGTGAGGGCCGCGCGTGCCCAGCGGCAGACGCTTGCCTCGTCGGGCAGCGGGCGCGAGCGGCTGGCGTATTGCACGGCGATGGCGAGGCGGCTCACTTGCTCTGCCGCTCGTAGGCGTTCACGATCTTGGCCACTAACGGGTGGCGGACCACATCCGACGCGGTGAATTGCGTGAAGGCGATGCCCGGCACCCCGGCGAGCACGCGCCGCGCATCGAGCAGGCCCGAGGGCTCGCCCTTCTTGAGGTCGACCTGCGTGGGGTCGCCGGTGATCACCGCCTTGGTGCCGAAGCCGATCCGGGTCAGGAACATCTTCATCTGCTCGGGCGTCGTGTTCTGTGCCTCATCGAGGATGATGAAGCTCGTGTTCAGCGTGCGCCCGCGCATGAAGGCGAGCGGTGCCACCTCGATCGTGCCACGCTCCATGAGCTTGGTCGTCTTTTCGAAGCCCATGAGATCGAAGAGCGCATCGTAGAGCGGCCGCAGATACGGATCGACCTTCTGGATCAGGTCACCCGGCAGAAAGCCCAGCCGTTCCCCCGCCTCCACCGCCGGACGTACGAGCACGATGCGCTTGATCTGCTCGCGCTCGAAGGCGTCCACCGCGCAGGCGACGGCGAGGAAGGTCTTGCCCGTGCCTGCCGGACCGATGCCAAAGGTGATGTCGTGCCGCTGGATGGCGTGCAAGTACGCCAGTTGCGTGGGCGTGCGGGCGGTGAGATCGTTTTTTTTGACTTTGAGTGCGATCGGTCCGGCTGCAGCTTCGAGCGCGGCGAACTGCGAATCGGCCGCGGCCGACCCAGTCAGCGCCCCCGATCGGGCGGAGCTTTGGGCGAGCTCGGTGAGCGTGAGATGCAGCTGCTCGTCGGTGAGCGCGAGATCGCCCGAAAGTGCGAGGTAACGAAACCGCTCGAGCGCCTTGCGCGCGCAGGCGACGGCGAGTGCATCGCCTTCGAGCGAGAACTCGGTACCCCGACGCCGGATCGCCACGCCAAGGCTGGATTCGATCAGCCTGAGGTTTCCATCCATTGCGCCACAGACTGTGGCGAGCGCACGGTTGTCGAGCGGTGCGAGCGAGACGAGCAAACTCAAGGCCGTGGCGCTTCGTGGCAGCAAAATCCGGGTGGACGTGATGTTACGTAAACCGTGTCTGTTTGCCGTGGGTGTCGCATGCGAGCTCCTGGGATCGGCCCCCGCTGGGGCTACTGGATACCGAGCCGCTTCATCCGCTCCCAGAGGTTTTTGCGGCTGATACCGAGTGCCGCGGCCGTCTGGCCCATCTGCCAGCCGTAGCGTTCGAGCGTCTGCAGGACGAACGCGCGCTCCTGCTGCCGCAGATAGGACTCGAGCGAGACGGTCGAGGGCTCCGTTGCGGATGATGCGCCTTGGAGTTGGGCAGGTGCGAGTGGGGTCTCGCGGTTCGAAGCCGGGGGGAGCACACGCTCTGGCTCGCTGGGCTTCGACTCGGCCGACATCTCGGGCCGAAGCAGTTGGGGATCGAGCGTTTCGGTCTCGGACAGCAAACAGGCGCGCTCGACACAGTTTCGCAACTCACGGACGTTTCCGGGCCAGCGTCGGGCGAGGAGCGCACGCTCGCCGTCCAGACCGAGACGTCGTCTCGCCCCTGGATTGGCTGCGTTCCAGCCATCGATGAAGCGCTGGGCGAGCCACGGCACGTCCTCCGGCCGTTCGCGCAGCGGGGGCACCGGAAGGTGCACGACGTTGATGCGGTAGTAGAGGTCCTCGCGAAAGCGCCCTGCGCGCACCTCTTCATTGAGGTTGCGGTGGGTCGCGAAGATGAGTCGCACGTCGATCTGGACGGGCTTCTCGCTCCCGATGCGGGTCACCGTTCGGTCTTCCAGCACGCGCAGTAGCCGTGCCTGCAGAGGCAGCGGCATGTCACCGATCTCATCGAGGAAGAGCGTGCCACCGCCCGCCTGCTCGAACAGACCACGATGGCTGCGCAGGGCGCCAGAGAACGCGCCTTTTTCGTAGCCGAACAGCTCCGCCTCGATCAGCGATTCGGGCAGGGAAGTCGCGTTCACGGCAACGAAGGGTGCGCCCTCGGGCAGGCTCTCCCGATGCAGGCAGCGGGCGAGCACCTCCTTCCCGGCGCCGGATTCGCCCGTGATCAGTACCGTGCTCCAATGCCGTCCCAACCGCGTGAGCAGCCGATGGAGTTTGCGCATTTCGCTCGACACACCGAGGGGGCACTCGAACGTGTCGACCGCTCGGGCCGACGCCTCTGCAGGGCTCGAGCGCTTTTGCTGCAGGCTGCGCAGGCGCTGCATGAGCCGGTCCATGTCGAGCGGCTTGGTGAAGAAGTCCACCGCGCCGAGTGCGAGCAGCGCATCGCGCTGTGCGCTCGTGCCGTAGCCGGTGATGAAGATCCACGGCAGCGCGCGCCACTCGGCAGGCACGCGGGCAAGCAATGCGGGGCCATCGAGGTCAGGCAGACGCACGTCGCTGATGACGCCATCGCCGGGTACGAGCCCCTGTTGTGTGGCGCTCAGCAGCTCGCCCGCCGAGCGCCACAGTCGGCTCTTCATGCCTTCGATTTCGAGCCGCTCGGCGAGGGCTTCGCCCATCAGCGGGTCATCTTCGATCAACTCGATCTTCATGTGTTGCTCAGGTCATTGCCGGGGGCATGCGAACCCTCCGGTCGCGATCGACCGGCGGATGTGTCTGGTGGCTTGCGGTCGATCGGGCTTGACGGCGCCGTCGGTGGAGCGGGCAGGATGGCGGCCAGCTCGGTCTGCCAGGGTGGCGTCGGCTGCCGCAACTCGAGCCGCCCCCCGAGCGTGCGCAGCAGTCGCGAGGTAATCCAAAGCCCAAGCCCGGTACGACCGTCGTGCCGACTTTCGGGCCCCTGGCACTGCCTGGCAAAACGAGCGTGATCGAGGGCAAGACCGGTGTTGGTCACGCCGATCTGCCATTCGCTGCCATGGAGTTCGCTGCCGATGTTGACCGCTCCATCCTCGCCCGCGGCGTGAAGCGCATTGAGCGCGAGGTTCAGCACGATCTGGCGCACCGCGACCGCGGGCAGATTGCAACCGGCGGGGGCTTCGACGCGCCAGTCGAGGCGGCAGTGCAGATGATCGGCCTCGGCCTTGAGCAGGAGTTCGAGGTCGTGGATGTCTTCGGGTGCGAGCAGGCGCTGCTCTCGACGCGCTTCGTTGAGGAGCGCCTGGATGCTTTCGTGGATCTGGCGCAGGCCACGTTCGAGCAGTGCGAGTGTGTTCTTCGTCGTCTCGTCCAGACTGCCGCGCAGGCGCCGGTTTTCGATCGCAGCGAGCATGCCGCCCAGCGGGTTGTTGACCTCATGCGCGATGCCGGCAGAGAGTTGCCCAATGCTCGCCAGACGCTCTGCCTCGAGGACATGGCGCTCGAGCTCCTGGGATGCGGCGATCTGGTCGAGCAAGTCACCGAAGGTGCGCGCGAGATCCCCGATCTCGTCTCGTCTGCCGCTCAGCCGCTCGAGGGCCACCGATTCGTTCTGGGGCGGGAACTGGGGGCGTCGTGGCGCCCGCTGGATTGCCTCGCGGAGTTGGTCGAGCGGTGCGGTGAGCCGAACGCCGAGCGCCCCGCCTGCGAGCGCGACGAGTAAGACCGCGATCAGGCCCAGCAACGAGAGCTGCCGGAGGACGGCCTGACGCTGTGCCCGCGAGATGCCCAACGGATGCGATGCGAGCAGGATCGCGAGGACTTCGCCCTCCTCGCTCAGGATCGGGGTGCCGAGGATCAGGCTCGGCTCCCCCGGCGCCGTCGCCCGAATCAGCCCCTGCTTTGCACTCGAGGCGACCTCCCTCGCCGCGCGAGCCATGGTCGGTGGCAGGGCGCTCACGTGCGCGCCGGTCGGATATTGGCGCGGTGTGGGTGACACGAGCACGTGGTTGTCCAGGTCGATCACGAGGAGTTCGATCCGTTCGCTGGCGCTCGGCTCGGCGACGGCTTCGCTCGCCGCCTTGAGGAGCTGATAGCCCTGCCAGATGTCGTTTCGGAGCACGGGCTGAACGAGGGCGCGCGAGAGGGTCGCCGCCAGACGGCGCGTCTCCGCCTCGGCGTTTTCCTCGACATGGCGACTGATGAGCAGGTAAGTCGTGAGCGCCACCGCAACACCGGCGAACAGCGCGACCGTCGTGATGGCGAGCGGTACGAGAACGCGAAGCTTGGGCAGAGACATGCGTGTGCGTCCGTGCTGGCCGGGTTCCGCGGGGGTCAGGCGACGGGCCCCTGAGCCTTCGCCATGCGTGCGATGCCATCGAACAAGGTGGGCGAAGCAGCTGTGAAGCCGTCGAGGCGCAACTCGGCAAGCACGGCACGTCCCGCCTCGGTGCTGGGCATGGCCGCAAGCGCATCGGCAAAACGTTTGATGAGTGTCGCTGGTGTCGCGCGCGGGGCGACGAAGGGTGGAAAGCCGAAATCTGGGGATCGCTCGAGGATTCGCGTCTGCGCGACCGTGGAAGGGGCCAGCTCGGCGAGTGCTTCCCAGATGTAGCCGTCGACTGCGCCGGCCTCGGCGAGACCCTGGGAGACGGCATCGACGACGTGGCGGTGGGAGTAGGTGAAAAAGCTTTTGCGAAAGATGCGCGTCGGATCCAGGCCGCGGCTGCGCAAATAGAACTGCGGGTAGATGAAGCCCGAGTTCGACAGGGGATCCGAGTAGGCAAACACCCGCCCCGGCAGGTCGCTGACGGTGCGAATGCCCGATGCCCGATCGACGATCAGATAGCTTTGATACAGGGGCTTTTGCCGCCAGAGCGGCACGCACACGAGCTCGAGATGGCTGCGCTCGCGTACATAGGGGTAGCCGCAAATCCAGGCCAGGTCGAGCCGCGCGCCGCGTAAGGCATCGACGATCTGAGAATAGTTGCTGAACTGCACCCAGCGGATCGGCTGGCCGAGTGCCGCGCGCAGGTAGCTCTCCCAGCGCTTGAGCAAACCGAGCCGGTCATCGAGAAAGACGGGCGTGAGCCCGATCCGCAGCGGCCGCTCCAGCGGCTGGCCGGCGGCCCACGCGGACACCGCCCCTGCCGCGGTGACAGCAAGCCAACGTCGCCGCGTCCAGGCCGAGAGATGTGGCTTTGAGCGCTTCACCTTGTCCTCATTGTTACCGTACGGTAACAGAAGTCATAGACGGGGGTCAATTGTGCTACCAAACGGTAACGGCCCGAACCGGTCTTGTCGACCGATGGTGTCTCGATTTTTCTTTTAAGGCATTGATTCATCAGAAAGTTTCTCACCTGGTTCGGGACTTGCTAAAATGACGCTGCGAAATCGAAAAGGCGCGTAGCCGCAAAAGCGCGCCGACGATCGAACGAACAAGGAGGACGTTTGGACCGCTCGCTGCGCTCACTGCGCGAGGATAAGTCCCTGCTGCATGACGAGGCGGCCTGTTTGCCGTTGCGCAGCCGCTTCGGCCAGTGTCGAGCATGTAGTGATGCATGCCCGGTCGGGGCCCTCTCCGTCGAGCTTGACGCGGTTCGTCTCAGCGAGGCGTGTACCGGGTGCGGACGATGCACCGTCGTCTGTCCGACCGAGGCCCTCACGCTGCCCGACGTCTCGAAAATCGTTGCGCGCTGGGACGAGCTGCGTAGTCAAACAACGCGCGGCGAGGATCAAACAACGCGCGGCAAGGAAGATTGCAAGGTTACCCCGGCGACATCGAGTGCCTCTCCGTCCACGCCAACCCCTGTCGAGCGCCTACCCCGGCGAATCGAGTGCGCGCTCGTTCCGGAGCATGCGCGCGCACCTGGCACGACAGTCTTGCCTTGTCTTGCCGCACTCAAAACGAGCCACCTCTGCTCGCTCGCAGCCGCGAGCGAGGCGGTCGAAATCATCGATCGCGGCTGGTGTCCGGGCTGTAGCGCAGCGAAGTGGGGACAGGATGCGCCGCATCCTGCGAGTGCCGTGGTCGAGGAAGCGCGACTGCTCCTCGAAAGCGTTGGCGCGAAGCAACTGCCGCAGCTCGTGAGCGAGCCACTTCCTCTTGGCGAGCGCCCGGCGGAGCGTCCCCAAAGCAAACCCGAAGACGCGCCAGCGAACCCGGCCAGACGCTGGTTCTTCACGCGTGGGGTCGCCGAGTCGCCCGCCATGCCGACGGCCGTCACGCCGATGGGCGGTGATGGACGTGCGGCCTATCCAGCGGCCAAGCGGCGACCGTCGCCCGATCGGACGCGCCTCGTCGCCTCGCTCACTCAGCTTGCCGCAGTGAGCGGCAGCGAACTCCCGGAAGAGCTGTTTCCCGCCCTCGCCGTGGATGACAGCTGTTGCGATCACCGGATGTGCGTCGCCTTGTGTCCGACCACGGCACTCACGGTATTCGACAACGGAGCGGACGCGCATTTGTTGTTCGACAGCCCGCGCTGCATCGGCTGTGGCGCCTGCGTGCGGAGCTGCCCTGAGGGTGCGCTCCACCTGTCGCGAACGGGCGGTGAGCGCCAGTCCGTGCGCCTGATCACACACCGACAGCAGACCTGTTCGAGCTGCGGCGCCGTCTTTACGCCCTCGGCCGAGATGCGCGCGGCCGGGCGGTCATTCGTCTGCCCGACCTGTACCAAATCGAGCGATTTCATCGCTGATGCCCGTCGCCAACTCTTCGGAATTCATTCCTGACCGACCCATTTCATCCCAATCCGCGTAGGAGGACAACACATGGGAATCTTAGATAGCCTTTTCCAGCCCGCGCTGACACGGCGCCGCTTTCTGCAGGCCAGTGCAGCAAGCGGCATCGCCGCCGGGGCGATCGGTGGCGGCACGCTCCGGGAGACGAGCGCGCAAGCCAAGCCTGCTGCGGGGCCCGAGACCAAGATCACCAAGAACATCTGCCATCAGTGCCCGGCGCGCTGCGGTATCGATGTCTACACGACCAACGGGCGGGTCCATGCCATCTATGGCAACACCGATCACCCGATTGCCAACGGCAAGCTCTGCCCCAAGGGGCCGCTCGGTGCCTACATCCTGTATGACCCCGATCGCTTCAAAGGGCCGATGAAGCGGACCAACCCGAAGAAGGGCCGCAACGAAGACCCGAAGTTCGTCCCGATCTCCTGGGACGAGGCGCTCGACACCGTGGCGGCGCGACTCAACGCCCTGCGTGACAAAGGGGAGAGCCATCGTTTCGCGCTGCTCTATGGTCGCGGCTGGGGAGCCTCCTGCGCAGGGCTCCAGGGCACGTTCGGCAAGCTCTATGGCTCACCGAACGTCGCCATCGGTCACTCGTCGATGTGCTCGGATGGCAGCATCAAGAGCAAGCAGGCGACTGACGGCAACGCCTCGTACAACGCGCACGATTACCACAACTGCAATTACCTGTTGCTCATGGGCTGTGGCTTCCTCGAAGCCTTCCGCCCGTACAACAACGTGATGCAGATGTGGGGCTACATGCGATCGAAGTCGCCGAAGACGCGCGTCACGGCGGTGGACGTCCACATGAACACGACGCTTGCGGCGAGCGACCGGGCGCTGCTCATCAAGCCGGGGACCGATGGTGCCTTTGCGCTCGCCGTGGCGCACGTGATCCTCACCCGGGGGCTCTGGGAGCGCTCCTTCGTCGGCGACTTCAAGGACGGAGTCAACCGCTTCAAGGCCGGCCAGACCGTCGACCCCGCGCTGTTCGAGGAAAAATGGACGCGCGGTCTCGTGGAATGGTGGAACATCGAACTCAAAGACCGCACACCCGAGTGGGCGGAAGGGATCACAACGATCCTTGCCCGCGACATCGTGGCCACGGCGATCGAGTTCGGCAGCACCCGTCCCGCGATGGCGATCTTCGAGCGCGGCGTGCACGCGCACAGCAACGGCATCCTGAACGGCATGGCGGTGCATTCGCTCAACGCCCTCGTCGGCTCGCTCTTCGCGAAGGGCGGCATGATGTATCAGATGGGCCCGAGCTACGGCGCGATGCCGGTCAACGCCGAGGACTACATGGACGACTATGCCAAGAACGGTCCATGGAAGAACCAGCCCCGAATCGACCTCAAGGGGCACGAGGACGGTTACCTGCTCGCGAACAACATGATGCAGGAGGTTGGTCCCAACTCCCTCAAGGGCAAGCCGTACAAACTCGACACCATCATGTTCTATCAGAACAACGCGGTGTGGACTGCGCCCAATGGCAAAGAGTGGGAGGAGGCGCTCAAGGAGGTTTTCGTGATCGACACGAGCCCATTCCCGGGCGAGACGGCGCTGATGGCGGACCTCATCCTGCCGGATCACACTTACCTCGAGCGGCTGCAGGACGCGCCATCCTATCCGTTCGAAGGCTGGCCACTCACTCAGCTGCGCGTGCCCGCCGTGAAGCCGCTCTATGACACGAAGTATTTTGGCGACGTCTTGATCGAGATCGGCAAGCGGATCAAGGGCCCGATGGGCGAGTACTACAAAGCCCTCAAGGACACCGAGAACGTGCTTCGTCACCTCGCGAAGGGTTTCGAGGCCAATCCGGGTGACAACGGTGTCAAGGATTTCGAAAGCTGGAAAGAAAAAGGCGTCTGGTACAAGAAGCCTTACCTCTGGCAGCAGCGTAACGGCGAGTTCTACGAGTGGGACGGGAAAGACTACGCGAAAAAGATGACGCCGGAGGAAGTCAAGGCGAAGCTGCTGAAAACCCCCTCGGGCAAATTCGAGTTCCGCAGCGGCTGGCTCGAA
>CALDYQ010000038.1 GCA_937944385.1 uncultured Burkholderiales bacterium | reverse complement strand
TCAAGGCTGATGTAGCTGAACATCGCCCCCTGGAAGTTTGCATTGCCTCTCATCTTTCTCGTCGCCGTTGTTCTGGAATGGCTTCAGATCGTAGCGGCCAACGCGGACTCGGACGGGGGATTTTTCAACGGCCTGTTAAAGCGCTTGAAAGCGCAGCGCGGGTCGGGGGGGTCACTGCCCCGGTGCCGCCGCGGGCACGAGGGCTTGCTCGCCATCGATTCGGAAAGCGCCGATCAGGGCCTGTGCGTGGGGGCGAGTCAGCCAGCGGGCCAGCGCGACCGCGGCCTCGCGACGGTCGGAGTTCGTGCGCCCGCCTCAGCCGCCCGCCTCAGCCGCCCGCCTCAGCTTCAAGGCACGAGCACGCTGAACCTGAGCTGCGTCGTCTTCCCCGCGCCATTGGCGCCGAGCAGGGCGATACGCTCCCGGGGTTTCACTTTGAATGAGACATCGTCGAGCGCCGTTCGCCCCAACGAGCTCACGCTGGCATAGTCGAGCACGACGAGGGGTGCGCCGCGATGCGCTGCCGACACAGACGTCATGCCCTGCCTCCCCCCATGCACGCAGAAAGTGCTCCGCGATAGGGATGACCAGCACGCTGGCTTGAAGCGAACGTGCGACGCCTTCGCTCGGTTCGCCTTCCGCTTCGACCTGCATCTGGCCGGCGCGCAGGAAGGCTTCCGTGGTCATGGACGTCCGGGCCTCGCGGGTCAGGACCGCGCGGGTCGGCCGCGCCCTGCAGCGAAGCGCTCCGCCACGAGCGCAGCACCGATCAGCACGAGCGCCCAGGTCGCAAGCAGGGACACGAGAAATACGGGCACCGCAATCGTCGTCCCGTAGAGCGATCGCAGCGCGGCGAGATTCGCCACATACGCCGAGAGCCCCCAACGGACGGCTTCGAGCGCGACCGCCACGACGAGTGCAGCAGCGAACGGCGAGCGCCAGGAGCGCACCCCCTGAGGGACATAGCGGTAGACCAGGGCAAGCGCCAGCACGAGCGGAAGGCCAATCGCAACAGGCTCGAAGGCCGGGTCGAGCCACGGCTGGATGGCAGGCAACATGCGCAGCAGGAAGCGCTCGATGAACCTGAGGAGCCAGTAGAGGCCACCGACCAACACCGGGATCGCGACGAGCAAGACGAGCGCGCCGCGGACGTGCCCCATGACGTCCCGCCCCCCGGCCCGGAAGATCCGGTCGAACGCGACATGAATCGCGAGTGTCTTCACGAGCAGGTCGGCGGCGATGACGGCGATGGCGACCTCGCCCAGGCCGCGCGCATTGGCCCGCAGGCGATCGAGCAATCCGCCCGCCTGGCGCGCTGTATCCGGCAGCAGGTTCGAGTAGAGGAAATCTCTCAGCGCCTGTTCACCGGCCTTGAGCACCTCGTGCTGCTCACCAAGCCAGAACGCCGCCGCAAGCATCGGCACGAGCGCGAGCAGCGTGAGAAAGGCGAGTGAACCTGCAAAGACCAGTCCATCCGCACGCCACCAGCGGACGACGGCATGAAGAACGCTCACCGCGCACCTGACCGCACACCACGTGACGCAGCCCTGAAGCCGCGCAGCGAGGCGCGAGACATGCCTCGCCGGTAGGCGAGCGCAGAGCGAGCACGCGACAAAGCAATCGGGCCGCGCAGCAGATCCTTCGGCGTCTCCGCGGGATGTTCGTCGCGAGCGGTGCAAGGACGCGGCGCAGACGGCCGACGTGTGGCCGGCCCACACGAGGCAGGCTGCAACAAAGTCATTGCACTGCGCAGCAGAACATCACACATGCTCGCCGCCGTTGATGTGTATCTCCGCCCCATTGATATAGGCGCTCTGCGACGTGCAGAGGAAGTAGATGAGTTGTGCGACTTCACTCGGTTTGCCGAGTCGGCGCATGGGGATCTGCTTCTCGACGATCTCTTCGGTGCCGGGAGAAAGGATCGAGGTGTCGATTTCACCAGGGGCAATGGCGTTGACACGTACACCGTGCGGCCCGAAGTCGAAAGCCATCTCGCGGGTGAGGGCGGCGAGTGCCGCCTTGGAGGTCGCATAAGCCACACCGGCAAAGGGATGCACCTTGCTGCCGGCGATCGAGGTGACATTGACGACCGAGCCGCGCGCTGCCTTCAGTTCGTCGAAGAGCCCGCGAGCGAGCAGGGCAGTGGCGAAGAGATTGACGTTGAAGACGCTGCGCCAAGCGACGAGATCGGTGTCGAGCACGCCCATGCGCTTACCGCCGGGCAGCTTGGGCGAGATGCCGGCATTGTTGACGAGTGCCGCGAGTTGCCCGCCGGTCTCCGGCTCGGCGAGCTTGGCCTTGATGTGGGCCAAGGCGTCGGGAAAGGCGTCCATGTCATCCAGATCCATCTGGATGTGGTCCTTTTCGCCCTGGGGCCAGGGGCAGATCTTGTCGAACGGCTGGCGCGATACCGTGATCACACGCCATTCTGCGGCGTGGAAATGCTTGACCGTGGCGTGGCCGATGCCACGTGAGGCGCCGGTCAGGAGGAGCGTCTTGCGGGGCGTAGGCATGCGGCCGATTGTAGGGGCGTGACCCGGCCGCTGCCGCGCGGACGGAAGGGCAGTAAGGGCGGCCATGCTCGTGCCCATCCCGCGTCGCTTCGGCTATCGTTCGCCGTCATGAGCAGCCACTCGACATCCTCCGCCG